>JAEWMT010000090.1 GCA_023393095.1 Bacillota bacterium
ACTGTGGACAGTGGGGAATTCCGATCCTTGCATAAAGAAGACGATAATAATCATAGATCTCTGTTACAGTACCAACCGTTGAACGTGGATTACGGTTGGTTGATTTCTGGTCTATGGATATCGCCGGCGGTAATCCCTCGATACTTTCTACATTCGGTTTCTCCATTTGCCCGAGGAATTGCCTTGCATAGGAAGAAAGTGATTCCATATATCTTCTCTGACCTTCTGCATAAATTGTATCAAATGCCAGAGAGGATTTACCCGAACCACTAAGACCCGTAAGTACTACAAACTGATCCCTTGGTATATCAACACTGAGGTTTTTTAAATTATTTTCCTTAGCTCCTCTGATTTTAATATAATTCTTCTTTTCTGCCATTGTACCACCTATTCCAGATTATCTTAGCAACTAAAATAAATCTTAATTATATATTCGTTAAATCTTTTCGCATTTTTTATTAATTACTACTTACCTCAAGCAGTTGCTTTTTCAGCTCTACCATCTTATCTCTGAGCTGTGCTGCAAGTTCAAAGTTAAGCTCTGCTGCCGCTGTGTGCATCTGCTGAGTTACCTTCTTAACCAATACTTCCAATTCCTGACGGGACATGGATTCCATATCCTTTTCTATCTCATTGATGTTCGTCTCTACTTTCTTTGAGATACTGATCAGATCACGAACCTTTTTCTTAATGGTAGTCGGTGTTATACCATGTTCTTCATTATAAGCCTGTTGTATCTGCCTTCTTCGATTTGTCTCTGAAAGCGCCTTCTTCATCGAATCCGTAATGACATCGGCATACATGACAACATGTCCCTCGGAATTACGGGCAGCACGTCCAATCGTCTGAATCAATGAGGTCTCGGATCGAAGGAAACCTTCCTTATCCGCATCCAGAATTGCCACCAGACCTACTTCAGGAATATCAAGACCTTCTCGAAGGAGGTTAATACCAACCAGTACGTCAAATACATCCATACGCATATCACGAATAATTTCAGACCGCTCCAACGTATCAATATCCGAGTGCAGATATTTCACACGGATTCCAACTTCCCTGAGGTAGGATGTCAGGTTTTCCGCCATCTTCTTGGTCAGTGTAGTTACTAATACTTTACTCTTCTTCTCAAGCTCCTTATGGATCTCGCCCAGCAGATCATCAATTTGCCCGTTGACCGGCCTTACTGAAACCTCAGGGTCAAGAAGTCCCGTAGGTCTGATTACCTGTTCGGTTCTAAGCAGTTCATGTTCACTTTCATATACGGAAGGCGTAGCAGAAACAAATAAAATCTGGCTAATCTTACTTTCAAATTCTTGAAAGTTCAGGGGACGGTTATCCAATGCAGAAGGCAGACGGAAACCGAAATCCACCAAGGTAGTCTTCCTTGAACGGTCACCCGCAAACATTCCTCTGATCTGCGGAATCGTAATGTGGGATTCGTCCACAATAATCATGAAGTCGTCCGGAAAATAATCCATTAAGGTATGAGGCGGACATCCAGGTTCTAAGCCAGTCAAATGTCTGGAATAATTCTCAACACCGGAGCAGAACCCTGTTTCTCTAAGCATCTCAATATCAAAGTTAGTCCGTTCCGATATTCTCTGTGCCTCCAGAAGTTTATCCTCACTCTTAAAGTAACGAGTCCGCTCCTCTAGTTCCTCTTCAATATTTAAAATTGCTTTCTCCAGCTTGTCCGGAGATACTACATAATGAGAGGCTGGAAATATGACAAGATGCTCAAGGCTGTTTTTAATCTCACCTGTCAGCACATCAATTTCCAGAATCCGCTCTACTTCATCTCCAAAGAATTCGATACGTACAGCAACATCCGCGGAAGAAGCTGGGAATACCTCCACAACATCTCCTCTTACACGAAATGTTCCTCTCTTAAAATCCATATCATTGCGATCATATTGTATCTCAATCAGCTTTTTAAGTACTTCATCACGATCCTTAATCATACCCGGCCTTAAGGAAAGTGTCATGTTCTGATAATCAATTGGGCTTCCCAAGCCATAGATACAGGAAACACTGGCAATAATTATAACATCATTGCGTTCCGACAGAGAGGCGGTTGCAGAATGCCTCAGCTTATCAATCTCATCATTGATTGAGGAATCCTTCTCTATATAAGTATCTGTTGACGGAACATAAGCTTCCGGCTGATAATAATCATAGTAGCTTACGAAATACTCTACTGCGTTCTCCGGAAAGAACTCCTTAAATTCACCATACAACTGTGCCGCCAGAGTTTTATTATGTGCTATGATGAGAGTAGGCTTCTGTACCTGCTGTATTATATTTGCCATGGTAAATGTCTTACCTGAACCGGTTACACCGAGTAAGGTCTGGCATTGATTACCACTCTTAAAACCCTCTACCAAGGCTTTGATCGCTTCCGGTTGATCACCGGTCGGTTGGTATTCCGAAACTAATTTAAATTCCATACACATAGCATCTCCATCCACATATTCTCATAATAAATAACATAAGAGTCTAAAATGATTCCCTAGTCCCTTCGGATTGTATCATGATGTCAAATTATTTATATTCTATCCATTTATTTTCAATTATTTATTAGTGTTCTTATAACTCTTACTACTTCGAATGTTTTTCATTATATCATAGGAGGTCTGTAAAATCAATACATTTTCGAATGTTTGTTCTGATTTCATGGATTTTCACTTGATAATATGTTCCATGGTCAAAGTGATCTTATCGCAATGAATCAATCTGAATTACATTTCAATGTGATAAAAATGAGGCCATCACAAAAGACCTAACGTGATAAAGGGTACTCCGCTTAATCTTCTTAATGCAGAGTACCTTTTGTCATATATTCCTAAAATGCGATAGCCCCAATAATATAAATAATTATTTTTAAAACAATGAATTTATGTAATATTGGAAGAGTCAAAACATATTTAGATCCATACATCCTTATCCTGTTTTGTAGAAACTTCAAAGAATATAAAGGCTATTTTCTATCAGTCATAACATGGCCTATATCTATCGTATTATAAAAAATCAATTCTTTTCCATCGCTTTCTTACAAAGCATAATAAAAGTACCAGCAAATCTGCTATCATCTTCTGAAGTCCTTTTTTTCGAATGACCCTTGACGCGCTTCCCTGCCCTGCGACAGCGCTTTGCTATATCGCGCTCCATCAGCATAACGTCAATATTACTGTCCGAATAAATTTTACCACCCGGATGAATTGCATAGGCACCCTTTCCAAGAGCCATGGCTGCTACGCCATAATCCTGAGTAACTACGATATCTCCTTTGCTGGTTCGGTTTATCAAAGCAAAATCAACGGCGTCCGGCGCCTTGCTTACAGATATAATTTCACTGTACTGGGAAGAAAGGATATGACTTGTATCAATTAACATAATTACTGGAATCTGCATTTCTTCTGCAACAGATTCAATGATATCTTTTACCGGACAGGCATCCGCATCGACTAAAATTTTCATAATCCTCCTCCATGTTGCAACTGGGCAGCTTCCAATAAATTGACACTAAATATCTCCGTGTAAATCAGCTTTCCCTGTAGCCGTTCCGATTTCATTAAACTAATTTTATTCACTTCCATCATAATAGGTTCCAAACCTTCTTCTAATTCCTTGACGGCAAATCCCTGATTTATATTTATCTTTCTTCCGAGTGTTATATGCGGTTGATATTCTTTTATCTCAATATCCTGAAAACCGGCTTGCTTAAGTTCTTCTGCCAGTTCTTTCTGAAGTCTCCAAAGGCTGGCTTCCTTTTGGACACCAATCCAGTAGATATCTCCTTCCCTGCGTTTAAACCTTCCCACTCCCTGAATGGTTAACTGAAATTGCTTCGTTATTGAATTTTCTACTGCACGCTCCATAATCTGTCCGATATCACTAAGACGATCCGTCTCTCCGATGAAATTCAATGTTAAATGCAAATTATCCTTAGCAGTATATTTACCTTCTGAACAGTCTCTCAACTTTGTGATTGTATTATATAAAGTATTTTTTATCTCTTCCTTAAATAATACTGCAATAAACAACCTCATATCAAATGATCCTCCAATATACCGTTATTTAAAAATAAAGAATTTATTATATCTTACGTGAAATATATTCTGTTTATATCCTAATTCTTATTCAACAAGAATAATAACCCAAAAACAAAGAAAGAGCAATCTATTAGGGCGGTCAAGACGTTAATATACCCTTGTTGAATTGCTCTTTCTTCTACATAAAATCATTGTAAATTTGTTATGATGAAATCAATGATTCCTTTATTTCCGGAATAGACTTCCCACTCTCCCGCAGTTTTTTAATAAGCATAATCCGATCAATACTTTCAACCCTTTTGTATCTCCTGGTAAGATTCTCCTCCTCCTGTTCAAAATATAAAAGGCCTTCTTCTGTATAATACTTCAATGTACTATATCTTATGTTAGTTAACCTTACCAACTCACCAATGGTCACATATTCAGATTGCTCGATTACCTCCATACTTCTTTGTCTTGACATAATACTTTCCCATCCTTTAACTATAAGCCACCATAAGGACAAGCATAATACTAATCATATTATTTACCTGCTCGACCATACTCTTAACCATATTCCCATTTGGGGAATTGATAATTGCTGTAAGCTTCGTGTTTATTTCTTTGCGTTCAAACTCTGAAAAATACTTGTTAATGCTCTTGCTTTTATCCAATAGAACAACCAATGCAGCAACATCATCTGTAACTTCGCCATTCTCCAAGAGTTCTGCCCGAACCATATCGATTACACCATTGATTGTGTTTTTCTTGGGAATATAACTTTTTTTGCTCCCGAGCAAGCCTGCTTGTGCCGTTTCAACAAGTCCCAGCATTGTAAGGCTGCTACCAATCGCTCCCACGAGTTCATCCAAACGTTTGTCTGTAAATGAATAATTGTAGGCTTCCATGATTTTCTCAATTTTAACAGCCTTTGATTGATTGATATAATCATATAGGGGTTTTAGATAGTCCCTACCTGCAGGAAGCTCACCTGTTACATTCACTTCCTTTTTATTAATCGTGATACAGTTTTCCAACTGCATTTCCAGCAAACCAGCTGCAACCAGGCAAACTAGCTTTTCTGTACTTAACCCGGAAATCCTTCCCTTTTCATTTAAAGCACAAATAAAATATTCTTGGGTGATAGATAAATCTTGCATTTGAACATCCTCCTATTCCACAGCAAGTAATTTTTTATTTATTATTTCTCGTTACTTACTACTTACTACTTACTACTTACTACTTACGATTTAATTATAGCAAAATAATCATTTTTGTCAACAGGGTAATAATCAGATTTTAGAGCATAATTGATACTATATTTAATCCGTATTATATCTTCTACAGTGAATATAATACATTGTAATAAGCAGTACACTCATATAATATATTGAGAGATTCAGTCAGAGGTAATTATGGGCAGAATAAAGAAACATCATATAAATCGTATAGGAATATCCCTTCTTCTCGCATCATTGGCAATATTCCTGATTTTATATTACTCACTGAAAGATAATATAACAGACAGTAAATCCACGCATACCACCGGATTTCTGGAGGTACATTTTATTGATGTCGGTCAAGGTGATGCCATCCTGATTAAGGATGAAGATGCTAATATGCTGATAGATGCAGGAAATAATGATCAAGCAAAGATAGTTACAGATTATCTGAAATCAGAGAATATCACTAAACTGAATTATGTAATAGCGTCCCATCCCCATACCGATCACATGGGAGGGATGGACGCAGTTCTAAATACTTTTCCGGCAGATCGGATCATCCTGCCTGCAGTAAATTATAATACTAAAACCTTTCATGATGTACTTAATGCAATTGGTTCACATAAGATAAAGACCAAAATTGCCGAAGTAGGTGACAAATATCATCTGGGAGACGCTGTTTTTACAATTACTGCTCCAAACTCCCCAACCTATGATAATCTGAATAATTATAGTGTCTGCATCAAACTGGTCTATGGCAAAATTTCCTTCCTGCTTGCTGCAGATGCAGAGGATATCTCTGAAGAAGAAATGCTAACAAATAAAATTGATTTATCCGCTGATGTCTTAAAGATAGGACACCATGGCTCTTCCAACAGCTGCACGGAAGCCTTTCTTAAAGCGGTTCATCCCACTTATGGTGTAATCAGTGTTGGAAAGGATAATGAACATGGCCATCCAAGCGCAAGAGTAATGCGTTCCATGTTAAACCATCATATCAATTTATACCGAACGGATGAGCAGGGTACTATTGTATTTACTACTGATGGAAAAAATATTTCGGTCAACAAAGGTGCCTACCAAATAACTAATGCCGATATCAACAAATAAATGCATCATTGTAAAATACTACAACCTTCCAGTTACATTTTTTGCAATCTGCTCCATCAGTTCTTCCATACTGAGTCTTTCAGCGTCAACAATAATATGGGCGTATTTTTCATAAAGTGGGCAACGTTCCTCATACAAGGAATGCAGGGTCTGACCTTCCCTGAAAACTACGCCCCTTTGCCTGATATTATCAAGACGTTCTTCAATCGTTTCATAACTGAGGCGGATATACACCACAATACCGATTTCCCTCAGATGCTCCATTGCACCGGCACCATAGACAACACTGCCGCCTGTAGCAATCACTGTATTCTGCGTTTTAATATCACGATTCACCTGTTCTTCTATTGCTATCATACCTTCCAGGCCTTTACGTTCTATAATATCCTTCAACAGACATTTTTCCTGTTCTTGAATTAGTAAATCAGAATCCATAAAATTATATCCAAGTACTTTTGCCAGAATTACTCCTATCGTGCTTTTTCCAGCACCAGGCATTCCAATTAGAACAACGTTTTTCAATGTTACTTACCTCCATGCTCCTGCCCATACTTTTTGGTAACACCGTATCCGTTCGGATGGTTCTTATGCCAATTCCATGCAGAAGCAATGATTTCTTCAAGGTCTGCATGCTCCGGTTTCCAACCAAGTACTGTCTTTGCTTTCTCGCTGGAAGCAATCAACACAGCGGGATCTCCAGCGCGTCTTGGTGACATTTCGGCTTTGATTGGGTCACCGGTTACCTTACGGGCGGTTTCAATTACCTCCTTAACGGTAAATCCAATACCATTACCAAGATTGAAGATATTGCTTGGGTTACCCTTAATAAGATATTCAACAGCCAGTATATGTGCTTGTGCCAGATCTGTAACGTGGATATAGTCCCGGATGCAGGTACCGTCCTTCGTATTATAATCTTCACCAAATATTTTTATTGCATCTCGCTGTTTATTCGGAACCTGTAGGATCAGAGGAATTAAATGTGACTCCGGATTATGAGCTTCACCAATCTTACCGCTTATATGAGCTCCGCAGGCATTAAAGTAACGAAGAGAAACATATTTAAGTCCATGTGCTTTCTCCGTCCAATAAAACATCTTCTCCATGGACAATTTGGTTTCACCATAGGTATTCGTCGGTACGGTCTTATCGGTCTCCAAAATCGGTATACGTTCCGGCTCACCATAGGTTGCCGCTGTTGAGGAAAATACAATTTTATCTACCTTATGAGCCACCATGGACTCCAGTAATACTTTCGTACCTCCGACATTATTATCATAATATTTCAGAGGATTTTCCATACTCTCACCAACCAAGGAATTAGCTGCAAAATGGATTACCGCATCAATTTTCTCCTTGTCAAATACACTATCAATGAAGCTGCGGTTGCGAATATCTCCCTGATAGAAACGAGCCTTCGGATGGACTGATTCGATATATCCTGTCTCCAGATTATCTACAATTACTACATCCTCTCCCTTATCAATCAGTTCATATACCGTATGAGATCCAATATATCCAGCGCCGCCTAATACTAAAATTGTCATAGTTATTTACCTTCTTTCCTAATATAAAATATAAAAATAATTTACTATATAAAAACTCCCTGTCAAATAAGAACCTTTAAATAACTTTGAACATAGCTTCCTCATCTAAATTTATTGATTTCGATTTCGACTCTTAATATAAACTAAAACATCAATTATAAAACACTGGGGCCATTCCCAATCTCAACGATATAAAAGGCAGGCTCATATCCTATCTTGTCCTTATATTCCTTACCCACATTTTCGACAAATACATTAATAGCATTTTCTTTCACAATGCTGACTGCACAACCGCCAAAGCCTGCTCCCGTCATTCTTGCACCGATGACACCCTCCTGCTTTAAGGCAGCCTCAACCACGGTATCCAATTCAATACCAGTTACCTCATAATCATACTTCAAAGATTCATGGGAGGCAACCATAAGCTTGCCAAATAAAATCAGATCCTTATTCTTTAGAGCCTCCACCGCTATGATTGTTCTCTGATTTTCATAAACAGCATGCTTTGCACGTTTTGCATGGATTGGATTTCGAATTGCTGATTTATAGGTTTCAAATTCCTCCTCTGTCAGTTCACCGAGTGCCTTAGTACTGACAACCTTCTGCAAATCTGCAAGAGCAGTCTCGCATTCACTTCTTCTTTCGTTATATTTGGAATCTCCAAGACCACGTTTCTTATTCGTATTCATAATAACAATCTTAGAGTCTCCAAGATCAAGTGGAGCATATTCATAGGATAAATCAGCGGTGTCTAAGAAGATCGCATTATTCTTCTTACCCATGGCACATGCAAATTGATCCATGATACCGCAGTTAACTCCGATGAAATGATTTTCCGCATATTGACTGATTAACGCGATTTCCGTTAAGCTTAACTCCAGATCTAAGAAATCCTTTAGGATATATCCAGTTAAAACTTCCAGAGAAGCTGAAGAAGATAAACCGGAACCGTTCGGAATATTGCCGAAATACAGAACGTCAAAACCACTTTCGATCTGATATCCCTTTTTCTGCATGACCCAGATAACGCCCTTGGGATAATTTGCCCAGTCATCCTCTGCCCGCTTTTCTAAATTAACGATAGAAGATTCAATTACTCCTAGGTTTTTAAAATTCATTGAGTAGAAACGCAAGGTCTTATCTTCTCTTTTTCGTGCGACTGCATAAGTTCCAATCGTCAGTGCACAGGGAAATACATGCCCTCCGTTATAGTCCGTATGTTCTCCAATCAGGTTAACCCTTCCTGGAGTAAAATAGACTTGGCACTTGCCTTCCTTACCGAATATATCTTCAAAATTCTGAAGCAGCATTTCTTTCATGCACAGTCTCCTTATCGGCATTACATTATGTAATCATATATAATTCTCAAATTGGATTGTGGTATTACAATTGAATAATTCATCAGATATCTAAGAAGTTTTACCAATTTGTTGCACCTTCTATTCATTTATCTCATTTTCCAATACTTGAATACCTCTATGTTCCACCGCTGTTGAGAAGACTATCTGAGTACTGGTTTTTCCAAACCTTTGCATATCTCCGATAAATGTATCCAGATCCATCGTACTTTGAAAGCAAACCTTAATCAGCATGGAGTAATTACCTGTAACACAATTACATTCCATCACATTAGGGCAGGCCTTGATATAGGGATAGAACTCCTTTTTCTGTTCCGGAGCCACCTCAAGGTTTATAAAAGCAGTAATATGATAACCGAGTTTGAACCAGTCAACATTCGTATGATATCCTTTAATAATGCCTTGCTTCTCAAGTCGTGCAATTCTCGCTGCTGCCGCAGGAGAGGATAAATATACCTTTTCGGCCAGCTGCTTGAGCGGAACCCTTGCATTTTCCTGAAGCATAATTAAAAGCTGTTTGTCAATCTGATCCATTCATATACCTCCATAATTAATGATTCATGTTTCGGCAATTACGCAACTTTATAGTCTTTGTAAATGTATGGTTTTCGCAATTACTTCTACTGATTCATAATAATTCATTGTAACGTTGTGATACCTTTTCAATATTCTAACCCCATAAATTTCATTATGCAAGTAAATTGTATGAATATCAGGAATCTGGAAGTAGGTTTCACCGAATAGCCTATGCTATAGCCCCATATCAAAAAGCCACATTGACAACTCCTCTTTTGTTTTGCCTGAATTGTTGATCTCAGAAAGAATCTCCATAATCTCTGATGCCGCCTTTGATAATAGAATGAATTTTACTGTTAAAGGTCGGCAAATCCACTTAAGGATTGTGAGCCAGCTTTTGAGAATATAACTATTGACAATCCAACTTAGAAATGTTAAGTTGATAAATCTAATATGGAACTGGTTAGGGTATCCAATTCTCACCCTTGCTAGCACATTTTCATTTTTTATATAATACAGACTTTTAACTTAGTGAGGGGGAGCTTACCATGAACGTTATCAATGATAAAGCAGAGAAAAGACATTTTTATAAGCTGGTATTTTCATTAGTATTGCCTATGGCTATTCAAAATCTAATTAATGTAGGTGTTTCAGCCGCAGACGTTATCATGCTGGGTAAAGTAAGTGAGACTGCTCTCTCCGCATCATCTCTGGCGGGTCAGGTTTATTTTATCATGTCCCTGATATTCTTCGGCTTAACCTCCGGAGCTGCAGTCCTTACTGCTCAGTACTGGGGGAAGAAAGATATTCGTACAATAGAGAAAATTCTTGGAATTACGATGCGTTTTTCCCTGTCGGTAGCACTTTTATTTACCATTGCCGTGCAACTGTTCCCCGTTCCCATTATGCATATATTCACAAATAGTAAAGAAACAGATGTTATCCTACAAGGGGCTGCATTTTTAAAAATCATTTCCTTTACATACCTCTTAAGTGCTGTGACAACGATCTATCTGAACATTATGCGAAGTGTCGAACGTGTTATCATCGCCACCGTTATCTATTCCATCTCATTGGTCGTTAACATACTGTTAAATACAGTCTTTATCTTTGGTAAATTAGGATTCCCTGCTATGGGTATTCGCGGCTCAGCACTAGCAACCTTAATTGCCCGATGCGTCGAACTTATTTTGGTTCTTTTATATGCTGTTTTCGTTAATAAAACGATACGTTTCCGTATCAGAGATATCTTCGTACGTGATAAGCTGCTTATGAAGGATTTTTTAACCTATTCCTTCCCTGTGATGCTAAATGAATTGATCTGGGGAACCGGAACCTCCGTAATTGCTGCTATTATTGGTCATTTGGGCAAAGCCGCGGTAGCAGCAAATTCCGTTACACAGGTAATTAGACAGCTTGCAATGGTTGTAGCCTTCGGCCTGGCAAATGCTACTGCTATTACTCTTGGAAAAGCATTAGGTCAGGATAAGCAAGAGCTGGCTAAAAAATATGCAAAACGTTTCGTGCGCCTCACCATCATACTGGGTATTATCGGCTCCTTTGTTATCCTTGGTACCTCAGAGGTTGCAAAGGAATTCCTTTCTCTCAGCGGGCAGGCAAGAAACTATCTTAATATTATGATGATTGATATGTCGTATTTTGCAATTGCCCAGGCATATAATACCACCATGATCGTTGGTGTATTTCGGGCAGGTGGAGATATCAAATTCGGCTTATTCCTGGATACGGTTTTCTTATGGGGAGTTTCCATCTTATTCGGTGTAATCGCAGCCTTCGTGCTGAAGCTTCCTGTACCGATTATTTATATTATCCTTTTAAGTGATGAAATAATGAAAATACCGATATCTACCTGGAGATATCGGTCCATGAAATGGGTAAAGAATGTAACAAGATAATGCTTATTCAAATCGGAATATTTAGTCTCTAAATCATAAGATTTATTCTCACATTATACTTAATATTTATTATCTGCTTCCTCAGCGCATTTTAATATGCCCGGGGAAGCATTTCCATCTTGCAGCATTACAGAATTATTATTGCCATAGGCAACTTTCATAATATATTCTTTTATAACGCTTCGTTTTTTCTCATTCAAATTTATGTATTCCAATATAATGGTTTTATCAAGCTCATCCAGTAGATAGATCTGTGCTAATTGTTCGATGCTGTCGGGATGCTTATGTCGAAAGATTTCTCCTTCTCCATTCTTAAGCCAATTTTCATTTATATTAAACTCTCTACATATCATTAACAGCATATGTTCCGTCAGACCACGCTTACCATTCTCAATTTTTGAGATACCTGCTGCGGTAACCCCTAATTTTTTTCCGAATGCGCTTTGACTCATATTTAATTTATTCCTAAGTAATTTCACTCTCGTATTCAAAATTATGCATCTCCTCCAATCTGATATTATCAAAACTGTCTGATTTAGTCAAATATTTTACATGTTATATATTGACAAATTATTCTAAGTTTAGTATAATGTTGGCATAGCTATTATTGATCGTTGGCACAGTCGTATAATAAGGAAAATGGGGATGTAAATATGCAAAATGATCATCAGATTCCCAATGAAAAAAATGATGACTATGAAATTGTAGCTGCCATAAAAAGCTTAAGTACAACACAGAAGCAAATTATTCTTCATAAGATAGAAGATATCAAAAATATATCGAATGAGGCGGAAATCAACTCTTCTTCAGAAATAACCTAATTTATTAAATATAGAATGAGGAAGATTAATAAAAGTTTCAATAAAGCATAAGATAGCTGCGTATTCCCCAATAGAGTTTCATGGATTCTAATAATTTGCATCCTTATCTTATGCTTTATTGAAGTAATATTCATCATTATTGTCACGAATCATATCTTTCTCTCATAGAATAATTACATACTATATGCCTTTATGCGGGGGATATGAATTGGATTCTAGAAATGACTTTGTACGGCAATCATTAGAATTGCATCTTTTTTTTGGAAGAATAATGAAGGAACACTCTTTTTTTCTGGAACTTGGATTTACACCTAGGGATAGTAACTACACGGAACAGGCAGACTCTTTCCGCAGAGAATTTGACAAGTTATTATGGGAAGTAGTAAACCTGTCTAATGGTATTGTAAGCCCTGATGTATTACGATCAGGAGAAGTCTTTACTCAATATACCGTCGATGCAGAAAGAGCTTCCTCCTTCTATTCAGGTATCGATATTCCCATCACACTGACTCAGGCAGAAGCCGAATTAATGGGCGGTTCTATGCAATCTTTCAATCAGCATATGGAAAACAGAGTATATCAACTCAACGAGAGCTATATTGATTGCGTTTCTGAACTAATCAAATTCAAAACACGAATATTATCTAATGTTTTAAACTGTTCCATGTTTACAGTAAATTATCCTCTGCTGATCGATCATATCCTGCGCGAAGCAAAACTCTATCTTCAAATGATTCAATATCTTCAATATGGGGAAGATAAAGATATGGCGCAGACTATTTTAGAACAGGAAATGTTCTGGAACAGAATCATGGCCGAACACGCCAAGTTCATCCGTGGCCTGCTTGATCCAACGGAAGAAGCACTTTTTAATACTGCCAATGCTTTTGGTAATCAATTTGATCATTTGACAGAAGAAGCTTCGGCTGCAATGGATATGACCATTCCCCCGGAATCTATAACCGATGATGCACTGACGGCTACCCGTGCCATTCGGGATTTCAAAGCACAGGGAACACAGGGTTTGATTCAATGTAAAGTTAAGTCCATCATCATTCCTTTACTTGGTGACCATACATTACGTGAGGCAAGCCATTATCTCAGACTTTTAAAGATGTTTAAAGGTGCTGGCAGATAGCAATCATTCTATAGTCCATATACGATTTAAAAGGTCAGGAATATAAAACATAAATCAAGGATACAATTCATCTTTTCATCTTTTCCATAAGCAAGATAATCGCTACCCATTTGCCTAGAACAGTTAAGACAGATAAAACTTGCCTTTCTGTTTAAAGTAAACAGGTAGCGATTGTTAAGTGTAACCAAAATATATGGCTATTGCCATCAGAACATGCCTCATAACCAGACCGCAGGATTCAATAACGGTTGTCGAACATTACTGGGAAATTATAATAAACAGCTTATTCATTATCTTCCGACAGATTTTTATTATCGGCCTGTTCACTATAAGTATATCTTACACCGATCAGATAAGTTAATGTACCAACTATAAGGAAGTAAACAATGATATAAATCGGACTTAGCAACCATTCAGGAGCTGACTGATAAAGAGTCAGCGTTCCGAAGAAAATGAAAATCAATCCGGCTCCCCATTTAATATATTTCTCAGGAATATGCTTACTCATCCAGGCTCCGCAGATAATACCGATACCATCGGCAATTAACATACCGGTTGTTGTACCTAGCAGTATGAATAGCGGATTAATACTATCTGCCGCAATTGCAATTGTCATAAGCTGGGTCTTGTCCCCCATTTCAGCAATAAAAAAGGCAATACATACCGTTATCACCGGTCCGAATTTCTTCTTCTTTTTATCATCATCATCAATTTTATCCCCTCTTAAAGTCCAGAAACCAAAGATAAGGAACGCAACTGCTGCTACTATTTTAATCGTATCTATTGGAATTACTGAATTTAAATAGCTTCCTAACGCTACTGCCAATGCATGATTAAGAACCGTTGCTATCAATACTCCAAGCATTACCTGTCTTACTTTGTATTTGCTTGCCATAGCCATTGCAAGAAGTTGGGTTTTATCTCCCATTTCGGCTACAACAACAAATAACGCTGCTTTTATAAATTCTGACATTTTGTGACCTCCACTTGTTTTTTATTCATAATAAAAGACCTTTAACACAACAAATATCAGATAATCTCCTCCAATATTATGTAATGGAAAAGAAAATTTCTGATATTTTCTGTGTTAAAAGTCTCACTTAACTGATTACAGTCACGATAAAGCCAGACCGTTAGGTCAGTATGTTGACTTTATCACCCATTAAGGTAGCTACTCCCTTTTATTACAGTAACATTATTATTAATTTTTTATATAATATACCATGGAAAGCGACGAAATGCAACAAAAGAATAACTTAATTGTGATATTGGGCAAGTTTATGGTTCTTCATTACCGAGTATCAGCTGAAGCAGTCCATTAACAGTGAAATTATGAATATAGCTTCCAACATCGATATCTTCCAGTCTGCGAATTAGCTCTTCTTTCAGAAGTGCCGATCCATTTACTGCATTGCACAGACCCTCCTTATCCTTATAGGAGAAGTAATCTCCGTAAATATCAAAATCAGCTATACATTCATTTTCAATATTCATACATATCTCAATCTGTCCACAGCCTTCCAATCGTATCTTCCTGCAGATCTCATACTGCGGTGATTTACCGTAATTCCATTCCCAGGTTTCATAAATTGCATCCGCTATCTCCTGAACTCGGGAAAAGTCCTCCTCTGTAAGAGGATACTCCGTAAGATTCGTCTCCTCAAACATATGCTCCACTAGAAGCTTTTTAAATTCCCTAATCGGAATATTCTTGTTCTCCATATAGGGGCGGATATTGGTTACATGGCTCTTAATACTTTTGACACCCTTGGTTATCATCTTCTCCTGGCTTACATTCAATGCATTACTGACAACCTCCAAATTCGAATCATACATCAATGTTCCATGATGCATGATTTTCCCGTTCTTAAAGTACTGGGCGTTACCAGAAAACTTCTTACCATCAATCACCATGTCATTTCTTCCGTTAATTTCTGCAGTTACGCCAAGCTTCTTAAGCGCAGTGACAACAGGTCTGCAGAATTTCGAAAAGTCAAAATGCTTTTCTTTCTCTCTCATGATAAAAGTAAAATTCAAATTACCAAGATCATGATACACCGCGCCACCGCCAGATAATCGGCGTACAACCCGGATTTTGTTCTGCTTAACGTAATCCGTATTAATCTCAAGATACGTATTCTGATTCTTACCGATGATGATTGCATTATCATTCTGCCACAACAGGAAGATATCATCATTTTCGGAAAGTTCGTCAAAAGCATATTGTTCCAAGGCTAAATTAAAGGCTGGGTCCGTGGTTTCTACATCAATATATTTCATGAATATCCGGCTCCTTATTCTATTGTTTTCGGATCAATATCTTCTCTTAGGCGAAATATGAATCGCCATACCCTCCACATCTTCCGAGGCTTCCAGCACTGCTTCACAGTAGGAAGGATGTGGATGGATTGTTTTAGATAAGTCATCCGGGGTTAGGCCATTTGTGATAGCAGCAGCAAGTTCCATAATCATATCGGAGGCTCTGGAACACATAAGCTGGGCTCCAATAATTTTACCGGTCTGAGCCTCTGTAACGATTTTAACAAAGCCTCTCTCATCACCGGATATTACGCTTCGGCAGTTCGCCAATGTACCATATTTACCATATTTTACTTCAATTCCCTGACTGACAGCCTCCGCTTCGGTAAGGCCGCAGCACGCAATCTCCGGATCCGTGTAAATACAGCTTGGCACTACCGAAAGATCCCTCTTAGGTGTTTCCCCGCAAATGGCATCCACTGCGTTGCATGCTGCTGCAGATGCATAATGAGCCAGCATCATACCCTGAGTTACATCACCGGCAGCCCATATTCCGGGAACCGAGGTTCTCCCAGCACGATCCGTTATAATTTGTCCTCTTTCTGTTGTGATATCTAATTCTTCGGACCACAAGCCGGTAGTTGCAGAACACCTTCCAACTGCCAGTAATACTGCATCACAGGTAATTGTTTGTGTTCCTTTTTTATCCTCAAATTCAACCAGAAGCTCTTCTTCTCGCGTTTCAATTTTCTTAACAAAGGAGGCTGTATGTATTTTTGCGCCTCTCTTTTTCATGGACATGGATAGGCTCCCGGATACTTCCTTATCCATATTGGCAAGAATCCGGTCAAGTGACTCTATGATGGTAACTTCCTTATTCAATGCAGTAAAATAATCCCCGAACTCCATTCCGATTACACCGCCGCCTACAATTACAACACGGTCATATATTTTGGCATTTTCAAAAATACCATCACTTGTAAATACTCCGGGTAAATCTGCCCCAGGAATCGGTGGGACTGCAGAAACCGAGCCTGAGGCAATCAGGATATGATCTGCTCGGTAACAGGACTTAACATCATCCTTTTTAACCTCTATTTCGCCTGCGCTAAGGATTTTTGCGATTCCAGAACAGAGGGTAACTCCATTCTGTTTTAGCAGCTGTTCCACTCCATCCCGAAGTCTTTCTGTTACCTGATCCTTATACTCATAAACTTTGTCGATATCATAGGTGGTATTATCATTTATCACACCGAATTTATCAGAATTGGTAGAATGATAATAGGTATGTGCACACTGAAGTAAGGTCTTAGCAGGAATACATCCCCGGTTAAGGCAGGTTCCTCCTGCCTGAGCCTTCTCAACCACCATTGTTTTCAGACCCTTTTTAGCCGCATAGATAGCAGCCTCATATCCGGCAGGACCTGCTCCGATAATAATAAGATTATATTTCTCCATAAAAATCTCCATTCTGCTAATACACGGCGAATTTGGGTGTCAGCATAAATTCGCCGTGTTGAAAATCTCTATTTTCCACACGATTGTTCCTTGTCTTGAAAGTAATTTAACATTGGATTCCTTGCCGCCTTTACTTCATCTGGTCGTTTTATCGCTACCTTTAAAGGAGCATCATGAAGCTCCTGCGGATTATTGAAAGCCTTTAGATAAATCATTCGGAATGCTTCAACACACTCGTCAAGTGTTTCCTTGGATTCCGTTTCTGTTGGTTCCAGCATTAACGCCTCATGGACATTTAACGGAAAATACATAGTCGGCGGATGTATGCCCAGATCGAGAAGTCCTTTGGCTGCATCCAAAGCGGAAACACCGGTCTTCTCTTTAAATTCAGATAAATCCATAACAAATTCATGCATACATCTGCACTTGTAAGCAGCCGGAAACATATCTGATAGCTTATTCATCATATAATTCGCATTCAATACTGCATTTTCTGCAACCTGGGGTAGCCCATCACTGCCAAGCACCAGAATATAAGTAAGTGCCCGGAGCGCAACAAGAAAATTCCCATAGAAGGAACGTACTTTGCCGATTGAATCCATATTGTACGTAAATGCACCGTTCTTTATCACGGGAACAGGAAGAAAAGGTTTAAGGAATTCCTTACAACCAACCGGACCACTTCCCGGACCTCCTCCCCCATGGGGTGTTGCAAAGGTTTTATGAAGATTGACGTGAACGCAGTCAAATCCCATATCTCCTGGTCTGACAATACCGATTACAGCATTAAGATTCGCACCATCGTAATAGCATAAGCCGCCAGCTTTATGGACAATCTCAGTTATTTCTAATATATTTTTATCAAAAAGTCCAAGTGTATTTGGATTCGTCAGCATTATGCCAGCAGTTTCTTCATTACATGCCACCCGTAATGTATCAAGATCGATACATCCATCCGAGCCTGAACCGATATTGATAACTTCAAAGCCGGCCATAACAGCACTTGCCGGATTCGTACCATGGGCTGAATCAGGTACTATAATTTTTTTTCTATTATAATCTTCTCTATTTTCATGATAGGCTTTAATCAGCATTAGTCCGGTAAATTCTCCATGGGCACCTGCCGCCGGCTGAAGAGTAACTGCGTCCATACCGGTGATTTCGCCAAGATATTTCTCAGCCAACTCCATTACTTCCATACATCCTGCTGCCGTATCCTCATCCTGAAGCGGATGGATTCCGGCAAACCCGGATAGTGCTGCTATCTCTTCACTGATTTTAGGATTATACTTCATGGTGCAAGAACCCAGTGGATAGAAGCCATCATTGACACCAAAGGTGCGTTTCATAAGCTGTTTATAATGCCTGCTTATATCATTCTCACTTAACTCTGGGAGTCTTGGCTTAGATTTTCTTCTTGTCCTGGGTTCACAAAGCGTTACATCACACTCAGGAAATAATGTCAGGCTGCGGCCCGGTTTACTCTTTTCAAAAATGAGCTGCATTTTACATTACCTCCTTTATGATAGAAACTAATTTATCCATATCCTCTTTTGAATTCTTTTCGGTTACACACCATAGTAGATTACCGTCATCTAGCAAGTATCCACCAAGTATGCCTTCTTTCTCCAGTGCACGAAATAGTGTTCCCTGATTACATGGACATTCTGTAACAAATTCATGGAAGAAATCGCCCGGATAAACAAGCTTAAATCCTACTTTATCAAGTTCTGCTGCCAGATAGTGTGCCTTGGAATAACATTGTAAGGCAACCTGCTCCAATCCATCCGGCCCTACCGCAGATAGATAAACCGCTGCTGTCATTGCACAGAGTGCTTCATTAGAGCAGATATTACTTGAGGCTTTTTCTCTTCTGATATGCTGTTCCCTTGCCTGTAGTGTAAGAACGTAAGCCCGATTACCATCCTTATCGGTGGTCTCACCAGCTATACGACCCGGAAGCTTTCTGGTCATCTCACTCTTGCAGGTCATAAATCCGAGATAAGGGCCTCCAAAGCCTAACGGTATCCCTAATGGCTGGCCTTCCCCTACTGCAATATCCGCACCGCACTGTGCCGGAGTCTCAAGAACTCCTAGGGAAATCGGATTACAGCCAACTACCATCCTAGCCTTAACGGAATGTGCAATTTCTGATATTTCTGTGATATTTTCTATTATTCCATAATAATTCGGTTGTTCTGCATAGATGCAGGCGATACTGTCATCCAATTTTAAGGTTAGCTCCGCCAGATCCGTTTTTCCGTCTTTTAAATTAACCAGTTCGTATTCCATACCATTTCCCTGGCAATAGGTTTTGATTACTTCCAATACATCGGGTTTAATTCCTGCGCTGATTAAGGCTTTCTTCTTTTTTCTTTCACGACACATTGCAATACCTTCTGCCGCTGCTGTAGCTCCATCATATACGGAAGCATTCGATACATCCATACCGGTCAGTTCGCAAATCAGAGTCTGATATTCGAAAATAGTCTGCAAAATACCCTGGCTGATTTCCGCTTGGTAAGGAGTATAAGCTGTCTGAAATTCCTCCTTGCCGGTAACTGATTTAACGATTGACGGAATATAGTGATCATATGCTCCTGCGCCACGGAAAATGGATGTAAACACCTTGTTTTTCGCTGCCAGCTTTTCCATAGTATGTCGTACCTCAAGCTCGGATAAACCGTCAGGAATATTAAGTTTATTAATAATCATGGTCTGAGGAATTCCATCAAAAAGTTCACGAACATTCTTTACGCCGACCGTCTGCAGCATCTCATCATAATCCTGTGTAGTTGCTGGTATATAGCTTCCCATAACACTCTCCATTCTGCCAGATCATATGGCTCTTTTGTTAGTGTTTTTTCGATTCATCCATAATAAATACCTCATACTCATCAGCATCCATCAGATCCTCTTTATCCGTAATATTCCTTACCGTGATAAACCATGCACTATATGCATCTTCATTAATAAGAGCCGGACTGTCTATTACTTCATCATTTACTTCATCTATTACTCCGGATACTGGTGATAAGACGTCGGAAACAGCCTTCACTGATTCAACGTCACAGAAGGTATCCCCTGCAAATACCTCATCGCCAACTTCAGGAAGATTTACATAAACAAGATCCCCCAATTCATTCTGTGCATAATCGGTAATACCGATCTTTGCCGTAGTATCATTTAAAAACGCTACCCACTCATGTGATTTTGTATATTTCAGATTATTCGAAACTTTCATAATACCCTCCATTCTGCCGAAATACCGTAAGCACTATTAATATGCTGTTCCCGGCATCTTATAAAATTAGCAAAAAGCACATTTTCGTTGCTTTATAGCCTAGGTTAATTAAACTTTGCCTAATTAGCTTTGGTAAATTTATTTCTCTCTTTTATAAAATGGGAGTTTAACTGCTTCACACGTAATTCTTCGCCCTCTGACGTCGGCTTCAAATATATTACCCTCTTTTGCAAATTCCGGTTCCACAAGCGCCATTGCTATTGCATATCCAAGATACGGTGCAAAGGTTCCAGAGGTTATCTTTCCGACAAGCTTACCCTCGTAAAATAAATCCATATGCTCTCTGATAATGCCCTTGCCAGTTACCTTCAATCCAATTCGTTTTACTTTAATACCGTTCTCCTCCATGGCACTCTTACCAATAAAGTCCGGTTTATCCATTTTCACTGCAAAACCAAGGCCAACCTCAAGAGGATTAATTGTTTCATCCATTTCGTGACCATAAAGAGGCATTGCAGCCTCAAGTCTTAAGGTGTCCCTTGCTCCCAGGCCGCAGGGAATAATATTTTCTTCTTTGCCGGCCTCCAGAAGAAGCTTCCATATTTTTTCCGTATCATTAGCAGGAACGTAAATCTCATATCCTAGTTCTCCGGTATAACCCGTCTGTGAGATGATACACTTGTATTCCTTAATTTGGGCATCAAAATTAGCATGGTAATATTTTTCCGGAATCATCTTAGCCTGCGCAACCTTTTCCAGAACCTTTTTTGACGAAGGCCCCTGAAGTGCAATCTGACCTATGCGGCTACTAATATCGGTAAATTCCGCCTTACCGAATTCATGCTGCTTCATCCAGGCAAAATCTTTATCCTTGTTGGAAGCATTAACAACGATAAAATAATCATGATCTGCACGTTTATAGACAATCAGGTCATCCACCGAACCTCCATTGTCATAGCACATAACCGCATATCTTGCTTGACCGTTAACCATATTAGTAAAATCATTCGTTAGAAGCTTCTGAAGATTCTCTAATGCATCCTCTCCCTTAAGAGTGATTTCTCCCATATGAGAAACATCAAAAAGTCCGACGCCCTTCCTTACAGCCATATGCTCGTTTATAAGTCCGGTATCATATTGAACTGGTAATAGATATCCTGCAAATGGGACTATTTTGCCGCCACTGGCTATATGAGCATCATAAAGCGGTGTTTTCAGTTCTGACATTGTTATGCCTCCTTTTAAAATGCTTTCACCTGAATACCCTCGTCTTCCAAGGTTTTACGAATCAATTTTACAAATGCCAGTGCTTTTGCACCGTCTCCGTGAACACATACGGAATCCGCCTTAAGTTCGATTTCCTTGCCATTAATTGAGGTTACCGTACCCTCTTTAATCATTTTAACCACACGGCTGATTGCCAGTTCTTCATCCTCGATTACTGCACCTGGCTTGCTTCTGGCTACCAAGCTTCCATCATCTTCGTAAGCACGGTCTGCAAATACCTCCTGCTTGAAAGTGATTCCGACAGCCTTTGCCGCATTTTCCATCTGACTGTTACTCAGTCCCAGAAGAATAAGTTTAGGATCTATTGTAGCAATACCCTCACAAATCGCACAGGATAATTCGTAATCCTTAGCTGCCATATTATAAAAAGCACCGTGGGGTTTCACATGGTAAAGGGGGACACCTGCTGCTTTGCAAAAGCCTTGCAATGCACCTATCTGATACATTGTATAGGTTTTGGCTTCCTTTGGTGACAGAGTCATATTTCTTCTACCGAAACCAAGTAAATCCGGAAAACCTGTGTGAGCTCCCACATGTACGCCATTTGCTTTAGCCAGCTGCACTGTTTTATCCATAATTACTGGATCGGAAGCATGATATCCACAGGCAATATTGGCTGATGATATAAAAGGAATTACCTCTTCATCCATACCAAGTGTATATCTTCCATAGCTCTCACCTAAATCGCAGTTCAAATCAATCTGATACATATTGACCTCCATTTCTAATTAGATTAATAATAAAAAGGCAACCAGTTATTTGTCTGCTAATAAACACTCCGCTGCCTTCTCTATATTTTCAGTTCCACATTCTTAACATCAGTAATAAACATATGACCGGGAGCATGGGTAATTGCAAATGGAGGCTTCGATGCCATAAGCGCTGCCTGGGGTGTTACTCCGCAGGGCCAGAACACAGGTACTTCTCCTTCTTTTATTGTTACCATATCTCCAAAATCAGGTTGATTAATATCTTTGATTCCGATTGCTTCAAAACATCCGATATGTACCGGCGCTCCATGTACTCTGGGCATTGCAGCCGTTACCGAAACAGCTTTAGGAACATCTTTGTGGGGTATTGGCCTCATACTCACAACCATGTTACCGGAGAATATTCCTGCTTTTTCACATGGGATATTCGTGAGATACATTGGAACATTACAATTCTCTTCAATATGTCTAACTGTTATGTTAGCTTCCAGCAATTCCTCTTCAAAGGAAAAGCTGCAACCGATTAAAAAGCTAACAAAATCAGGTTTCCAAAACTTTTCGATATCCGTATATTCTCCGGTTAATTCACCATACTCATATACTCTGTATCTGGGAATATCCGTAGCAATATCCGCATCCTTTGCCATATATTTTACCGATCTTTCACCGGCATCCATGACCTCGAGGATCGGGCAGGCTTTTGGATTTCTCTGTGCAAACAGCAGAAAATCATATGCCAGCTCCTTGGGCAGTATTACAAGGTTAGCCTGAGCATAACCTCCACACATACCCGCCGTCGGGGATGTAATTTCTCCCTTTCTGATCAGCCTTCTGACCTTTGAAGGACTCTCATTTCTATAATCCATAGTTTCCTCCAATCAAACCATTTGGGTCGCGCAAATTGCTATACGCTGTAAGTTGTGGGTTGTGAGTTGTGATAGCACCGGGATATAGGTCTTTGCCTGCAGAAGGTGTCAGCACACAGGAAATCCACATGTATTTCCAATCTAGGACATCTTGCTGTATCGTCCGTATCAGTTAAGACATGGTAATACATTATGTCTTACTGATTCGGACGATGCAGCAGCTGTCCGACATCAGGAAATACATCTGCGGATTCCTGGTACTGACAACTTCCGCAGAATATAGGTTTATTACGGTGCTGGATTTAGTAACTGTAACAGCATTTTAATATTGATTGATTAAAGCTAATGCGCGAATGGTTAAGTATTAATACGATAATATTTATTTAATTATTGTTATTGCATATTACGTTGTATTTTTTTCATCGCTTCCACACGTTGTTTATAGAGTATGTGGGCTGTCTCTAACGTTATACTTTTAAAGCGGACGGAATCTCCTGGTTTACATTGGGCTATGCCGGGAATATCGGTGGATATTACTGTTGCAATTTTGGCATATCCGCCCGTGGTCTGCCGGTCTGACAGCATAATCATTGGCTGTCCATTCGAGGATACCTGGATGGAGCCTAATGAAATTCCATCAGAGATGATGTCCGTGGTCTTTTTACTGGCAATGACAGTACCGGATAATTTACAGGCCATTCGGTTGGAATCATTGGTCAGCTTATATGGACTGCTTAAGAAGGTCTTTATTCCTTCTTGCGTAAAATAATCATCCTGAGGACCCATGATGACACGAATTGACCTGGGTGAAGCAATTGCTTCCAATTGTTTATGGAAATGCTTCTCCACACCTTCCATTTGAGCAACCGGGTTTGCGAATTCTATCTCATCATTCGCTTTTAATGCCCTACCGCAATAGCCTCCGATCACACATTTCATATTGGTGGATTTGCTGCCATAGCATTCTTTAATCTGCAGACCGCCTGCAAATGCAATATAGCTTCGGCATCCGGTTGCAGCAACACCAAGTGACAGGTCTTCACCGGCTTTTACAGTTACTGCCTTGTTCATGGGAATTTCCCTATCATTTACCTTAGGGGACATGAATGCACCGGTAATTGCAATCACATTATCTCTGGTAAAATGAATTGTGGGACCTATGATAGTACATTCCAGAACTGCTTCCCCCATTTCATTACCAACCAGGATATTAGCAAGCTCCATGGATTCGTTATCAACTGCTCCGGAGGGTGAAAACCCAATCTCACCATATCCGACTCTACCATAATCCTGTACCGTGGTTAATGCACCGGGAGATATTATCTGAATACTCATATTTCTTGATCTCTCCTCTACTTTGACTGTGAAGCGTTTTTCACACTTTATCTCCGTTGGTTATTCTGCATTGATAGCTCCCGCTCTTAACCTGTTCTTCGATGCGGTTATATTCTTCTTCATCAATCGGCTGAAAATGAATATAATCGCCTGCCTGATACAAAGTGGGGTTCTCACGCTCATTGTCATAAAGCTTTAACGGTGTTCTTCCAATCAGTCTCCATCCTCCCGGGGAAGTAATTGGATAGACTCCGGTTTGTTCTCCTCCTATTCCGACAGACCCTGCGGGAATGGATGTTCTCGGATTCGATAGCCTGGGAGTCTCAAGCCTTTGATCCATTCCTCCCAGATAAGGGAAACCCGGCAGAAAGCCAAGCATATAAATAAGGTAATCGGTACCGGAATGAAGTTTGATCACTTCTTCTTCGCTCATTCCCACATGTTCTGCAACATCAGCAAGATCTTCTCCATACTTCCCACCATAATAAACGGGTATCTCAACAATTCTCTTGGAATCTGACTTGATATCCCCCTTCGTATCGGAAGCAGTACGGATGCATTCACATAGCTTTTCATAAGAAATTATAAGAGGATCATAGTACACAAGTAAGGAGCGAAAGGTAGGAACTGTCTCGACGATACCTTTCATTTCGCTCTTTTTCAGGTTTTCATTTAACAGCCTGACTTTTTCATTACAGGCTGTACTTATTTCATTCCCAAATTCAGCTACAACAGACAAATCTCCTGCCGGTAATATACGTAATTCAGACATATTTTCCTCCATTCTTACAAACATGATACAGCATCTCTCAATATACCAATTAGAAGTTCTAAGTTAAGTTCTTTTAGATTTCATTTTTAATCCGAAGAATTCTGCCTTGATCAAAATTCTTTGAGTTCTGCCTCGTAACAGCTTTTATTTAACCCTTAGCCTGAAAATATCCTTTCTCCAGAACACTGTCAAACCAATGGGTATTATTATCATATCTGATTGCATATCCTGTGCAGCGGCGCATGAGTTCAACGATATTTACAATAATTCTTGTATTGAATCCATCAATTCCAGGTATTAGAGAACCCGTCATATCTACCATTCCGCTTCTCGTTGCTACACGCATAACTTCCATTTCCATATCTCCATCATGGAAAATATCCATGTTCTTTTTCAGGTAAGCAATTGCAGCCATTAAACCATAGCATCCCCAGTCGGATACCGTTGCTGTGATAATATTATCCGCACTGGTAGCCGCCAGAATACCGCCTTTGCAGTCACACTTACATTGGTCATCATCTGTGTAGGGAACATATTTTAAGATATGCTCACGTATCGCACCCATTCCTATTTCATTTCCAAGATCACCAATAGCAATATTGAGTATGCCTTTATTTTTAAGTTTCTTAAACATAATATCTGTTTTTGCTTCCAGCTCGGTAATGTTGACACCGGCTGCATTATGATATTCTCCGAATTTATTTGCACCGGCTGCTTCAATGGCAATCACAGCCTTCGGCAGCTTCTGTGCGATAATCCGGTCTGCCTGCTCCTCAGCTTTCTCCATATCCTTTGTAAAAGATATTACGCCCATGGATACAGGAAGCTCTGCAACCTTATCCAAATCGTCGTAGCAGTGAAGTCCGACTACACTGGCACATTTCTTTACTGCTTTTAAATTGTCCTCCGGGCAGATAATAACTGGTTTTGCATCAAAAGCCTGAACTAGGGAGCGGCATAAAAGCATGGAGCTAACAATTCCGTCCGTCTCGGGTACCTTATGAGGTAACAGAATAAAACCGGTAAGAATATATACAAAGTCACCAGGCTTGATATTCTCTACGAGCTTCTTAGCACAATGGGTGGTAAGCGGTTCTCCCGTATAAGCTCTGCTTCCTGCATATAAAATACGGCATACTCCATAACCTCTGGGATCTAAATTCATTAAATTGTCCAAATTCTCTCCAACGTTATAAATAGACAATTCTTCCTTCGTCATGGAATATCAGACCTCCTTCTGATTCGTGGCTTCTAAGTATTCTTCCATTAGAGCATCCTGAAGCTTGTGAAGCAATTCAGGAGCCTTACCTCCTACCTTCTGTCCGTCAATTTCGTATGCTGACAGGCAGAAATTACTTGATGAGCAAACAATAACCTCATCCGCCTCCATCATTTCCTTAATGGTGAAAGGAGTCTCATCTACTGGAATGCCAAACTTTTTGCTCATTTTGATCAAATGGACTCTTGCAATTCCGGGCAGAATATAATGATCCGTCGGAGGTGTAATGAATTTTCCATCCTTTATGATATTCACATTACTATGTGAACATTCTGTAACTCTGTCACCACGGTGGAATACAATCTCATCACAACCTTCCAGCTCGCCTTTTTGTGAAGCTAAAACATTAGGAATTAAATTTAATGTTTTTATATTACAATGCAAAAATCTTGTATCCTCAACTGTTATGAGCTTTAATAACTTTGAAGGATCACCTATTTGTGAAGGTCTGATCATAATCCATAATTTAGCTGGGTTATCAGGGAATATATGCTTTCTTGGAGCGACTGCCCTTGTCACCTGCCAGTAAACAAAATGTGTATTCCCATCTACCTTTTGAATCATTTCATTTAATATACTCTTTAGTTCTTTCTTAGAATGGGGAATTGTAATTTGTAAAAGTCCGGCACTGTTATAGAATCTGTCAATATGCTCATCCAAGTTAAAGATGACATGGTTTCTTGCACATGTGGCATCATATACACCATCACCATAATAATGAACCCTGTCATCAAAAGGCACGGTCATATTTTCAATTAAATCGTATTTCCCATCGTAGTATCCTAAGTTCTCCATAATATACACCTGATTTCCATTTTTATTTAGCTGGTTCCAGTTTTTACTTATTACACAAATATCGAATAAATTACACCTTCTAATCTCCTATTCTCATTTTAACATAATTCTTAATCAATTCTACCGTGTTTTCATACCCAATCTTACTCGTATTAATACACAGATCATAGTTATCCGAATTTCTCCACTTTTTGCCGGTGTGATAAGTGTAATAATCACTTCTAAATTTATTTATTTTGTTAATATGCTTTTTAGCTTCTCTTCTGTTACATACGATTCTCTCCATCTCATGTTCAATACAAGCCTCTTGATCTGCAGTAATATAGATGGAAATTGTATTTTTTCTGTCGCGCAAAATATAGTCACCACATCTGCCAATTACTATAAAGGATTCTTCCTCAGCAAGTTCTTTCAGTACTTTTGCCTGATAATTAAACAGATTAATATCCGAGGTAAAATTATCGCTTTCCGGAGGAATTAATTCACCGTTGTATACCTTTTTAGAGGCACGGTATAAAATGGTTTTCTTAACTTCCTCATCTGCATTATAGAACAGATCCTCATTAATTCCGCTACTTTCTGAAGCCAAGCGAAGAAGCTGCTTATCGTACATATTGATACCATACTCTTTCGCAAGCATTTTACTAATTGTTGTTGCTCCACTTCCGCAGGTTCTTGTAATAGCAAGTACAAATTTCTCCACACAAACCTCCATTCTGCTGTCTCACAGCAGCTCAAAACCGACTATTGTCCCAGATATGCCTTACGGACTCTGTCATCTTCAAGCAATTCCCTGGCATTACCGCTAATTGTTATGTTACCGGTTTCCAAAACATAAGCTCTGTCTGCTATACCAAGTGCCATTTTTGCATTCTGTTCAACTAATAGTATGGTAATTCCCATGTCATGGCAATATTTAATGATACTGAAGATCTCCTTAACCAGAATTGGGGAAAGTCCCATGGAAGGCTCATCCATCAGAATGATTTTGGGGTCAGCCATTAAGGCCCTACCCATGGCAAGCATCTGCTGCTCACCACCCGATAATGTTCCTGCCATCTGCTTATATCTTTCCTTTAATCTTGGGAATCTTTCAAATACCATTTTATAATTTTTCTCTAAATCACTTTTACTTGCCTTCTTACTATATGCACCCATCTCCAGATTTTCCATAACGGTCATATCCGGAAATATATGTCTTCCTTCAGGAACATGGCCAATACCATATCTGATCAGTTTACTGGCATCGGTTGCACGTAAATCAAGATCATTATATGTAATTGTTCCGCTTGTTGCTGCCTTAAGGCCGGTTATTGTATGAAGAATTGTTGTTTTTCCGGCACCGTTTGCACCAATGAGGGAAACAATCTCACCATCATTAACCTCTAAGCTGACACCATGAATGGCGTGAATAGCGCCATATGAAACATGAACATCTTTCACTGATAACATTAGCACTCTTCCTCCTATTCGTCTTCTTTACCAAGATATGCTTCTATAACTCTTGGATTATTTGCAATCTCCTCCGGTGTTCCAAATGCAATTGTCTCACCATAGTCAATAACCTGAATCTTCTCACAAATCTTCATAACCAGACTCATATCGTGTTCAATCAGAAGAACAGAGATATTAAATTTCTTACGAATTACATTAATAATATCAAGCAACTCTGCTGTCTCCGTAGGATTCATACCTGCGGCCGGCTCATCCAATAATAAGAGCTTCATACCAGTTGCAAGTGCTCTTGCAATCTCTAGTCGTCTTTGCTGTCCGTAGGGAAGATTCTCAGCTACAAAATCTGCTTTGTCTCCAAGGTTTACAACTGCTAACAGTTCTCTTGCCTTTTCATCAATTTCTTTCTCTTCTTTCCAATATGCCGGTAAACGAAAAATTGCGGAAGGAAGGGAATATTTCATTTTCAAATTCATTGCAACCTTTACATTTTCCAGAGCTGTCATTTTCTTAAAGAGACGTATATTCTGGAAGGTTCTTGCAACACCTGCCTGTACCACCTGATGTGTCTTTTTACCATTCATATTTTCGCCGTTTAGGAAAAATGCACCCTCCGTAGGCTTGTAAACACCGGTAAGTAAATTAAATACGGTTGTTTTTCCGGCTCCGTTAGGGCCGATTAATCCGTATAATTCGCTTTTACCTATTTCAAAATTAAAATCACTTACTGCTTTCAATCCACCAAAGGATATTCCTAAGTGTGTTGCTTTTAATACGGGCTGTTCTGTACTCATTATTTACTAACCTCCTTCTTTTGCTTTTTTCCAAATATCTTGGAAATAGTACCTGTTAAGGAGAATTCATATTTTCCGAAGATTCCGCCCGGTCTGAAGATCATTACTAATACCAATACTACAGAATATGCAAGCATACGGTATTTAGCGAACTGTCTCATTGCTTCCGGTAATGCGGATAAGAAGGTTGCACCGATAATAGATCCGGTTAAGGATCCTGTACCACCGATAATAACCTCAGTTAAGAACTCTGCGGAATACATAAAATTGAAGTTTGTTGGTATCATCGCTGTCATATAATGAGCATACATTGCTCCCCCCACTCCCGCGAAGAAAGCAGAAATCGTAAACGTCAGAACTTTATAATAGGTTACATTAATTCCGCTGGCGGCAGCTGCAATATAATCTTCACGAATTGCAATTACTGTTCGACCGTATCTGGAACGAACATACATATACATAATAGCCACGCTGATTACCATAACCCAGAAACACCAGTAGAAATTAGAAAGCTTTGTTATACCGCTCATTGTTTTTCCGCCGCCAGTGATTCCAAAGTTACAAAATGCAACTCTGATGATTTCCGCAAAGGCTATAGTAACGATAGCAAGATAATCTCCTCGAAGCCTTAATGCCGGAATACCTACTAAAGCACCTGTAATTGCGGCTGCTATACCGCCAACAATTAATGCTATAATAAATAGAAGAATATCAGATATGCCTTTATCAACCAACATATTAGTAACGATTGCTGAACTGTAAGCTCCCACGGACATAAAACCAGCATGACCAAGGGAGAATTCACCCATGAAACCGGTCAGTAAATTAAGTGAAGCAACCATAATAATCGTATAACATGCTGTTGTAAAAATACCTTTGATGTAGTTGGTTCTTGCACCTAATACCTGAGATTTGAAAAGTAGCATAAACAGCAGGAACAGTACACAAACACCAATAAAATTTATTAAATATGCCCACTTTTTCTCTTTTATCTTATTCATATTAATCTCCATTCTGCCGAAACACCGTGAATTTGGGCGCCAGCACAATATTTACAAAGTGAATTTTACAATTCACTTTGTGAAAAATTATATTTTTTCACAATTCCCACCTAGACTTTCTCGCCAATGTTTTTACCAAGAATACCGGATGGTTTAACAATCAGAACAATGATTAAGAGACTATATGTAATAGCTTCATACCAGCCCGGAGCAATGTAAACTTTTACCAATATTTCAATTAAGCCAACTAAGATGCCACCAATCATGGCTCCCGGAATACTTCCGATACCGCCGATTACTGCTGCTATGAATGCTTTTAAACCCATAACGCTTCCCATATCAGTTGTACATCTTGGATAAGTACTGCAATACATAAGTGCAGCTACGGCAGCAAGAGCAGAACCGATAGCAAAGGTAACTGTTATAATTGAATTCACTTTAATTCCCATAAGAGTAGCTGCTTGCTTATCCTGTGGAACTGCTCTCATGGCCTTACCTAATTTTGTTTTTTTAATAAATACCTGTAACCCAATCATTATGATAAGCCCGATACCCAGGGTAAGTAAATATTTTACCTGTAAGGTAGCTCCCAGGAAATTAAGAGACTGCATCTTAAATATTGGTTTAACGATTTTTGGATTTGGACCAAATACAACCATCGCCAAATTCTCAAGGAAAAGGCTCATTGCAAGAGCTGTAATTAATGCTGTCATAGCTCCGGCCTTTCGTACCGGCCGATAAGCAATCACTTCAACGGCAACACCAACAACCGTACATACCACAACTGCTATCAATACAGCTAACCATGCAGGCGCTCCGGCTCTAACCATTAAAGGTATTGTATAAAATAATGTATAAGCACCGACCATTATAAAATCTCCGTGTGCAAAGTTAATCATACGGATAATGCCATAAACCATGGTATATCCAAGTGCAATTAACGCATAAATTGCACCCTGGTTCAAACCATTTACTAAACTCTGAATAAATAACGCCATGCAAACACCTATCTTTCCGATATTTTAAAATAATCAGCTATGCAGACTATTTTGCTTCATGTATCAAACATACGACACAGGAACTGATCCTGTGTCGTAGTCTTGCTGTTCATTACATTATTTAAATTATTTTATTTCTCCGGTGCCAAAGTCTTTAACCACTTAACTTTACCACCATCATATGTATTGATTGCAACACTCTTAATCGCATTACGATTCTCATCAATTGTAAAGGTACCACCGACACCAGTAAAGGTCATACCAGTCATACCTTTTACTAAGGATGCAGTATCTGTACCGCCGCCGTTCTTAGCTGCCTGAACTAACATGTAGATTGCATCATAATATAGAGCTGCACATGCATTTAAGCTTTCTTTACCATATTTATCGGTATATTTCTCAACAAAATTCTTTACTGCCGGTGCAGTATCTTCTGATGAATAGTGATTTGTGAAGTAGCAATCCTTAAAGTAGTCTTCCAGACCGGAGGTGTCGGAACCATCCCATCCGTCACCACCCATGATCTTTCCTTTAAAGCCGGCATCTCTAACCTGCTGTACGAATAATGGAACGGTATCAAGGAAGCAAGGATAGAATACGAAATCAGCACCAGCCGAAACTGCCTGTGAAGCCTGAGCTGTAAAGTCTGTATCCTTCGTTGTACATTCTCCTGTGTAAACAATATCAATACCATTCGCCTTTGCATTCTCTATGAATGCATCCTTAAGCCCATTCGAATAGTCATCATCTTTTGCATAGATAACTGCTGCTTTCTTAGTACCCTGCTCTTTCGCAAACTGTGCTGCCATCTTACCCTGATAAGGGTCAATAAAGCAATCTCTGAAGATTGTAGGTCCAATTTCGGTTACTTTCTTATTGGTAGCACCTGTTGCAAGTAATAACATATTCTGCTCTTTTGCGATTTGAGCCATTGGTAATGTAACGGACGAGAAAAATGCACCAACAACTGCTTCCGGAGATTCCGGCTCTAAGCTGTTGTAAGCATTGACTGCCTGTTTGGAATCACTGGCGTCATCAACAATCTTAACAATCTTAACTTTGATGTCACTATCGCTGGCATTAATCTCTTCTTCTGCCATTTTAACTGCATTACTTGCACCTTCGCCATAGATGGCGCTGCCACCGGTAATGGTACATACAACTCCGATATTTACTACATTATCTTCTTTCCCCGAAGATGCAGTCTTTCCAGCTGGAGCTGTTGTTGCTTTTGATGAACTGGTCTTTTCTTCTTTACTGCCGCAGCCTGTTAATAAGGAGCCAACCAATGCAGTAGCCAGAACTAATGATAATAATTTTTTTCTCATAAATATCCACCTCCATATTTTTTGTAAATTAAAAAAGGGTTTCAGCCCTTATCAACAACCACCGTTTAGGGTAGTTATTGATAAATGTTGAAACCCTTTCGTTTCCATCTAATATTCAACTATTATATAAAAAGAAAATATATTATATAAATCTAGAAAGCTGAACATAGATGCCGAACCATTTATTAAATTGTATTATGGGGTTATTATAGTATGAAAAAGTAAATAATGCAACAAAGATTTTTAAAGTTATTTATTTACATTATTACCATATTTTTTACTGCCGTGCTATAATATCAATATATTAAGTAACAAAAGCACATACCCAATCATCAATATGATTATTCATATTTATAAATCAAATGATATATTTGATTTTTTTCTTATTCGTAAATATAAAGATATCTATCTTGATGTAAGTCATTATTTTTAATATACTTTTAATCTCAATCGTAGCAGTCTATCAATAAAAATGAACACTAAGTGTTTAACTAATAAGGAATTTCAAAACAAATAACAAGCCAACAACATAAGTTGCTATGGAAACCTCTCTCGGTTTACCAGTGAGTACCTTCAAGAGTACGTATGAAACTATTCCAAATACAATGCCATCAGAAATACTGTAAGCCAAAGGCATCATGATAATAGTAAAGAAAGCAGGGATTGCCTCTGTAAAATCCTCAAAATCTATTTCCTTAATCGGGGATATCATAAATAATCCTACCAAAACAAGGGAGGGTGCCGTAGCAGCCGAGGGTATCATGATAAATAATGGGGATAAGAAAAGAGCGATACCGAACATAAATGCAGTTGAAATAGCTGTCAGCCCAGTTCTGCCTCCCTCCGCAACACCAGCTGCACTCTCTACATAGGTGCATATTGAACTCGTACCGAGACAGGCTCCAACCGTTGTTCCAATCGCATCGGAAAGCAATGCTTCCTTTGCATGAGGCACACGCCCCTTGTCATCCAATATGCCGGCTTTTGTTGCAACTCCAACCAGAGTTCCCACCGTATCGAACATATCCATAAATAAGAGCGTAAATAGAACAATAAGCATATCAACCGAGAAGACTTTCTGCCATTCAAATTTGAAAAATAACGGTTCCAGTGATGGAGGCAGACTGAATATTGCACCGGGGAGCTTTGTAATTCCCAAAGGCAGGCCTATTAATGTTGATGCAACAATTCCGATTAGAAGTGCTCCCTTCACATTTTTCGCTAAAAAGAATCCCGTAATAATGATTCCTATAATAGCAAGAAGCGCATCACCCTTTGTAATATCACCCAAGCTAACAATACCAGATTTCGGCCGAACGATTATCTTCGCATTCACCAGTCCTATGAATGATATCAAAAGTCCAATCCCTACAGAAATAGCTTTCTTTATATTGCTCGGAATGCTGTCTATGATTGCCTCTCTGATATTAAATATTGTAAGTATGATAAAAAGGATACCTTCCAACAATACAGCAGTCAGTGCAAACTGCCATGTATACCCCATACCGAGCACAATAGTATATGCAAAGTATGCATTTAATCCCATTCCGGGAGCCTGTGCAAAAGGCAGTCTTGCGTAAAGGCCTGAAATCACAGTCGCTATTAGTGTGGTTAGAGCCGTCGCTGTGAATACCGCACCAAAATTCATCCCGGTCTCTGAAAGAATCGTGGGATTAACAACAAGAATATATGCCATTGTCATGAACGTTGTAATTCCAGCAATAATTTCAGTTTTTGTATTAGTCCCATTTTCATGAAGTCTAAAAAATCTATCCATATAAGATGCTCCTTCTGTTGTATAACATTATTCTTTACGAATTAGTTTAAAGTAATTCGTATGAATAAAAATCGATACAAAAATATGTAAAAAGGATTATTCTAGCTAATACAAATTCTCTCCATTGAATTCATTTTAGGACAACAAAAAATGAAGTCTCACGACTTCATTATTATTTAACTGGGCTACAAGGATTCGAACCTTGAGATGCTGGAGTCAGAGTCCAGTGCCTTACCGTTTGGCGATAGCCCAATGTGAAACCATTGATTTTACTAGTTTTTCTCAATCTAATACTAGATTTTTTCGTTTTGAGGGCGCTAGATTGAAATCTAGTATATCATATAAATTTTATTATAACAATACTTATTATAACAAAAAAGGATACCGTACATTAACGGTATCCTCCTTGTATTATATATTATAATGTTCTTCCAAACCATGAACAATCTCTAAAACGAACTGGTTGTTCTTTTTGATAAATATCAACATATCTAATTTTAATGCTAATATCTTTTAGAATGGTTCGAATAGCCACCAACTCACTATCGTATTCTGGTTCATATTTTATTATAATAATTTCCTTATTTGGTGCAATAACCCTTTCTTCAATATTTTCAACAAAATCTACGAAATTCTGAAGCTTTACGATTCCATGATTTTTAATTTGAAATTCATTAGGTATTAATTCAATTAATGAATTAGTCTTATCTTTATTATTACTACATAATATTTCTTTAATTATTGCTGGCCCTACTCCATTGTTTTGTGTCTTTATGTGAATATCATACTCATAATCACCAAATATTATATTTAATAATGGTTTAACACTATTTCTATTATGAATTTTCTGGGAATGATAAGTTATCAACGAGATTGCTACTGCTGCTAATAATAATATTATAGAAGATATCGTTGTTATAATCTCAAAAAAATCCATTAATTCTACTCCTTTATTCACATTTTTTCACAACTATATTTTTCTTTTAATATTTCGCAAACTTCTTTTATTTTATAATTTTCAATTTTGTTTCCATGAATAAATTTATCATATAATTCAATAGTTTCTTTTCTTAATTGTGATGAATTATAGATACCCGTTTTCACTTCACTGTTTACCCTATTCCATTCTAGTTTTAAATATATTTGTAAATGATTTATTAGTAAATTTGCTTTTAATTGAGCTTCTTCAAATCTTTTGTTCTTAATATCACGGTTAACATCATTAATAATATTTATAATTACAGCATCTATATCACCCATAAAGTTTAAATATAATTTTAAAAGTGTTGATTTTTCATTAAGTTTAGTGATAATTTCTGGCTTAATTGTATGGAAAATTCCTGATGCAGTAACATCATAAATTAATGATAGATATTCAGCTGAAACATCTCTTATTTTTGACATCCAATCTACTCTTTTATCGGTGATATAAGTAATATTAAGTCTTTTTTCTTCTGAATCCTGTTCTGCACTTATATGCATTATCTCTCTTTTGGTATTTGAATTAAGAGTCTTGTTTGTTACGATATATAAAAAAAATCCACCAACGAATGCACCTAATAAAGTACATAAAGAAGCTATTAGCCCAAGTACGCCTGCTTCAATAGTCATTTTGACTCCCCCTTTTAACTTTAATAGGATAATTTTACCTCTTATTCGACAAGAAGTAAATATAGTATTCTATATAACAAAAGACCCTATCGGGTCTTTTGAAATTTATCATATCACTGCTTGCAACTCATTTCGTTCTTCAAGATATGATTCCAATGAAATTGGACATAATAATCGTGTACATATAAACACCCCTTCGTATTCTTCCCTTCCATTATGTATATTCCTTAACAATTTATAAAAATTATCTCTATTCATATAAGGAACTCCTAAAGTAGCAGCAATATTAGGAATTTTTTCAGAATTTTCTTTTTCTCCTTCTGCCGTTACTACTACTCCATTTACAACTTTACCCTTTGCTACTATCATAGCATCTGCTTCAGGTGTACCATTACGTAAACTTTTTTCTTTAATTCCTTCTCTAAACTTCTTACTTTTAAATATCTCTCTTATATAAAATCCTTCTTCATTTAAGGGCTTCAAGAAATACTTTTTATGCTCTTTTAACCACTGACCGATTTCATCTTTTTTTCCCCATGTACCTTCCATTTCACAATAAACTTCATCGATAGATATGATTTTACCTTCTTTCATCCCATTTGACCATGGCATCCAGATATCTGGGAATACATCCATTGAAAAATTTCTAAAAGTCATCGAAAATATATTATTATCAACTACGTATATCATAACGAACCCCATCCCTTCTTAGTGGCTATGGTTTTCAGTGATGGTATTTTCATATTAAGGTATTTTGATAATTGAGTAATTGATATTTTCTTTTGATAGTAACTTCCGAAAGTAAGCCTAAGATATCGTTCACCTAAATATGCCATTTGAGTATTATAATAATTTCCATGACTACTTTTATCATCAGATTTTGTTTCAATAAATCGGATATAATCCTTAAGGTATTCATCTCTTAAGTCGTAGTAATCATCTTGTGTTATATAGTCCTTATCCAAAAACTTTCTTAATATTACCTCTCTACTAACACAATAATGCGATGCTAATTTATCAACTAATGGTTCACTAAAAAACTTACCACTAATATTTGATTCAAAGTCTTTATTTGGAACGAGAAATTCAGCAGCAAACTTATTACAGTTAACTTCAATTATTTCATCTGACTCGTTATAGTAATTTGCATTTTTAGGGTCTTTAAATAAATCCAATCCACTAGTCTTATATAATAAATGATACACTTCATGAAACAAAGTAAATATTTGCCTTGATAGTGAAAAAGAATTATTGATATATATTATCGGAAATTCCGAGTCATACAAACAAAACCCAGATATTCCTTCATCTTTAAAAGCCGCCTTAAATACGTAAATGCCTACTTGATAAAAACTCTCTCTCCATAATTCAAAAGCATTATCATAACGTTTGACTTTCTTTTGGTCTTCCAAGCTAACATTAAGAACATCTCTAAGTTTTTTAGCCACAGACTTTATATCAAAACAATTGAATTCTTCTTTCCTAATTTTATGTATCCGTTTATTTTCATTATCATTTAACTCATAAAGATTAAGTTGCATAACTCTAGCTTCATCTAATAATTTGACTAGATTCCGAGAGAATAAAAGCTCCATATTAGTGGGAAGCGTTCTGCAAGAAGTTACAATACTTTTCAATACAGGCGGTTCAGGAAAGAAAAAAATAGCAACGGGTTTTCGATATAAGTTACACAAATCTTTTAGCTGAGAGTAGGTAGGAAAATCATCTCCTTTTTCCCAAGCTGTTATATTAACAGTACCAAACTTATCTATGGCATCATCAAGAGAAGTTCCACTTTCCTCCCTAGCCCAAACCAACATATTTGGATTGATATAAGTCATTTTTTCAGCCATACTATCATCTCCTTTATAACAAATACTACCACTTTATTCCAATTTTTGCAATTATTAATGTGTTGGACATTCGAATTCAATACTTATTAATATCTCTCGTAAAGAATTTAAATGTTATCGTATCATCCCAGATTATTTGTGTATCAAAAAAAATCAGCTATATACCTTATGCGTCGCCATAATTCAAGTAAAAGTGTTAATATCCCCGTAGTAAAAAAGGATACTCCATCGAGTATCCTCATTATGTGAATTTATATTAAACACTTCTCTTTAAGCTACCATCCTTAATCCACTGTTCCTCACACTTCATATTCTTTCTGTATGAACCTATTAGCCAGCCAGTTATTATTATGTACAAAACAATTCTGTCGACAAATACCGAAGCTAATACCATCCAGAATATATACCATAACAATCTTGTTTTCTTACTTTCTTGATATTCTTGAAATTGTTTCGGGGTCATATTAAAAGGTTCGCAATATCTTTGATTATTATTCTGCATACTATTTAACCTCTTTTCCTTCGTATTTTACATTCCTTTGTATTCTTTTTGCTCTTATCATTGTACTCTTAGAAATACCAGTAATCTCTTCAACTTGTTTATATGTCATTGTATCTAATAAGAACAACGCATGTTGTATTTGCTTCTTACTATATGTTTTAGGTCTACCTTCTTTAAAATCAGGCTTCAATCGAGCAATAGCCTTTCCTTCTTGTGTTCGTTCGACTATCATATCTCGTTCAAATTGAGCAAAACTTAATAGTATATTTCTCATTAGAGTACTGACAGATGAATTATCTAATATCCCTAAATTCGCTACATCAACCTTAATATCTCTATCAATTAATATTGTTATTAATTCACTAGCCTGTGAAACGCTCCTTGCAAATCGGTCTAACTTTGCAACTACCAGCGTATCCCCTTGTCCTATTTTCTTTAGGAGCTTATCAAATTCTGGTCTATCCATTTTTGTTCCAGTAAAACTATCAGTATAGATTTCAGTTGCTCCATGCTCCTTTAAAATATTTAATTGTACTTCCAGACCGTTTCCGTCTTTTGCCTGACCTTTGGTACTTACTCTTGCATATCCATAAATCATTATTTACACCTCTTTCTCATTCGCACTTGTGACTCTAAGTTATGACACCTATGAATGAGGCTATTATACTGCATCACTATTTCGGTGTCAATACTTTTGAGATATGGTACCAAGTATAATCAAAGATGAGTGTGCAGTTGTTATATATCTAAATAGACATTTAATTTATTTTATCTTTAATTTTATGGTCTGTTTATTCCCATCAAGAATAATGTAAACTTCAATTATTTCATCTTTACTTTCTACTGCTCCATTACCTTTCGATGTTATTGTAAATACTTTTTCATTAATAGGATTATCAATAAAATCTTCATCGAGTGTTCCTTTACCAACACTGCTTTTATATTGAATAACCATATTTTTTATTGAAGATAAATCATTTATATCTCCTTTATATTTAACGGTTAAAGTTTTTTTATGGTAGCTATTATATTTAAGTTCACCTTTCTTTTTTAGTATTTCTTCCGAAACATCAATTTTAAAATTTGCTTCCCAATTGTCATTTTCACCTTCAAATATTAGTTTATTCTTTTCTGTATTTGTATCTAAACTATCATCTTTATGATGTGAACAACTTGATAACACCATTACTAAAACAAATACTATTAATATAAATATTTTTTTCATAGTTAATAACCTCCAATTATAATAATTTAATTATACACCATTTTTCTTAAATTGGAATATTTTATTAAAATTGCCCCTCATTTTCTATTTTTTTTCATTTATTTTCATATTTTGTTGCTTTTTTACAATTTGTATGTTACACTAAATATACAATTTAAATTGTTAAAATAATGAGAAAAGAGGATACTAATGAAATTTTCTAAATCAAAAATAATAACTACTATGCTTTTACTAATAAGTTTATTAGTATTTAGTACTTCACCAGCCTTTGCATTAGAAAATAGTATAAATACTATTGATACTATTGATAATCAAAACATTAATAGCGTATTTAATGATGCCGTTAAAAATTATAATAATGGCAAGTATTCAAAGGATGTTCGAAATGTAAATTTAACGAATTCTTCTGGTAAATGTTTCCATGTTAAATTATTTAAATATAATGAAAAATACAACAGTAAAAACAATGAATATTCAGAGACATATGTACTATCTACTGAAAAACAATATGTCTCAACAGATAATACTCTTTCAAAAGACAGTTTTACAACTGCATCATTTAATATTTTAAGAAACAAATCAATATATTCGTCAAATAAAGGTTTCAAACTAGCAGCATTGTCTGACGAAGAATGGGATCCATCAATTAGTGTAAAAGCCTATTTAACTCTTACTTATGATAAGAATTTATCAGGAAAATACTTATTAACAAAAGTATCTGGTGGATGGTATAAAGCAGATTCATCTGTATCTATTTCAAATAGATATGTTTTGATGGCTTGTCAAGATCCATATGCTCTTAGTCAAAGATTAGTTAAAACTCCTACATCTAATACTTTTAGTTATAATACTGGATTTACTAAATATGTTAACTCAGATCTCACACCAGCCTGCTTACAAGTTTATACAACTACAAAATTAACACACTCTACATCAGTTTGGTATTTGGATTTTTTCTTAGCAAAATTTAGTAATTGTGTAGACATTGGTCCAGGTGAAGGCCACTAATTAGACTTTATTTTTCATCCTAATAGTTAACTATGCTAATTGTTATAAATTACAAAGGTCGAAAATGGTTACCTGAATACTCTAAGAT
>JAEWMT010000134.1 GCA_023393095.1 Bacillota bacterium
ACTTAATCCTCATCATCCTCATGATTAAACTGGCTGATCTGTCTCTTTCTAGCCATTTCATCACTTTCCAGATATTCATCATAGGTTGTGATTTTATCAATCAGATGACCATCATAGATTTCCATAATTCTGTTTGCGGATGTCTGAATGAATTGATGGTCGGGGGAGGTAAATAATGCAACTCCCGGGAATTTGATCAAACCGTTATTCAATGCGGTGATGGACTCCATATCCAGATGGTTGGTAGGCTCATCAAGAATAAGTACATTAGCTCCTGCAATCATCATCTTAGATAACATGACACGAACTCGTTCACCACCGGAGAGCACGTTAACCTTCTTAGAACCTTCCTCACCAGCAAATAACATTCTTCCCATGAAACCACGTACATAAGTGACATCTTTTTCCGGAGAGAACGGCATTAAGAAATCAACAATCGTCTCATCTCCGGCAAACAACTTGGTATTATCCTTCGGAAAATAGGATACGTTTGTTGTAATACCCCATTTATAGTTGCCCTCATCCGGTTCCATTTCACCGGATAGAATCTTGAACAGGGTAGTGGTGGCAGCGGTATTCGGGCCGACAAATGCAATTTTGTCTTCTCTACCGACGATGAAAGAGATATTATCAAGCACCTTAACACCATCAATGGTTTTTGACAGGTTTTCAACGGTCAGTACTTCATTTCCTATTTCCCTGCTTGGTCTAAAATCAATGTAAGGATATTTACGGCTGGATGGACGGATTTCATCCAATTCAATTTTTTCAAGTGCTCTTTTTCTAGAGGTTGCCTGTTTGGATTTGGAAGCATTGGCGCTGAAACGCTGGATGAATTCCTGCAACTCCTTGATTTTTTCTTCCTTCTTCTTATTGGCTTCCTTCATCTGTTTTACCATCAGCTGACTTGATTCATACCAGAAATCATAATTACCGGAGTAGAGCTGGATTTTTGCATAATCAATATCTGCGATATGGGTACATACTTTATTTAAGAAGTAACGGTCATGGGATACCACAATAACGGTATTTTCAAAATTAATTAAGAATTCCTCCAACCAGCGGATCGCTTCGAGATCCAAGTGGTTGGTAGGCTCATCAAGTAAAAGGATATCTGGATTACCAAAGAGAGCCTGTGCAAGAAGAACCTTTATCTTTTCAGATCCACTCAGTTCACTCATTTTCTTATAATGGAGCTCGGTTTCAATTCCAAGACCGTTAAGAAGCGTAGCTGCATTTGATTCAGCTTCCCAGCCGTCCATAGCTGCAAATTCGCCCTCAAGCTCACTTGCTTTGATACCATCCTCTTCTGTGAAATCCTCTTTGGCATAGATAATTTCCTTTTCCTTCATAATCTCATACAGACGCTTATTTCCCATAATTACTGTATTCAATACTTCAAATGCATCATATTTAAAATGATCCTGCTGTAAGAAGGATAGTCTCTGCCCAGGTGTGATTACTACTTCACCTTTGCTGGGTTCTATTTGCCCATTTAATATTTTGAGAAAGGTGGATTTGCCGGCTCCATTAGCACCGATCAATCCATAGCAGTTGCCCTCGGTAAATTTAATATTTACGTCTTCGAACAATGCCCGCTTTCCTAATCTTAAAGTTACATTGCATGCCTGAATCATGTATAACCTCCTGAATACTACCAAATTATTAACAATCGACATTTCTATTTTATCTTATATTCTTGAATTTGCAAGTAATTTATTGTATCTGTTATGTATAATCGTATAAACTTATAATTCCTTCGTTTAATTAAATGTGGTATTATATGGTAATATGCTGTATAATTAATAAAAATGAAATACTATAGCAAATTATCTGATATTTGTCGAAATATGTTCTAATTTTGTATGAATAGGTTACAGGTCATCTTATGATAATGCAAAGTGTTTTTTTGAGTGAAACGAAGCTAAAATCACAGAAAACTTGGAACATACGTGTGTGAATTATATAATTTCTTTGTATACAATATCTAAAATTTATGAGTTTCGCAATTATCTAATATTGTAACATATGATGGGGGGGAACTGAATGAAACGAACAATACGATTCTTTGTGCCAATTATCTTTGCAATGACTTTAATTGTTGCCCTGTCTTGTATTCGTCCGTATACTGTCAAGGGAAAAGAGAACGATGTAAAATATGTTCTTGTAATTAACTCCTATCACCAGGAGATGACATGGACGAAAGAAGAAACAGAAGGCATTACTGAGTCTCTTGCGGATAGTGGTAAAAATATCAATGTATTTATTGAATATATGGATTGGAAGAATTACCCTAATGAATTTAATATAAAATACTTGTATCAGTATTATAAATATAAATATGCGAACAAGAAGATTGATTTGATCATGACAACGGATGATGCTGCTCTGGAATTTGCACTAGAACACAGAAAGGATATATTTTCTGATGCGCCAGTTATCTTTTGCGGAGTAAACAAGGAAGGGGCAGAAACCATAACAAAAGGGTATCATAATATTACTGGTGCTATTGAAGTGATTGATCCGAGTGAAACCATAAAACTGGCTGTACATATCAACCCATCATTAAAAAATTTATATCTTCTTTATGATAATACGGAGAGTGGTTTTACAACCGGTGAATTAGTTATCAAGGAAGTCAGGGCTAGATATCCAAAGTTAAAAACCATTTCCTTAAATGAGCAGTCATATGAAGAGGTTCTAAATACAGTAAAGCAATTGAATAAAGACAGCGCAGTTATTATGACTACCTATAGTAGTGATGTTAATAATAAAATTATGGACATGGACTATATTATCCGCAATATTAGTAAAGTGAGCAGTGTTCCTGTATATCATTTGTATAACTTTGGAATTGTAAATGGTGCATTTGGAGGTGTGATGCTAAGTGGTGAAAAAGGAGGCGAAAGTGCTGCAGCTCTTGCTCTTCGTGTACTTGATGGTGAGAAGCCGGATCATATTCCGTTTTTGTTACCAAAAGCAACCCGATCGGTAGTTAACTATCAGCAATTTGTGCGCTATGGTATAAATACTAAGGATATCCCGAAGGGCTTTGAGATAGTGAACAAACCATTTTCTTTTTACGAAACCTACAAGTCCCTAATCATTAAAGTGCTTTTTTTATTTGTGGTACTGGTTATATTTATTAGTATCCTGTTTTTCAATTATTTAAGAATTAAGCGAATGAAAAAAAATCTGGCCGATAACCATGAAGAACTGACACAGCTTTATGAGGAACTGACGGCTTCTGATGAAGAAATGAAACAGCAATATGAAGAGATTATAGTGATTAATGAAAAAATAAGGATTGGAGAAGAAAAATTATCCTACCTTGCCTATCATGATACTTTGACTAATTTACCGAATAAGCTCTCGTTATATGAGAATACCAAGCATATATTCAGTCCCGAAAAAGGAACATCAGCAGTTCTGTTTTTAGATATTGATAACTTTAAAAATGTCAATGATACAATGGGTCATGCATTTGGAGATCAGCTGGTGAAAAAAGTAAGTGAAAGATTAACATCATTATTTGAGGCTGCTGATACAATCTACCGCTTGGGTGGGGATGAATTCATTATACTAATACAAAATAACTGTGATAGTAATAATGTGCAGAAGATAGCTGAAAATATATTAAAAGAGTTCGCAAAGGAATTTGAAATAGAAGGCAGTACCCTGCACGTCAGTATGAGTATCGGAATAGCAATATACCCTGATCATGGGACAACACTGGATCAGCTATTAAGATATGCTGATATTGCAATGTATAAAGTAAAAGAAAGCGGTAAAACCAATTATCTGCTTTATGATAATGAAATGAAGGAATTGTTTATCGAAAGAGTCAATATTGAAAAGTATTTACCGAAAGCGCTCGAGAACAACGAATTCATATTGTATTACCAGCCACAGTATGATATTAAACAGAATAAAGTAACTGGCTTTGAGGCGCTGCTTCGCTGGAAAAGTCCGGAGTTGGGAGAGGTATCACCACTTAAATTTATTAAAATAGCGGAGGACAGCAGGCTTATCGTTGGTCTGGGTAAATGGGTATTACAAAGTGCCTGTGATTTTATTAAGAGAATCCATATGATGGGTTATTCGGATCTGGTGATATCGGTTAATATATCAATCATACAGCTGATGCAGAAGGATTTTTGCAATATGATATATGAAACTCTGAAGAAATGTCAATTAGATGCAAAATATCTTGAACTGGAAATTACAGAAACCATATTAATCGAATCCATTGATAAAATTGGTGAGGATCTCAAAAAATTAAGTGAGATGGATGTAAAAATTGCTCTGGATGACTTTGGAAAAGGTTACTCCTCTTTGAATTATCTAAGACAATTGCCGATTTCAACGTTAAAAGTGGATAAAGCGTTTATTGATGGCATTAATGGGCAATCCGCAAATACACTGGCAGGAAATATTGTTATTCTGGGAAAAAGCCTAAGTATGAATATCGTAGCAGAAGGGGTAGAGACAAAAGAGCAGTTAGAATACCTAAAGCAATATGATTGTGATAAGTTCCAGGGGTATTTATATAGCAGGCCGAAACCCGAGGAAGAAATAGTAGAAATGTTACAACAAGCTTATGTTCTGACTTGATAATTCAAATACAGACTTATAACTCCCGATTCAAATACTTAAATACCTTACATACAAATCAAATACGAAAACTGCATTGGTCAGAAATTTCGTGATATATTGAAGCATTCTTTTGGAAATGTCTTCGGTAATCATATATTTCTGGCCTTTTTAGGTAATGTTGTATTGAAAGGATATCGTCTGTTTGGAGATTACTGATATTATTGGTTCGGCTTCATAAAAGAGCCACCAGAACTTATATGTAACAAAAATAATACTTTATTCTTGTTACATTTGCATTTTATGCTCATATATATTTGGAGGTATTTAAAATGAGATCATTTAGTGAGGTTTGTGAAGAGAACTATGAACGAATATTTAAATATGTTATCAAATTATATATGATTAAACCATGTAAACTACCATTTTAAATGATAAAGATAAATTTGTTTCATTTGACTTTTAAATTTAACTTAGTTAGAATTAAGATAGTGAAATGAAAGAAATGTCAGTTAATCCAAAGTTTGCTTCTTCATATGGAAGCAGATACAGATTTTTAACGAAGTAGTAATAAATCATGAATACATAATTAGAATGGGAAAGGAATTCATGCATGGATACTTATAAGCTTAAAATATTAGCGATTATAGCAATGTTAATTGACCATATTGGAGCCATACTGATTTCCGGAACAAATAATTATTGGCTTTATTTTGCCTGCCGTGCAGTCGGAAGGCTTGCATTTCCAATTTTTGCATTCCTTATCGTAGAAGGCCTACGACATACGAGGGATGTAAGAAAATATCTGTTACGTTTACTTGCTTTTGCTGCAATTTCTGAAATTCCTTTTGATCTTGCATTTTATCAATTTAATTATAATACGGATGCAATATCGGATATTGGCTATATATTTAGTCATCCATCTTATTTTGGTGTTATTTTTAACAGATTGATCGAAGGACAAAATGTATTTTTTACATTATTCTTAGGACTGTTATTAATAACATTATTTGATATGGTAGATAGAAGATTTATCAAGAAGGATATAAAAAATATGATCATCAGTAATTCGCTGGATTGCGCTTTGACGGTAATTATTTGTGCTAGTGCATATGTTTTAAAAACTGATTATGATATTGCGGGAATTCTGATTATTGTATCCTTCTACCTGTTCAGAGATAGTATATCTTACATGGGAATATCTTTGTTCATTATATCGGGTAGCATGCTATGTCATTTTATGCAATTCAAAAAGGACGGTAATCTACTTGATATTGTTGGTATTCTGACAACTTTGGCCATCATACCGATTGCTTTTTATAATGGAAAAAAAGGTAAAAGTGCAAAGTATTTCTTTTACGCCTTTTACCCAGTGCATCTGCTATGCTTATATTTGATTGCAATGTTCATTCAGCATTAATATAATTATCATGTTCGGATACGTAATTCTCGGATTTATTTTCGAACCTGGAGCTTTCTCCCGTAGCATGTGTCCTATCGGGAAAGTAATATCTTGAATCAAGATCGTTAATACTATTTAATGAAGGAAAACGATAATAAGTCTTTTGGGTAGGTTTAAAATACATAGTTAATATCCTCCTGACTATTGAAGCTTATCATAATATAATTTCTATTTTTATTTCTATTAATATTGTTCTTCAATTAATCAACTTATATACAAGTAAAACGTTCGCAGAATGTCTGATATATAGCAATTTTTTAAAAATGAATAAATTTATTGCCGCATACGGCATTATGGAGGTAAATATGATTTTACTTAATATTTCTGAAGTGAAAGCCTTCATGGCTAAGCTACTGATGAATAGTACCTTTGATACCTTCCTATTACGGGAAATGGAGCTTCAGACATTTACCAATTTTTCGATCAATGGACAATTTAATGAAGCATTTTTTACAAAAGAGGAATTAGAAGAGAGGGAAGAGAAGAAAGCCATATTATGGAGCGATGTAAGACAGATGGTATTTTCAATGATAAAAGGGAATAAGACACCGCTTTCCCTTAAAATTGTGTTTCAGCTGCCACCGGATTTATGCTCAGAGATGATAGATCGAGCCGGCGGAAAGCTGAGAATGGAAGAAATCGGAGGATTATACCTTAATATCCGTTATGAAAAGGGTGAACTACATGTAATAACCGGTACAGCTATCAAGACTTTCACACTGGATAAAACACTGGAACAGGAATGGGATACACAGGCACAGCAGATTTTGAAAACCAATGGAATCTCATATGAAATCGAATAAATATAATTTTGTTAGCACTCTTACTCAAAGAGTGCTAATTTTATCTTGACAATTCGTTTTTACAGTATTATGATATTTTTAAAGTTATTTTATACAATGATACGGCTGGCGAGAGCTTTTGAAACGCACCGTAATAATACAAAAAATGAAATAAAAGGAGTGTCAATATGAGTACAGAGCGCGGTAATTTGTCGATTCATTCTGAAAATATTTTCCCAATTATTAAGAAGTGGTTATATTCAGACCACGACATCTTTGTAAGAGAGCTTATTTCAAATAGTAGTGATGCAATCACTAAATTAAAGAAGCTGGAAATTATGGGTGAAGTGGATATTTCGGAAGATAATAAGTTTAAGATTACAGTAACAATTAACTCTGAGAAAAAGACCATCCGTTTCTCAGATAACGGAATTGGTATGACAGCTGATGAAGTAAAGGAATATATTAACCAGATTGCATTTTCCGGTGCACAGAAATTCATGGAGAAATACAAGGATAAAACCAATGAAGATCAGATTATCGGACATTTCGGTCTAGGCTTTTATTCCTCTTTTATGGTAGCAGATCGTGTTGAAATTGATACGCTGTCTTGGCAGCCGGGCGCAAAACCGGTTCATTGGGAATCTGACGGTGGTACCGAATATGAGATGGGAGAGAGCACTAAGAAAGAACGCGGTACGGACATCACACTGCATCTGAATGATGAAAGCTACGAATTCTCAAATGAATACCGTGTACAGGAGATAATCAGAAAATATTGTTCATTTATGCCGGTAGAAATCTATTTTGTGAATGCTAATGCACCAGTAGAAGAAAAGAAAGAAGAGCCGAAGGAAGATATCATTGATGCTGAGGTAGATAAGGATGGAAAGGCGGAGGAGACCAAGAAAGGACCTGAACCGATTAATAATCCGAACCCCTTATGGGCGAAGCATCCGAATGATTGCACTGAGGAAGATTACAAGACTTTCTATCGTGATGTTTTCCATGATTATAAGGAGCCTTTATTCTGGATTCACCTGAATATGGATTATCCCTTCAACTTAAAGGGTATTCTTTATTTCCCGAAGATTAATACAGAATATGATTCGATTGAAGGTACAATCAAGTTATATAACAATCAAGTATTTATTGCAGATAATATTAAGGAAGTTATTCCTGAGTTCTTAATGCTGTTAAAGGGTGTTATCGATTGTCCTGATTTACCGTTAAATGTCTCCAGAAGTGCCCTTCAAAATGACGGTTTCGTAAAGAAAATCTCGGAATACATTTCTAAGAAGGTTGCAGATAAGCTGGCAGGAATGTATAAGGTTGAGCGAGACGAATATGAGAAATTCTGGGATGATATCAATCCATTCATTAAGTTTGGATGTCTTAAGGATGAAAAATTCCGTGAGAAGATGAAGGATGTAATCATTTATAAGAACCTGGAAGGGAAATACATCACACTTGCAGATTATGTAGCTGCTAATAAAGTTGAGGAAAAAGCAGATGATAAAGCTGAAAAGTCGGAAGTTAAGGCATCAGAGACAGATAATAATGAGGAATCAAAAAGTGAACAGGATATAAAATGCGAATGCGGACATGATCATGAACATGATGAAGCTTGTGAATGTGGTCATGAGCATCATCATGAGGAAGAGGAAGAGGTTGATGAGGATAAAAAGACCGTTATCTATTATGTGACGGATCTGAAGCAGCAGAGCCAGTATATTAATATGTTCAAGGATGCCGGGATGGATGCTCTTATCTTAACCCATAACATAGACCAGCCATTTATTACTCAACTGGAATATCAGGAAAAGAATATCAAGTTCCAGCGTATAGATGCTGATATTACCGAAGGCTTCAAAGAAGAGACTAAGAAAAAGGATAAGAAAGTTTTAGAAAATAACACAAAGTCTATGACTGAATTATTCCGTAAGGTTCTTGGTAAGGATAAGCTTGAGGTTAAGGTTGAGAAGTTTAAGAATGAAAAAGTATCTTCCATTATGACGCTGTCTGAAGAAAGCCGCAGAATGCAGGATATGATGCGTATGTATAATATGGGAGGCATGGATATGGGAGACCTAGGTGGCGGTGAAACCTTGGTACTTAATGCGAACAATAAGTTGGTTCAATATATCCTTACCAATGAAAATGCAGATCAGACTCCGATGATCTGTGAGCAGCTTTATGATCTGGCACTACTTGGGCATAAGCCGTTAGAGCCAGAGGCAATGACAAAATTCATCCAGAGAAGCAATGAGATTATGATGTCTCTTGCCAAATAATAAAGCAATAGCAATTTGATATAATTTTAATCTTTGCTTCATGAAAACAATAAATCAGTACCCATAAGGCGTAATAAATGGACCCTGTAAAATTAACAGTTAAAAATTAACTGTTTTTATAGGGTTCATTTTATTATGCCTATGGGTTTTTATTGATTTAAAACCTTTTCTTACTTCCTAATATTCAACCGGTTAATTCGGATTTATAATTTCATAATTCATATTATTATGGAAACAATAAAAAGTAATTAGGTGGGTACGATGATAACTACTAAAATAACACCAAACCAATTATATAAATTATATATTAATCTTGCCATTTTAACAATAGATGTGTTATTATATAGTAATCAAAACTACATGATATAGAAATTTGATTTAAAACATATTATTAAATACAATATGATGATCGAATATTACTACATAATGGCTATATAAGATTTATTATTGTAAACAGGAGGAAGATATATGTCATACAGAATTATTGGAGACAGCTGCACGGATTTGCCAAAATCACTTAAGGAAGACCCACATTTTGTATTAGTTCCCCTAACACTTACCGTGGATGATTATTCCATTACGGATGATGGAAGCTTTGATCAGCAAGACTTTTTAAGACGTACCAAAGCAAGTCCTCATGAACCCAAGTCAGCATGTCCATCTCCTGAGGATTTTATGAATTATTTTGATTTTGATGGAAACATCTATGTTGTTACCCTATCCTCACAGTTAAGCGGCTCCTATAATAGTGCTGAACTGGCAAAGAAATTATATCTTGAGGAGCATACGGATAAGAAGATAGAAATTATAGATTCTCGATCTGCATCCGTTGGTCAGACCTTAATAGCTATGAAAATTAAAGAATTGGAAGAAGCCGGCCAATCATATGATACTATTGTGAAAATGGTTTATAATTACCGTGACGGAATGCTTACAAAATTTGTACTGGAATCTTTAGATACCTTACGTAAAAACGGCCGTTTATCTGGACTCCAGGCAATCATCGCCAGTGCACTAAATATTAAACCGGTAATGGGGGCGACTCCCGAAGGTACTATCTATAAGATAGACCAGGCAAGAGGAATTATCAAAGCCTTGCTTCAGATGATAAAGTCTATAGAACGTGATGTTGTTAAACCGCAGGAAAGAACACTCGGCATTGCACATTGTAATAATCGTGAAAGAGCGGAGTTTGTCAAGGATGAGATTTTGAAAAGAATTCCCTTTAAAGATTATTTTATTGTAGATACTGCAGGTGTAAGTTCCATGTATGCAAATGAAGGTGGAATTATTACGGCTTATTAAAGGTTCATTTGTCCCGAGGCACCTCGTCTTATCGTTGAGGCAATCGCTTTTATCCTCGTTGACATTAGAAAAAGTAATAGAAAATCATGCGAAAACATCATAGAAATCAGACCTAGATTAGGGCAGTGAACCGAGAAATGGTTCACTTAACTACCCCGTCGATGGTCTGTTTTTTGTCCTTAAAATTACAGACCACGCATAGCTTCTAATTAATTTGCTCAGTAAAATTATGAACAAAGGTGATTTACATGACATTTAATCTTGATTGCTTTTTATGGTGGTGTTAGCATGGAAGATGAAAAATTAAAAAAGAAAATAAATATAGATTTCTAAGATTTTTGAAATTTGAATAAGATTTTTGAACTAGATTTTTGAAATTGGTTAAGTGAAAAGGTAAATTCATGATTTTTTTAACGCCCTGATTTTGCAGGACTAAAATCACGCTTTACCAGTTTACGGGGTACTAAAATAGCAGTATAATGCACTTATAGACGTCTATTTCTAT
>JAEWMT010000074.1 GCA_023393095.1 Bacillota bacterium
CGAATAAGTAAGGCTGTGGGTCATGCAACACCTGATGTGCTAGACCGAATCCTCACCTCCTGCGATGAGCAGAAAGGAATAGGTATCAATATGAATAATCGTATAGAGAACAATGTAAATAAAAGCATTCGTAGAAATAAATGGTTTACCCCAGTCATAGCTGCAGCAGCTCTACTTCTACTAATCGGTGCAGGAGGTTTCGGCATCAATACATGGAAAGTGCAGCATACTGTTAATTCAATTGTAATGCTGGATGTTAATCCAAGTATCTCGTTAAAGGTTAATTCCAACGAAAAAGTGCTCTCTGTAGAACCGCATAATGATGATGGTAAAAAGATTCTCGGAGACATGAATTTACAAAATACAGATCTTGATGCTGCAGTAACTGCCTTAGTAGGTTCTATGTTAAAAAATGGGTATTTGTCTGACATTCAAAATGCAATCTTAGTATCCGTTGAAAATAATAACCAAGTAAAAGGCTCAGAACTTCAAGAAAAAATCGCTAGGATTATAGATACCAAGCTGGAAGACAATCAGCTTGAACCGGAAGTTTTAAGTCAGACGGTAAGAGCCAATAGTACAATTAAGGAACTGGCTAAAAAATATAATATCTCTGTAGGAAAGGCATCTTTTATTCAAGCGGTAATTAAAAAGGATCCAACGTTAACCTTTGATACCCTTGCACCACTGCCCGTTCATCAAATTGAATTAATTGCACATTCCAAATCAATTAATTTAGAAAATATCACAAAAACCGGTGAGGCCAGTGTCAAAGCATATATTAGTAAAGAGAAGGCAAAAGTAATCGCTTATGACCATGCAAAAGCTTCTAAAAATACTGCTAAAAATACAAAAATAGAGTTTAATTCCGAAGATGGCTCTATGGTTTATGAGTTGAAATTTATGGTTGGCAACATAGAATATAAATACGCAATTAATGCAGCAACCGGAGAAATAGTGAATTTTACCAAAGATGACGATAAGGATCAGTCCAATCAAATTGATCAGGATGAGGAGCAAGATGCCGATCAAGTTAATAACGATCAAAATAAAGTTAATCAGGATAAAGATGATCAAGGTGAAAATGAAGATGGTGATGATCAGGACGATAACAAGGCCGGTTCTCATGCTTTAACGGTAAAACCAGCTCCTTCAAATACTACGTATATTAGTAAAATTAAAATCAAGGGAATCGCCTTTGCCCACGCCAAAGTAAAAGATTCTCAAGTAACAGGCTTTGGATCTAAATTTGGAAAGAAGGATAAGAAGGCAGTTTACGATATTACATTTAAAACAGCAAACGGAAAATATGAATATGTGATAGATGCAGCCAGTGGTAAAGTGATTACGTATGAATACAAGCCGACTAAATCAAATAACGCCTCAAGTAATAGCCAAAATGGTAACAATCAAAATAATAACAATCAAGGCAAGAACAATCAAGACAAGAACAATCAAGGTGAAAATAATCAAGATGACGATGATAATGATGGAAACAATCAAGATGAAGATGACTAGGGTGTAAATAACCTAAGTTACGATAGCTAGTATGAAGATAATTAAATTAAAGATTTAAGGCTTTTCGATGCAACCTATAAAGACAAAAACACCCACTGGGTAAGATTGTGCCCATGCTGGGCACAACATAAAAAAGAACAGGTCAGCCTTTATTGTTTGGGCTTTCCTGTTCTTTTTACTGATTCAATCTAATATTAATCATTTACGAAATTAATTAATTCATAATTAAATTCGTCTTTCTGATCGTAAAATGTTCCATGACCGCTGAACTGAAACGGTATCAGTTTTGCATTTTTTATCATGTTTCTTTGTATTTCACCAAGCTGGAATGGTACAATATTATCATGGATACCATGAATAATTAAAGTAGGAACCTCTATCTTCTCAAGGTCATCAAACAAAACTTCATTTAACCAGGTTTCAGCAATCTTTGCTGTTGACCAACCGGCTGCCTGTAGACCAAGCTGAAAGAACCAGTCACCAAATGCACAGGTGATATGCTGAAAGAAGAACTTATCGCCAAAGCCACGAAGCATTTGAGGACGATCCGTCATTGTACCTTTGATAAGCTCAAAGACCTCTTCCTTATTCAGGCCATAAGGAAAATCAGGGCGTTTGACCAAGCTGGGTGCGGCGGCTGCAAATAAAGCAAGCTTTGATACTCCATGTCCGTTATGGCGGGCCATATATCTAATTGCAATAGCTCCTCCGGTCGAATGTCCGGCCAGTGTAATATTCTTCAATCGCAATTCATCAATCACGCATCTTACATCATCTGCTAATGTGTCATAATCGTAGCCCTCAAACGGTCTATCAGAATTGCCAAATCCCCTTGTATCTATTCCGATACATCGTATTCCATAGTTCGGAAGTTGATCAAATTGATATTCAAAAAGCTTATGACTCCCAGGCCATCCATGCAGGAATAAGATTGTATTATCGCACTCTGGATTAATATCTTCTACATAAATTTTTACATTTTTCTGTACGCTGATATAGTACCCCATAAGTATCTCCATAATGATTCCTTGCTATCATAATATTATGGTTCCTACATTTTTGTTAATATTTATTTCTTCAAATATAGTAGTTATCCGAATAATGATAAAAGTATTCCAGCTGCTACTGCCGAACCAATAACACCTGCTACATTAGGACCCATGGCATACATGAGTAAATAATTCCCCGGATTTGCCTTTTGCCCTTCAATTTGTGATACACGTGCTGCCATAGGAACAGCAGATACACCGGCAGATCCAATCAAAGGATTAATTTTACCTTTGGTTACCCAACAAAAGAATTTACCTATTAAAAGACCCCCAATTGTACTAAACATAAAAGCAATTAGTCCAAGAATAATGATTCCTAGCGTCTTCGGTGTGAGGAATTGATTACCCACTGCCGTTGCCCCCACGGTAACACCCAAAAAAATTGTTACAATATTAATTAACGCATTCTGTACTGTATCCGATAATCTTTCAACAACACCAGATTCCTTAAAAAGGTTTCCTAACATCAGCATCCCAATTAGTGGAGCCACGGAAGGTAAAAGTAAAATACAAAATATCGATACAACAATCGGGAAACATATTTTCTCTAATTTTGAAACATTACGTAATTGTTCCATTTGTATTTCACGTTCTTTTTTAGTGGTAAGTAATCTCATTAATGGCGGTTGAATTAATGGTATCAATGCCATATACGAATATGCTGCTATAGCAATCGAAGCCAGTAGCGTTGGTGCAAGTCTTGTTGTCAGGTAAATTGCAGTAGGGCCGTCTGCTCCTCCAATGATACCTATGGAAGCGGCCTCTTGTGGATTAAATCCGATCACATTAGCAATGATAAATGCGATTACAATACCAAATTGGGAACCAGCTCCTATCAGCAGACTGCTTGGGCGGGCTATTAAAGGTCCGAAATCTGTCATCGCCCCTATTCCTAAAAATATCAGAGACGGATAAATTCCTTTTTTTACGCCAAGATACAAATAATATAGTAATCCTCCGGGTGTATCAGCACCAATGGGTTCGCTTGTTATCCCAGTCAATGGTAAATTTGCTAAAAGCATACCAAAAGCAATGGGTAACAATAGAAGAGGTTCAAATTTCTTCCCAATTGCAAGATAAATTAGTATACATGCTATAATAATCATTATTATAGACTGCCAGGTTAATGCAGCAAATCCAGAATTCTTTAGTAAATCAGTTAATGAATCTAAAAACATAATAGTTTATTCCTCTCTTTTAAACGAAATACATTCATTATTTTTTAAGGTTATTACCTGATGTCCTTTTTTCAAGGATTATGATAATAAAAGATAGTAGCCTAATGATAGCCCATAAAACTCCAAGGACGATAAATACAACTGCCATAACAAATAATGCAATAAGAATACTTTTAGATATATCCATTATTTCACCTCTTTCTTCCTCTTTGTTAGATTAATTCCAAAATTTTAAGCATCAAAAAAGCGGAGAACTTCAAAAGAAGCTCTCCACCCTATAAGCTCATGACTTGAAACAGTTTTATAAACTGCCAACCGGATATTATTATCCTAACATAAGTAATTAGTTAAGTCAATTCTGTTATATTTAGATTATATCGAATTAGAAGAATATCACAAAGACCAACTAATGATTTAGGTCATAAACTTCCGTTTATCTATATCCGAGGGGATCTGGTCCCTTTTATCATCAGAGCAGCCCAAATTCCATTGACCGCAAATAAGACGGAGGTTACATACATTCCAGCACGCATCCCACCAAGGGACATGACAAATGCAATGATGATGGGAGAAATAATCTGTGCTATAGTTTTGGATATCATAAGGATGCTGGTGGAAAAGCCGGTCTTATCAGGATTTATGGCAGCCCCTTCGCTTAATATGATAGGCATACAGGAACCGCTGACCAGCCCGGTAATTCCACTAGCAACACAGATAGCCAATGGTTGGTTAATCGCCAAGGCAGCAGTCCATAGTAT
>JAEWMT010000095.1 GCA_023393095.1 Bacillota bacterium
GATTAGGAATTATATACTTTATTAACAATCTCGATAATCTGAGCAGCTTCAAATGGTTTTGCTAAAAAATCAGCAGCGCCATACTTTACAGCATCTACCATTTTGGTTTTTTGTCCGGCTGCTGTAACCATAATAACTTTAGCCTTCTTATCATATTCCGTAATAAGTCTTAAAGCTTCAAGACCATCCAGAACAGGCATTGTGATATCCATAGTAGTAATATCAGGATGTAATTCTTTATATTTTGCTACGCCTTCTTCTCCATTAGAAGCCTCTCCGATAACTTCATTGCCGTTTTCTTCTAATATTCCTCTTAGAATTTTACGTGATGTTTTGGAATCATCAACCAAAAGAATTTTTGCCATTCTATAATCCTCCTAATTTATTTCTAACTTGTTGTCTATCGTTATCAGTAAGTCAATCTGTTTGCCATCTATCATTAACGGCAAAACATATATCTTATTAGAGGTAATCTTCTTTTCGGTATAGAAAAGAGGAGGAGTCATATCAATATGTATATCTTCATGACTAAGCTTTGAAGCATATAATCCATTTGTAGTATTAATGAATTCACATACGGAATCGAATGCATCCTCATCTACTTCTGCAAATTCTTCTTTCGCAAATGCATTTGCTATCGCTAATAATTCTTTCCCTTTCGCTGCAAATCCTATGAAAAATTCATGATCGCCAATCATCTTCTGAGAAGCAAGCGAACCAAAAGTATAATCCGTTGCCTTATAAAGTTTCTTTATAATTACATTGGTACTGATGAATCGAACAATATTACGAAGAAATAAACTGAGACATTCACTGCAAAAGGGGATATCAGTATCAATAAATACTGGTATGATGCGGTCGATATCACCTGACTTTAATGCATCTATGTCTGAATCTGTAAAATTATTATCTTTTTTATAATCTTCTAAAAACTGTTCAATTTCCTGTACTGTCAAAATATTATTTTCCGTTATAACCTGAACAAATTGAAGATAAGGATTTCCCTGCATATTTAGAAGATGAGTAACTTCTTCTGCAAGTAGATATCCCTTTTCAATTGCAATATCACCAAACCGGCTATCCATTTTACGTTGAAGATCATTAATTTCTTCTGCCTGCTTGACGGTTAATAATTTCTCTGATACAGCAATAAGACCTAATTTTACTCTGGTTTTTTGCTGCTTTGCCATAAAATCCTCAAATTGTGAGCGAGAAATTTTATTCTTTTCTACTAAATAATTACCAAAATAAAGCCCGAACATGATATTTCTCCTTTCGTATTTTAGATAATCTCTGAGCATTCCCATGATCAAGAATATCCAACCACGTATCCCCCTACACTATACATTACAAGCAATATTTTGTATTTCGACTTGTATGTAACAGATTTCACATGATAGAATGTTTTATAAATTAAATATACAACATTTACTTAAAAAAAAATAGTCTAAATTTTAATTTTATATATATTTTTTCTAAAAATGTATATTTGTGGAATTTTAAATAGAACATAGCATTTACTAATGTTCATGGAATGAAATGGAATTAAAAAGGAAAATTTATTGTTATATGATGACAACAAAGCACAACTATGATAAAGTTATTATTAATTAATGAATTGCGTCATATTGATTAAAAATATACTAAAATTTAGCTTATAATGACGTGAGGTGGTTTATGTGAGTGCAGCAAAAAAATATAATTACAAAGACATTCACAAAATGCTTGTAGCTAGTTATGGAGGTAATGATGAGAACAATAATTGAATTGATATCACAAGAAATGAAGGAAGCCTTTATTTCAAAGGGCTTTGATGAGAAATATGGTATGGTGTCCATATCGAACCGTCCTGATTTATGTCAGTACCAATGTAATGGTGCATTGGCTGCTGCCAAACAATATAAGACAGCTCCGATAAAGATTGCCGAGGAGATTGTTGAAGCTTTGAGAACCAGCAAAACCTTTCAGGAGATTTCGGCGATTATGCCTGGATTTATTAATATTACAGTAAGTGATGATTTCCTTGCAGAATACCTTAATAAAATGAAGGAAGAGGAGCATTTCGGCTGTGAGATGGACTCCAATTCCCAAAAAATCCTTATTGATTATGGCGGTCCCAATATTGCAAAGCCTCTTCATGTCGGACATATGCGTTCCGCTGTCATTGGTGAAAGTATAAAGCGTTTACTTAAGTTTCGAGGAAATGATGTGACAGGTGATGTGCATCTTGGCGATTGGGGAACTCAGATGGGGTTAATCATAGCAGAGCTTAAGAAGCGTAAACCGGATTTAGTATATTTTGATGATAGCTATACGGGAGAGTATCCGAAGGAAGCTCCATTTACCATAACAGAACTTGAGGATATCTATCCTGCAGCAAGTGCTTATTCTAAGGAAAACCCTGAATTTAGGGAAGAAGCAAAACAGATAACTTATCTTTTACAGAACGGACACAGAGGGTTTACGGCTATTTGGAACCATATGCTTGAGGTTTCGGTATCTGATGTTAAGAGAATTTATAATACTTTGAATGTATCCTTTGAGCTTTGGAAGAAGGAAAGTGATGTTCAACCATACATTCCAAAAATGGTACAATATCTGAAAGACCACAACTATACCCGTATCAGTGAGGGTGCCTTAGTAGTTGATGTAAAGGAAGAGACGGATACAAGGGAAATTCCTCCTTGCATTATCTTAAAATCCGATGGAGCCTCCTTATATAATACGACTGATTTGGCTACCATTGTGGAGCGTATGGAATTATTCAGACCGGATCATATCATCTATGTTACGGACAAGCGTCAGGAGCTGTACTTTGAGACCGTATTTCGTTGTGCTAGAAAAACCAAGCTTGTGAATGAGGATACAAAGCTGACCCATATAGGTTATGGTACAATGAATGGTAAGGATGGTAAGCCCTTTAAGACAAGGGAGGGAGGCGTAATGCGCCTCGAAAACCTGATCAAAGGAGTAAATGATGAGGTTTATAGAAAAATAATGGAAAACCGTAGTATGGATGAAGAGGAAGCTAGGACAATTGCGGCAAAAGTTGGACTTGCTGCCTTGAAGTACGGGGATTTGTCAAATCAGGTGTCCAAGGACTACGTCTTTGATTTAGACCGATTTACATCCTTTGAAGGAGATACGGGTCCCTATATTCTTTATACCATAGTTAGAATCAAGTCAATTTTAACAAAGTTTCATGAGATGAATCAAAATACATCTGGGAATAGGATTTTACCTCCCTCATCACCTTCAGAACAGGCATTAATGCTGGAGCTTTCGAAATTCAGTGAAATGATTTATACAGCATATGAAGAAATTGCTCCTCATCGAATTTGTGCATATATCTATGATTTGGCAAATGCTTTTAATAGTTTTTATCATAATACTAAGATAATCAGCGAGGAGGACAGTGCAAAGCAATCTTCATGGATTGTATTGATTACACTTGTTCAGGATATTTTACAGACCTGCATTAACCTTCTTGGCTTTGAAGCGCCGGAACGCATGTAGCTTAGAGTTCTGCCACAGATAAACACCTGTGGTGGAAACGTTGTTACGGTATAAGAGATATGATAGATATTCTGGCTCAGAATGAGTCGGATTTACACAAGAACTGCATGGGTATACGGATAAGAAATATATATAATTTTAATAGGTTTGGATGACTTATAGGAAGAAGGACTCGTATGTACCGGTTGATTTCAAAATTAGTAGTATATAAAAATATAGGAGATGACAGTTTACTATTTCAGTTGGCTAAGGTGATCAAGGAATATGACCAATGTCGTGAGATGAAGGAAGATATCGATTTTCATAAAGATAACATCACTTCAAAAATATATACACTAATTAACAGGCTGCTTGAGATTGCTACGGAATATGGCTTTAATAATAACCTATGGCATAATTACCTTGCGTATCTTCTTGCTACAACAGAGAACCCTTTTAGTATTACCTGCGAGAAGGTTGGGGCAAAGGATGGGACGGTTAATCGGTTTGCAGAGAATGATTTCAGGATTTTCAAGAAATTATTTGATTATGATTTCAGTGATCTGGAAAAGGAACTGGATATCAACTGCTTCTCAGTTATTTCTCATTACTGCTCCATAGAAAAAAACAGCAGTAGCTATAATAGAAACGTAAGTGAAAAGGTTAGACAACTTAGCGAAAAAATTGAAAATTCTAGAGATGAGCATGAAATCTTTACCCACGTAACTGAATTTTACCGTGATTATGGAGTAGGAATGTTTGGTCTGAATAAGGCATTTCGAATTACGAAGGATAATGGGAAGCTGGATATTTTGCCAATTACGAATACTCTGGAGGTTCAGTTGTCGGATCTGGTGGGGTATGAGATTCAGAAGAAGAAGCTGGTGGATAATACAAGAGCCTTTGTCGAAGGTAAAAAGGCAAATAATGTACTTCTATTTGGTGACAGTGGTACCGGCAAATCAACTTCAGTTAAAGCTATTTTGAATGAATATTATAAGGATGGCCTTCGAATGATTGAGATATATAAGCATCAATTCGAAGACTTATCTGCAGTGATCGCAAGAATTAAAAACCGTAATTATAAATTTATTATTTATATGGATGATCTTTCATTTGAGGAATTTGAAATAGAATATAAATACTTAAAAGCAGTGATTGAGGGCGGTCTTGAGACGAAACCCGATAATATACTTATTTATGCTACTTCTAATCGCAGACATTTAATAAGAGAAACCTGGAATGATCGTTCTGATATGGAGCGAACGGAGGAACTTCACCGTTCGGATACAGTTCAGGAGAAGCTATCCTTGGTAGCTCGTTTTGGAGTAACAATTAATTTCTCGGCTCCTGCAAAGAAAGAGTATATGGAAATTGTAAAAATACTTGCCAGACGTAATAATAACATAAATCTTACTGACGAGGAATTATTTCTTGAGGCAAATAAATGGGAGCTTTCCCATGGAGGAATGTCAGGCCGAACAGCACAGCAGTTTGTAAATTATTTGGCCGGACAGACAGATTAAGTTACGGTTATTTCGAATTTTATTAGGTACAAAAGATAAGAACTCATTGCAGATGTTATCATCGGCAGACGGGAGGTCAGAATGGAAAAGTATAGGATATTAGTAAAAGGTGTTGTACAAAAGGAGGATAAGTACCTTGTTGTTAGGAAATGGTATGATGACCGGGTATCAGAGCCTTATCAGTGGGAATTTATTGATGGTGTAATTGATTTTGGAGAGGAGCCGGAAAAAGCAGTTGCTCGCTGCGTCCATGAGCAGACTGGTCTATCGGCTATCATAGATCGTATTCTTTATACCTGGACTTTTATGACAGGCGATGTCTTTAATATCGGAATTACTTACTTATGCAGAGTATCCTTCGATGAAGTAATCTTATCCGAGGAATTGGATGACAGCAGATGGATTATGAAAGAGGAAATGGAAAACTATCTAAGCAAAAAGGTGCTTGAAGATATTGAAAAAACGGACTTACGATAGATTTTCCTAATGTGAATTATAAAAAATATAATACACATATAGAAATAATCAGCAAAAAGCATTGAGTGTGCTTTTCGCTTAGTATTTGTATGCCGCTAAAGCGGCAGATGGAGGTTAAAATGTTAACTTTTATCAAGTATGGATATGTAATAGACCCGGCTTCAGGCGGTGAGGGTTTCTATGATATCCTTATTGATGAGGAGCGTATCATTCGGGTTGAACCGAATATTGATATGGAGAAAATTAGTCAGGAAGCCCGGGAGAAGGGAAGGCAATTTAACTTTATTGATGCACGTGATAAATATGTAATGCCCGGTTTTATTGACCTTCATGTCCATCTTCGTGAACCTGGCTTTGAATATAAAGAAACCATTAAAACCGGAGCTATGGCAGCAGCTGCTGGAGGATATACCTCAATATGTCCGATGCCGAATACAAAGCCAGCGACGGACAACGCTAAGATGATACAGTGGATTTTAGACAAATCAGCGAAGGAAGCCGTGGTTAATATCTTTCCGGTAGGCGCCGTTACCCTGGGTCAAGCCGGTGATGAATTGGTAAAAATAAAAGAGCTAAAAGAAGCAGGAGCCGTTGCGCTGAGTGAAGACGGAAAATCTGTCATGAATTGTGCTTTATATGCCGATGCAATGAAAATGGCAGCCGCTTACGATTTCCCGGTGCTAGCTCACTGTGAAGATAAGAACCTGGTCGGTAAAGGCGTGATTAACGCCGGTAAAAAAGCTGAGGAGCTACAGTTGGAAGGAATCAGCAATGCAGTTGAAGATATTATCAGTGCACGTGATATTCTTCTCGCGAAAGAGACCGGTGCTAGACTGCATCTATGCCATTGTTCAACTAGGGATAGTGTAAAAATGATTGAACTTGCAAAAAAGGAAGGCTTAAAGGTAACCGGTGAAGTATGCCCACATCATTTTGTATTAACCGATGAGGATATTCCGTCTGATGATGCGAATTATAAAATGAATCCACCCCTACGCTCTGCTGTGGATGTCAAAGCTTTGAAAGAAGCGTTAAGAGATGGAATCCTTGATGTCATTTCCACCGACCATGCTCCACATTCCGATGAAGAGAAGAGTAGATCCTTTACGGAAGCTCCATTTGGAATTGTTGGTTCGGAAACAGCTTTTGCACTTTCCTTTACAGAACTGGTTAAGCCGGGGCTGCTGACAATAAGACAGCTGGTGGAGAAAATGAGTGTTAATCCGGCAAGAATAATTAATATTGATAGAGGCTGCATTGGAGTTGGTAAAATTGCGGACATAACAATTGCTGACACAAAATCTGAATATATGATTGACAAAAATCAGTTTTATTCAAAAGGTAGGAATACACCATTCCATGGAAGAAGGGTATGTGGAAGAGTGGAATATACACTTGTGGCAGGAAAAATCGTTTATCAATATAACAAATCAACTGTCTAAATTAGATGAATAGCTAAAGAATATGGAAACCTAAGTAAAACAGACAAAGTAAAACGGTTAAAGTAAGACAATCAAAGTGAAACAGTCAAAGTAAAATTGACAAAGTAAAAAGACAAAGTAAGTTCTATAAAGACTAAGATCAGTAACCGGAGGATATACTCCAAAAAACAGGAGGTAAGACTTCGCTAAAATAAGGATGAAAATCTGATGAACCGGAGGAGGATAAGGGATTATGATTAATAAATTAGTAGAAAAGATTGAAAATTTAAGTGCACCGATCGTGGTAGGATTGGATCCGATGCTGGATTATATACCTCAGCATATTATAAAAAAGGCATATAATGATAAAGGTGAAACCATTGAAGGTATAACACAGGCAGTATGGCAGTATAACAAAGGGATTATTGATGCTACGTATGATATTATCCCGGCCGTAAAACCGCAAATCGCTATGTATGAACAGTTTGGTATTGAAGGGTTAAAGGTATTTAACAAAACCGTGGATTATTGTAAGGAAAAAGGCTTGGTGGTAATCGGAGATATTAAGAGAGGGGATATTGGTTCTACCTCTGCGGCTTATGCAACCGCCCATCTTGGTAAGGTAACAGTAGGCGGTAAAGATTACCGTGGCTTTGATGAAGATTTTGTTACAGTGAACCCATATCTGGGTTCGGACGGAGTAAAACCTTTTATAGAAGTCTGTCAGGAAGAGAAGAAGGGTTTGTTTATCCTTGTTAAGACTTCTAATCCGTCCAGTGGAGAGTTTCAGGATCAGCTGATTGATGGCAAACCGCTTTACGAACTGGTAGGTAAGAAGGTGGCAGAATGGGGTGAGCTTCATATGGGAGATTCCTATAGCTATATTGGTGCAGTTGTTGGAGCAACTTATCCGGAAATGGGTAAGATCCTTCGCAAGCTGATGCCGAAAACCTATATTCTTGTTCCTGGCTATGGAGCTCAGGGCGGCAAGGCAGAGGATCTGGTTCATTATTTCAATAAGGATGGACTGGGAGCTATCGTGAATTCCTCAAGAGGAATCATCGCTGCTTATAAGCAGAAAGCTTATGAAAAATTCGGTGCAGAGGCATATGCAGATGCTTCCAGACAGGCTGTGATTGATATGAGGGAGGATTTAAAGAAGGCTTGGGTTGTTGCGAAGAAGTAATACGGATTAGCTTGCATTCATCATTTCGTTATTTACACGATTATTAGGAGTTTATATATTGCTAAAATATTTATTAATATTTTGGGGAGGATATTCTATGGATGATAAGATAATAGATAATAAGGAAAAAGAAATAGTTAATAAAACAAAGAAAATTAATTTTAAAGAAATAAGAAGCTGGGTCTTAACCGTTTTTATTGCATTTACTTTGGCGTTTTTGATAAACAGTAAGGCTTATGCCAATGTTAACGTAGACGGACCATCTATGCAAAAAACTCTTTATAGCAATCAGCGGTTGATTGTAGATGAATTATGCTATCATTTTACAAACCCGCAGAAAGGCGATATTATAACCTTTTATCTGAATGAGAATAAGGGGTCTATTCTTGATGATCTACATAGATATATTGACAATGTAATCCTAAATAAAGATGATGAGCATGAGATACTAGTTAAAAGGGTAATTGGTGTAGAGGGAGACATCGTTGATATTAGAGACGGATCAGTATATGTGGACGGTGAGAAGCTAGAGGAATCCTATACGTATGGAAAAACCTATCTGGATCCGGGTGATATTAAGACTCCAGTTACGGTTGGGAAAAATGAATTATTTGTTTTAGGAGATCACCGTACGGACAGTTCTGACAGCCGGGTTTTCGGAACGATTAAATTAAGCCAGGTGCTGGGGAAAGCAATCTATAGGGTTTATCCGTTTAATAAGATGGGAAAGATAAAATAAAAAGTCTATAAAAGCTAATCAATAGAAGGATCAAAAAAAGCCTGCCAGAGAATAATTGAATGCATTTGAAGCAGTTTCATTTTCTCGGCAGGCTTGTATTATATTATTTTATAATATGTTCATTTTAACATTTCTCAGGTTCTGGATAATCCACTCCAAAGGTTTCTACGGTAAGCTTTGACATAATCTGCGGTTCTAAAGGAGCATCGGAATAATCTGTATCCGTTTCAGCAATCTTATTAACAGCTTCAATTCCTTCCGTTACTTTACCGAAAGCAGCATAGGAACCATCCAGATGTGGGGAATCCCTATGCATAATAAAGAATTGGGAGCCTGCAGAATCCGGACGCTGTGATCTCGCCATGGAAAGCACTCCTGCAGTGTGCTTTAAATCATTTGGAAAGTTATTATACGAGAATTCTCCCTTGATCGAATAGCCGGGGCCGCCCATACCGGTACCCTCCGGATCACCGCCCTGAATCATAAAACCACGGATAACTCTGTGAAACTTAAGACCATCATAAAAACCTTTCTTAACAAGAGAGATAAAATTGTTTACAGAATTGGGAGCGATCTCAGGATATAATTCGATTTTAATAATATCACCATTCTGAAGCTCCATCGTAACGATTGGGTTTTTGTCAGCCATATTATCGTTTCCTCTCAATATTATATTTAATAGGTAATTGCAAAACTATATAGATACAATATTTACTATTTATGAGTTTCGTAATACCTATTATATTTAAACTTGCCGGTAAAATATAACATAGCAGCAAGTTCATGTCAAGACCGTACTGATTAATCCCTTTTTTTTCTATGTTGGATAGATGAATCTCTTCCATTTATTATTTTAGTTTTCTTATATTAGTCATGATGAATTTACTCTTAGGAAGGGTAGGAATTCGATTCAAAGGGTAAGAAAAATCCTGGAGCGGTACATCGTAAGCCAGTTTTTTTGCAAGAAAATCAAAGCTTGTTTTTAATATTTCAATGGTAAGCCATTCACCCGGACAACGTGTTCCTGTTTTATAATCACCTCCTCCTTGTGGGATGAAGTCAAAGGGTTGATCCTTACGATCCCTAAAATTCTCTGGATCAAATATATTTGGAGTCTTCCATATTTTCTTATTATGGTTTGTTCCATAGATATCTAAGAAAACCAAATCTCCCTTTTTAAAATGATGATTATATCTTATAAAATCATTACGTACTCTGGCACCGAGAAAAGGCCCAAAAGGATAGAAACGTCTGACCTCCTGAATAAACATGGTACGGTATTCCTCATTTCCCTGTCTATAGTTATTACAATATTCGGGATACATATGAAGTGCCAGTGCTCCAAAGGTAATATAGGTAGCAATTGCTGTAATGGGACGGAGAATATTAATCAGCTCCACTGCGGCCATTTCCGTACTTAAAAGCTTATTGTTAATATCCTTATACCATGCGATGGCATACAGGGCGGTATCCTTAGGTACGGTGATCCGATCGGAACGAACCTCCTCAATTAGTGTACTTGCCCAGCATTCACAACGGTTCCTTGCACATCTTCCCTTCCAATGCCTCGGACCAACGGCACCCAAAGCATCAATCATTGCACTCATATCCAGAGACTTTTGTTTTATCTGAGCTTTTTTTATTGGAACACCTGCCCATTTACAGGCAACTTCGAATAACAGTTTAGAAGCTTCATCAAATAAATAAATTTGATTCCTTCTTTCCCATTGTTTACTGTTAATTTCCCATTGTTTCTCAGCAAGTTGAATGATTTGATTAATCCGCTGTGGCGTCATGAGTGACATAAAGAGAGACTTACGTTGCATATGTGCTTTGCCGTCCAGAGTCTGAATGCCTTTCTTTCCGAATAAGCTTTCCTGAATTCTATTAGGAATCGCACCTTTTCTGGTAAATAAATTCTGATCATAAAATAACTCGGCCGCTTCTTTACCGCTCATACATACGACCTTTTGGCACATTATATTTGTCTCGAATAGATTTGTATTATATTTTCTTAATCTGTTAGGTATATATAAATAACCTTCTGTTAATAGTTTTATTGTATGATCCGTACATTTTTCCTTAGGTATACCTGCTTCTGTTTTCATACTAATCTCCATTCTTGCCGCAGCCCAAAATTATGGGCTCCAAGCACAAAATTTGCAAAGTGGATTGCTTTTCAATTCACTTTGTGAAAAAAATTTAATTATTCATACAATTCTCGATATCACATTTCTAAACATGATTCCGCATTTCGGCTTATTACATAATTCTATGCCTGATTTATTATTTACATGGAAATAAAAAATATGTTATGATTAGCAACAAATGAAAGGAGGGTACAAAAGATGAGTGAAGTTTATACAATTGGTGTAAAGACTGGACAGCATAGTGCAATGATTGATATCACCAGGGAAGTACAGAATAAGATTAAGGAAAGCGGTGTAAAAGATGGTGTCTGTGTGATTTTTGTACCCCACACAACAGCTGGAATAACAATCAATGAAAATGCAGATCCGGATGTGGTTAGAGATTTTTTAATGGAAATTAATAAAATTGTACCGATTACTGATGGCTATCAACATAGGGAAGGCAATTCTGCAGCTCATATAAAATCAAGTATGATGGGCTTTTCACAGACGGTGTTAATTCAGGAAGGAAGGTTGTTTCTTGGAACCTGGCAGGGAATTTATCTTATGGAATTTGATGGACCAAGAATCCGCAAAATATATGTAAAAATTATCGAAGGGTAGGCCAGAGATAATCGAGCCAAGCCAATACGAAAGTTAAAAAAATTCTTGTCCTATTAAAAGTTTTAGGATAAAATAAGCAAAGAAAATAATTGATAATTGATAGGAGACAGATATGTCAGCAGCAATGAAAAATAAAGCTATCATAGCTGAGAATACTTTGGTTACCCAAGATATCTACAATATGTGGCTTGTTGCACCGGATATTGCAGGAGCAGCAAAACCGGGTCAGTTTGTATCATTATATTGTAATGACGGCAGCAGACTTCTGCCCAGACCAATCAGTATTTGCGAGATAGATAAGGATAATGGAAGGGTTAGGCTAGTTTATCGGATTGCAGGCAAAGGAACGAAGGAATTTGCCGGTCTGAAAGAACAGGATGAGATTGAAGTGATGGGGCCATTAGGTAACGGTTTTACCCTGGAAGGAAAGAAAGCCATCTTAATTGGTGGTGGTATAGGAATTCCTCCAATGCTGGAACTGGCAAAACAACTGAATTGTGAGATACAGATCGTACTTGGATATAGAGACATAACATTTTTGGACAAAGAGTTTGAGGATTTCGGTAAGGTATATATTTCCACCGAGGATGGAAGCCGGGGTACGAAGGGCAATGTCATTGATGCAATCAACGCAAATGGATTAGAGGCTGATATTATCTTCGCTTGTGGACCTACACCGATGTTAAGAGGAATTAAGTCTTATGCTACAGAAAATGGCATCAAAGCACAGCTATCACTTGAGGAACGTATGGCATGTGGTATAGGAGCCTGTCTGGGCTGCGTCTGTAAGACGAAAGAAAAAGATCATCACAGTAATGTTAATAATAAACGGATATGTAAGGATGGTCCGGTATTTTATGCGGAAGAGGTGGAACTATGAACACAAGTGTAACCTTAGCAGGAGTAACCTTTCAAAATCCGGTAACCACGGCTTCCGGAACCTTCGGATCCGGTATGGAATACAGCGAATATGTGAATTTATCAAAGCTTGGTGCAGTCACTACAAAGGGTGTTTCAAATGTGCCCTGGCCCGGTAACCCTACTCCCAGGGTCGCGGAAGTCTATGGAGGAATGCTGAATGCCATCGGTCTTCAAAATCCGGGTGTGGACGTATTTATTAATAGGGATATTCCATTTTTAAAGAAGCAGAATGCAAGAATTATTGTAAATGTTGTTGGAAAAACCACAGAGGAGTATTGTGAAGTGGTGGAGCGATTGGCTGACCAGGACGTTGATATGCTGGAAATCAATATTTCCTGCCCCAATGTCAAGGAAGGCGGTATTGCATTTGGTCAGGATCCGAAATGTGTGGAAGCGATTACCTCTGAAATTAAAAAGCGCGCGAAACAACCGGTTATCATGAAGCTTAGTCCGAATGTAACCAGTATAACCGAGATGGCGAAGGCTGCCGAAGCAGGTGGTGCGGATGCCCTTTCCTTAATTAACACCTTAACCGGTATGAAAATTGACATTAATCGAAGAGCTTTTGTTCTTGCAAATAAAACCGGAGGCTTATCCGGTCCTGCAGTAAAGCCTGTTGCTGTACGTATGGTTTACCAGGTAGCCAGTGCAGTAGGGCTTCCGATTATTGGAATGGGTGGTATTGCAAATGCGGAAGACGCTTTAGAATTTATTATGGCCGGAGCTACTATGGTAGCTGTGGGAACGGCAAACTTCATTAATCCGACAGCCACAATTGAAGTAGTGAAAGGGATAGAGGATTATATGATAAAATATAATGTAAATGATATAAATAACTTAATCGGATGTGTAAAATAGATTATTCCTTATTTCTATCGGGGCTCTATACTGTAGTAAAACAGAGCATGAAGAGTTAGTTTAAAATATAAATCTTAAATTTTTAAGAAGCTCTTTTATTTATTATAATTTATGCTACAATAGTCAATAGCAGGAGGATGCATATGGAACAATATAAAAAGGAATTTATAGAATTCATGGTAGATTGCGGGGTATTAAAATTCGGTGATTTCACAACGAAAAGCGGAAGAAAGACTCCGTTCTTTGTAAATACGGGCTATTATCGTACCGGTGCCCAGCTGAGGAAGCTCGGTGAATATTACGCAAAGGCTATTAATGACAAATATGGACTTGATTTTGATGTTTTATTTGGACCTGCTTATAAAGGAATTCCACTTAGTGTGGCAACTACGATGGCAATCAGTGAATTTTATCAGAAGGATATCAGATACTGTTCTAATCGTAAAGAGGTTAAGGATCATGGTGATACAGGAATATTACTTGGTTCACCGATTGCAGATGGCGACAAGGTTGTAATTATTGAAGATGTTACGACAGCTGGTACCTCAATCGGAGAGACAATGCCAATCTTAGCGGCTCAGGGTGATATTAAGGTTCTTGGTCTTGTAGTATCCGTAGATCGTATGGAAAGAGGGCAGGGAAAGAAGAGTGCACTTTCTGAGATAGAAGACAATTACAACATAGCTACAACAGCGATCGTAACAATGAATGATGTAGTAGAACATCTGTATAATAAGCCCTATAAAGGGAAAGTTGTAATAGATGATACATTAAAAGCAGCAATTGATGCATATTATGAACAATATGGAGCAACCCGGTTTTAAAAAAAGGAGGTAATATTATGATGGAGAAAATTTACCACACAATGAAATCAGTTGGTGTATGGAATCTGGTTTTAGGGATACTTATGATGGTATCTGGAATTATTGCCGGTGTTTTATTAATTTTAAATGGAACTAAATTACTTAAGAAGAAATCCGATTTGATGTTTTAAGCAGAAAGTAAAATTAGCTGTGACGCAAGAGCTGTTCCAAAACGAGCATTATTACAGGTTACCATTTAGACTGAAGTAATATTCGTTTTGGACATTTTTTATTATATGCCGAAGAAACGGCAAATGGAGGTAATGTGAATAAGCTGCCTCAAAGGGGCAGCATGGGAGGTAATATGGAAAATAATAATATTACTATTATGCCTATGCATTATGGAATGGTATATTCTTACTTGTTGAAGGTTTCGGAGGATAATTTTAGTATCATTGATTGCGGTAGACCGGGTACTGAGAATAAAATCCTCAAGGTAATATCAGATTTGGGATTAAATAAATCTAAATTAAAATCAATCATTATCACACATGGACATAGTGATCATATGGGTACCTGCTCTGAGTTAAGAAAAGCGACAGGCGCAAAAACCATAATACATAAGATGGATTCAGATTCGGTCAGAAAAGGCGAAAATGTAGAAATTATTCCGGCCAATCGAATTGGTAGATTGCTTTGTCATTTTGGAACGGAAATAAAAGGGTTTTGTCCTTATGAACCGGAGATTATAATTGAAGGGGAGTTCCCTCTTTATGATTTTGGAATTCCCGGTAAAATCATAGAAACACCTGGGCATACAAAAGGTTCTGTTTCCGTCTTGCTGGATGACGGCAATCTGTTTATCGGTGATCTCATCATGGGTGGAATGATTAGTAAAGGAAAGCCGAAGTTGCCAATGTTTGCCTGTGATTTAAACCTTGTTAAGGAAAATATAAAGAAAATAATAAGTTTATCACCCAAGATGGTTTATACCGGGCATGGAGGTTCTTTTACCTGTGAAGAAATAAAACGATGTATGAAAGATATTAATTAGAGATAATCTATAAAAGAGATGACTCAAAACTAGAATTAACCACTCGACTAGCCTTAGCGCGCCAAGTTGAATATATACATACCTATTCAAAATATTAATTACAGTCTTACTTTTAATACTAAATTATGATTAGATAATTATAGTTTAATGGTATCATAAAATTAAGAAAATGGACAGAATAATTATAATACATTTGGAGGCTTTCATGAAAACACACGATTTTTATTATGATTTACCAGAAGAACTGATTGCCCAGGATCCTTTGGAGGATCGTTCGGGTTCTAGATTGCTGGTGCTTGATAAAGAAACGGGAGTTGTGGAACATAAAATATTCAGACAGATTACGCAGTATCTGAAACCTGGTGACTGCCTGGTTATTAATAATACAAAGGTAATTCCTGCAAGACTGATTGGTGAAAAGATCAAGGAACAAGAGAATCAGAATACTGAGGAAGTTCATGGTGCAAAGATTGAACTGCTTCTCTTAAAACGAAGAGAAAATGATATCTGGGAGACGCTTGTGAAACCCGGTAAGAAGGCCAGACCAGGTACAAAGATCAGTTTTGGAGGCGGTCTATTAACTGGTGAAATTATAGATATTATCGAGGAAGGTAACCGCCTTGTACAGTTTCAGTATCAAGGAATTTTTGAAGAAATTCTAGATCAGTTAGGTCAGATGCCCTTACCTCCTTATATTACCCATGAACTTGCAGACAAGGATCGCTATCAGACGGTGTATGCTAAATACAGCGGCTCGGCTGCAGCTCCCACGGCGGGACTTCATTTTACTAGAGAATTGCTTGCGGAGATTGAGACAATGGGGATTCGCATTGCCAATGTCACTCTTCATGTCGGCCTTGGAACCTTCCGTCCGGTCAAGGTAGAGAATGTTCTGGAGCATCATATGCATTCCGAATTTTATCAGGTATCCGTAGAGGCGGCAGATATCATCAATGAAACTAAAAAAGCCGGTGGAAGAATTATATGTGTAGGAACTACCAGCTGCAGAACGGTTGAATCGGCTGCGGATGACTCGGGAATTGTTCATGCGGGAAGCGGTGACACTTCCATTTTTATTTATCCCGGCTATCGTTTTAAGGTACTGGATGCCCTCATTACGAATTTTCATCTTCCGGAATCAACACTGATGATGTTAGTCTCTGCACTAGCAGGGCGGGATAATATTATGGAAGCTTATCAAGAAGCCGTGAAGGAAAGATACCGATTCTTTAGCTTTGGTGATGCGATGTTTATTCAATGATTTTCTTTACAAATTTCGACGTGTTAGTATGAAAACGTTAACCAATCAACATGCAGATTAATAATATAATATAGTAGAATATTAAATTAGGAGTATGCGATGAAGATTGATTTCGAAAAAATCAAAATAGATATAGAGAATAATAAATATCATTTGATTGGCTCAGGGTCCGGCAGACATGTATATGATATGGATAATGATTATGTTATAAAAGTTGCTAAAAACAGAAAAGGGATCATACAAAATAAGGCAGAAGAAGAAATCGCATCTAAAAATAAGGATACTCTTTACTTAGCAAAAGTAAAAGCAGTATCGGAGGACTATCTTTATTTGATTATGGAAAAGGCTGAGAGAATAAACTCATTTACCGAAGTATGGGATTATTATAAAGTAAAAAATAATAGGGAGTTATTTCAGATAGAAGATTTTCGCAATATTATAAATGAATGCGGATTACTGACGGTTGACCTTCAAAGAAAAACTAGTTGGGGAATAATAAAAGGCAGGCCGGTTATTATAGATTTTGGATTTACAAGAGAGGTAAAAAGATTTTATTTATTCGGATTTTAATGCGATATTTAGGTAGTTGGATTTTATTTATCGCCGGTCAACAATATAAAAAGTCATAGATATAAGATGAGACTTCTGTGTATCTCTTATATCTATGACTTTAAATTTATATTCCGTGGCCGCCGTTCTTTAATCTATTTTTGTAATAATACTTCTTACGGTGTTAATTCATTTTTGCAAGGATACTTCTTGCGGCGCTGATGCCGTTGGCGGAAGCCTGTTGTAAACCTCTTGTTAAACCAGCACCATCACCAATAGCCCTAAGACCTTTTACACTGGTCTCAAAGTCAGTATTAACTACGACTTTATTAGAATAGAATTTCACTTCTACACCGTAGAGAAGGGTTTCATCGGAAGCAATACCAGGTGTTACTTTATCAAGAGCTAAGATCATTTCCTTAATATCAACCATGATACGATGAGGGAATACTAGTGATAAAT
>JAEWMT010000080.1 GCA_023393095.1 Bacillota bacterium
CAACTACCCCTTCCTCCATGGCAGCAACCGAAGTAACCATCTTAAAGGTGGAACCAGGAGCTATTTTTTCAAATGCCGGTTTATTTCTCATTGGGGTTGCTAGGTCGTTATTCACTTTATTAAAGTACGTTGGATCCACTTTACCTGAGAACTTATTATTATCATAACCAGGATAAGAAACCAAAGCACGCACTTTCCCTGTTTTCACATCCGTGATAACCACGGAACCACTGTAAGGTGCCAGAGCAAGCATACCGGGTGTAATCTTTAAGGATTTTATCTTTCCTGTGACAAATCCATATGGGGAAATACTTCCTGATTTTAATCTTTGTATTTCATCTTCACTACATTTTAACACATTTTGGTCTAATAATAAAAGACAAATTTCTTTTCCCGATAATTTAAATGAAAATATTAAACTACGGTAAACCATTTTTTTAAATTTTACATCTTTCGCCAATATCTCCTGCATATAATCGATGAGTTTCGCATACAGTTCTTCGGTATAATAATACTTCTTTTTATCCACTTTAAGCTTGGATAAATCGATCCAGTTATTGGCCAATGCTGTTTTAAGGAAGCTACTGAGTGAAATTTTATTATTTTTATAATCATTCAGCGTAGTATCATCACTTGGAATTTTATCAACAATCAAGAGGTTTTCACTTTTGATTGTACTATAGAAGTAATTCAGAAAATCTTCCATATCACCAGCTTTATCATTAGTGATTTTATTATTAATACTTAAATAACTATTTAATTGATTGAAGATGCTCTTTTGCTCAGATTTATATTTATTAAAAGTATTTTTTTCCAGTTCGGTTGCCTTTTTATCGGTAAAATGATTGACATCAATAATATTATTATTAATAAAGGCATTATAAACCTCATAAATAGGAACCTTAATATCATCAGCACTTTTTCCTTTGGTGCCGTAATCCATCCTCGGTGTAATCTTATCTAATAAAATTGTGGCGATTTCCCTCTCTAATAGCTTATATGCCGCAATCTGAATGTTACTATCAATGGTTAGATAAATGTCATTTCCTGCCTTCGAATCAGTTCGGTCAATTACATCAATAACTTTTTTAGCTGAATTGACACTGACGGTCTCAACCCCTTTGGTTCCCCGTAAATATTCTTCGCCGACACCTTCAAGCCCTGCTTTGCCGACGAGATCGCTCGTAGTATAGATTTTCTCTTTCTTGTTATATTGCTCCAGCTCCGATGAACTGATTAAACCGGTATACCCGATAATATTAGAAAAATAAATACTATTATTATACACACGGCGTGACTGCTTTTTCACAGTAACTCCCTGCAGCACATCACTATTCTCTTCAATTGCTGTAAGAGTTTTATTATTGATATGTGAAGCAATCGTCACCGGCATATATTTCGGAAAATTACAAAATAATGCATAACGTACACTCATTATTTTCAATGTCTCTTCCATGGAGTAGGAGTCAGAGATATTAAACATTCTATTATATTGAGGATACCCCTTCCCGGAACGCAAAAAATCGTATACATCCTGGGCTGTAGATTTCTCCTGCTCATCAGTAAGCTGATGCGTTTTCTTATCAAGAACATAGGCATACGCCTTTTTCTTGAAATTTTCAAGAGCTATATCTTCGACTGTAAATTCTAATTTTCCCTCATCATTCTCCTTAATGTAGAATTCATTATCCAAAGTATCGCCATTACTTTCAACAATTCTTATCAATTTATCTATAATTTTATTACGTTGCTCATCCGACTTTATTTTCGTACTATCTTCCATCACTGCGTTATAGGTTAGTTCATTGGTAGCCAGAAGTTTTCCATTACAGTCATAGATATTGCCTCTGGTACCCTCAATATCTCTATGTTCCACATTACTAAGTTTATTTGTTTGTGCAATAGTTGGTCCTTTTACAATCTGCAAAATGAAAAGTCGGTTTATTACAATACAAAATAAAGCAAGATAAATCAGCGTTATCGGAAATAATCTTGACTTAAATAGCTTTTTTACATAATCCAAGAATACGTCAAACAATTCTATACCTCCTTTTCTGGCTTATGCTCCAATCGGTTATCAATCATATGTAGCAGCTTATATAAAAGTACGGAAACTGCAACAGTATATATAATCTCTGGCAAAATCATCCTTCTAAGGTAATAAATGAAATTTAATCTGCCTCTTAACAAAAACTCCAGCATATAAAACATAATCCCATATACCAGATCGCTGATTGCTGTAATTATGATTGGAAATGTGTAATCATCATTTGAATAATATCTTTTCGTATATCCGATAAAATATCCAATCAAGATATAAATCAACCCATTTACTCCGATCAAATAACTTCCGCTCATTAAATCCATAAGAAGACCGCAAACTAAACCAAGCGTCAGTCCGGTCATTCGTCCGCGCATATAAGCATAAGATACTACCAGAATCAGAAGCATATTCGGCATAATATCAGCCAGATTGATATATTGATACATCGCTGTCTGTATTACAAAACATAATATAATTTCTAAGATATAAACAATCAGTCGCTTCACAAAAAATACCTACTTTTTCTTAATCTTTTAAAGGTTCTTTTATTTTCGTAATAATTAATACTTCTTCCAGATGCTGAAAATCTACGGCCGGTGTTAATAACGCTGTTTTCGACATATTATCCGGGTCTAGCTTAATATCACTTACATATCCGATTAAAATTCCCGGTAAAAACCTTTCACTGTCTTGAGAGGTAAAAACCTCATCTCCATCACTGATCTTTGCTTCCTTAAATGGTATGGTAACACGGATCTTGCCCTTATCAATAAGCTGCAAATCACCCTCAACAATACAATTATCGGAGGATTTCGAACATGTTCCACCAACTTTACTGTTGTCATCAATGATTGCCCTAACATTGGAATAATTATCATGTACTTCTGTAATAATACCAACCAGACCATTTCCGGCCATAACATTCATATTAACCTCAAAACCGTCTTTTTTGCCTTTGTTAATTTTAAATGTATTATACCAGTTATTCGAATCCTTACTAATTACTCTAGCTGCAACCTTTGGATAATCAGAATACTGTGCATCTAACTGATATAACTTTAACAGTCTATCATACTCATTTTTATTCTGAAGGTAACTCTTATTTTCATAAGAAATTTTATCCAACTCCTTCTTCAGTTTAGCATTTTCCTCCAATAAATCGTTAACATTTCTAAAATGATCGAATTGACCAGATATATAGGTTCCTATTGTATTAACACCACGCTGCATGGGAGTGACAACCGTACCGACGGCTTCTTTTACCGGTGAAAGCTTTTCACCATATCGATAGGAAAAAATAATTAAGCAGATTAATAATACTACACATACGATAAGAACATATTTAGGATTTAATTTTATTTTAGTTCTTCGTCTCATAGTTTCTCTCCATTTGAATAATGTTTATAAAAAAATCTATTAGACTTTTTCATATTAAAACTTATTACGTTTATTGTATATATGAATAACCTTCCATCCATAGTAACTCATATACTCATGAAACCCATCAAACAAGTTTGATGGGTTAGAATAATTCTATTAATATACATGATTTGGGGTTTAATTTATAGTTTTTGATTTTAAAACACACGCTAATGATGATAACTTATGATCCTCTATAATTTTACCCAAACCATTGACAACTGTATTAGAGGAATTCTCACAAATATTAATCTTTAAATCTGTATCACGATGCATTAATTCATCTAAGGCAAAAATCTTTGCAGATCCACCAGT
>JAEWMT010000111.1 GCA_023393095.1 Bacillota bacterium
GTGCATTCCAGTTACTACAATACGAATATCAAATTCCATAACCCTATTCAGTTTGGTGATAATCGGTTTTAGTAATCCATATTCCGCTCTAGTTGCTGTTAGGATACAAATAATTTTTTTCATGGGATATTAATTTATTCCTCCCGAATTAATTTCTCGCATTACAACATTAATATCTATCTTCTCATCCTTGCAATAATTTCTTTCGGCAGCTATTCCAATTACTTCATCCCATCTCATTGGCGAGATACCATCCCCTGGACGTTTAGTAGCAAGATTTTCCTGTGTAAAGATCTCACCTTTTTGAATATCTTTTTTCGCTACAATACTTTTCCTTGCGATCCCAAGATTTTTATATTCGGATTTGGATGGTTTCTTTATTCCATCTCCTAGGGCAATTTCAACATTACGTATAGCTTTCACCATGGATAACAATTCCAGAGGCTCCAGACTCGCCTTATGATCAGGACCCGGCAAATTTCTATCCAAAGTAAAGTGTTTTTCAATTACACAGGCGCCCATAGCTGCAGCAGCGATCGGTATTTCAATTCCAACAGTATGATCCGAATAACCAACCTGTACACTAAAGTATTCCTGTAAGGTTCTCATAGCAGATAAATTAACATCGTCATAGGGGGTCGGATATTCTGTATTACAATGAAGAAGCACAATATTCTTCTTATCATATTCCTCAAAAATACCCATTGCATCTTGTATCTCATCCAGTGTACTCATTCCAGTGGAAAGTATAATTGGTTTGCATGTTTCAGCTATTTTTTTAAGATATGGTTTATTTGTAATCTCTCCAGATGGTATTTTCCAAAAAGACATCTGGAGCGTTGAAAGAAAATCGATACTATCTTCATCAAAAGGAGTAGATAAAAAATCAATTCCTACTTCTGTTGCATATATGCTTAATTCATGAAATTGTTCAAAAGAAAGTTCCAACTTCTGAAGCATCTCCAGCTGAGTTTCGGATTGTCCGGTTGTCTGCTTCTGATAATCTGCCTTCGGGGCACGATAGGATACCAGATTTTTAGAAATAAAGGTCTGAAATTTTACTGCGTTAACCCCAGCATTTTTCGCTTCGAGTATCATCTGTTTAGCAAGCTTGATATCTCCATTATGGTTAACTCCGGCTTCAGCAATAATATAAATATTATTCATGTTCTACCTCTTTGCATGGGTTTCCATAAGCAACTGTCTTTGATGCAATATCTTTAACGACAACACTTCCTAGTCCAATCACGGTGTCTTCTCCTATATGAATGCCTTGCCTGACCACACTGCCAGCACCTATATGGGCTCCATCATCAACCTGTACATTACCGCATAGAATACTTCCCGACGCTGTATGTACAAAATCTCCAATGATGCAATCATGTTCAATGACAGAGGATGTATTAACAATTGCGCAATTACCAATCTGCGTATTGGCATTAATTACAGCATTCTTTCCAACATAGATCCCTTCACCCAGAATGGAAAATTCGCTTACAATACAGCTTTTATCAAAAATATTAGGTATACGAAAACCAATCTGTTTAAGTTTTGCATATAACTTTTTCCTGACGGAAACATTACCGATACTACCAACAGTTATAAAAGCATCGCTAAAGCCCTCAGAAAATAAACGCTCTAAAGTAATGTCTCCACCCATATACCTACATTTCAAAAGGATATTCTGAGAATTTAATCCTGCCTCTGCTTCCGATATTTCCGTATAATTATTGTCTACCAGTCCTATCTCATGATAGGTTGACAATACAAGTAAACTGTCAAGCACAGATCGGCAATGCCCTCCGGCACCTAATAATAAGAGTTTTCTATTCTCTGGCATCAATCCCCAGCCTCTCTCTCATCTTTTCTAACTCTTCCATCTGACCCATATCCATCCATGCATGCTCACTGATTGGATATATACCGACTTTTTCCCCTTTATCGATACAAGTCTGAATAACATCAGTAATATGAATAAAAGTATCTCTTGGGATTATATCTAAAAAGCTTGGCTCCAGAACGTAAAGGCCTGTATTCGTAAGAAAAGAAAAGCTTGGCTTCTCTTTCAACCTAGACACCTGTCCTTTATCTGAAACCTCTATCGTTCCATATGGTATTGTAACATTCTTCATTGCCACAACAATTGTTATAATGTTCTTCTCCTGATTATGATATTCCAATATATCTGAATAATCCTCTTCAATTACGATATCGCAATTTGTTACAAAGAAGGAATCATGAATTTTACCTTCGAGAAGCTTTAAGCCTCCTCCTGTACCATAAAAATCAGATTCTTCAATAAAATTCACATTTCTTTTTGTTTCATTATCTACAAAAAAAGATTTTATAAAGTTCTTTTTGTAATTAACAATCATATGAAAATTTTTGCAGCCATATGCTTCAAAATGATCCATAATTATCTCTGAAATCGTCCTGTCGCCAAACGGTATTAAAGGTTTGGGTAAAATCTGCGTATAAGGATAAAGCCTAGTGCCTTTCCCTCCTGCCATAATAACGACAGGTACATTCAAATTCGTGTTACGAATTGGTCTTGAATCATAAAGAAATCGAACTGAGATCATCTTCTTATTCTTCTTTACAATGGGCAAAGCCGTTATATGATTATTTTTCATAAACTCAAAATAATCTATGTTTTCCTCATTCGTAACATATCTGGGATTGTAATTGGCGATTTCTTTTATGGGAGCATCTAAACTTCCATTACGTAAAATATATCTTCTGATATCTCCATCTGTTACAACAGCGAGAAGACGTTCATTTTTACATACAAACGCAATTCCCTTAGCATTATTATCGATGGTTCTCATAACATCTAAAACGGAAGATTCCTCATTAATAATAAAGTCTTTTAGATTCAAGTATTTTCCTCCTTCGTATTACTATAAAAATACTGTAATCCGTATGTCTGGATTTCTTTATGTACCTAAATAATTCTTGATTTCCATTGCAACAGTACCTACATCTTCAGCCGCCAGATTACTACTACATGGTAAATTCAGTATATGTTCATAATAATAAAATGCTTTTTGTATTTGATAAGATTGGTTAAACTCATACGGCTTTAATGTATGAATGAGCTTCCATATCGGTCTTGTCTGAATTTTATGATCACCAAGATAATGCATAAGATTATCCCGCTCATCGCTTATATATGAATAAAACCAATAATTTGGTCGTATATCATCTCTAAACGGAAGGAGTTGTATGCCAAGTTCTTGGTATTTTGAATAATTTGCTTTCTTAGTTTCAATAAATTTCTCAAGCTGCTCCAACTGTGCCAATCCTAATGCAGCCTGAAGATTAGTCATTCGGTAATTGTATCCAATTTCATTATGTACAAAATATAGGGTGTCATTTTTCGCTTGCGTTGATAAATATCTACAACGATCCATATATTCTTTCCTATTTGAAACAATCATACCACCGCCACCGGAGGTAAGAATTTTATTGCCGTTAAAGGAATAAACCCCGATATCTCCAATGGTTCCGGCAAATTTCCCTTTGTATTTTCCTTCTGTATAATGAGTACCTAGAGCTTCGGTTGCATCTTCAATCAATATAAGATGATATTGTGTTGCTATCTCAATAATGCGTTCCATATCTGCTATATTACCGAATATATGAACTACAAGTATTGCCTTAATCTGTTTACCGCTTTTCTTATTGATGAGCTTTTTGTTGATAAACTCACATTCTTTCTCACAAAAACATCTTAATTTATCCGGATCCATTGTCAGACTATTATCACAATCCATAAAAATTGGTTCAGCACCGATATATTTCACAGGATTCACTGCTGCAATAAAAGTCAGTGTCGGAACAATTACTTCATCCCCTGCTACAACTCCACCAGCCAAAAGAGCCAGATGTAGTCCTGAAGTTCCATTTTGACAGGCTACAGCCTCGTTTACACCAACATAATCTGCAATACTTTTTTCAAAATCAGTAATAAAGGGACCCGCTGTAGAGACCCATTCTGTCTCAATGGCACGAGTAACATATTCTAATTCTCTTCCCTTTAGGTTAGGAACAGATAATGGTATCATTTTTATCCCCCACTTCTTTGTTGTATTGTCAGTCCTATATATTATAAATATCCGGCTTATAAGTTTTCATATTACATTTAATCCACTCAATTGACTCATGAATGCCTTCCTTTAATGAATATTGAGGTTCCCAATCTGTCAGACTTTTAATTTTAGCATTAGAGCCGAGAAGGCGATTTACTTCACTTTTCTCAGGTCTCAGACGCTCCTCCTCACAGATAATCTTTGCATTGGGATTAATCTGTTTAATAATTTCCTGCGCAAGGTCACCGATAGCAATTTCCTTCTGGGTTGCTATATTAATCTCTTCTCCAATGGTATTATCTGCATTAGCAATAGAGATAAATCCTCTTGCCGTATCTTTTACATAATTAAAGTCTCTGGTAGGTGTTAAGGAACCTAAACGTATTTCATCATATCCTGCCAAAAGCTGTGATATGATTGTAGGAATAACCGCTCTTGCCGATTGTCTTGGACCATAAGTATTAAAGGGTCTTACAATTGTTATCGGCATTCCAAAGCTTCGATAAAAGCTTTCTGCCAATCGATCCGCACCTATTTTCGTTGCAGAATAAGGTGATTGTCCCTGGAATGGATGTTTCTCATCAATTGGAACATATTGTGCAGTACCATACACCTCAGAAGTGGAAGTCACAAGTATTCTGGAAGTATTTTGACGCCTCGCTGCCTGAAGTACATTAAGGGTACCTTTGATATTGGTATCTACATAGGAATCTGGCGAATGATAACTAAAAGGAATAGCAATCAGAGCCGCCAGATGAAACACCTGGTCTATTCCGGTCATTGCCTTATCTACTCCATTAGGATCTCTAATATCTCCTGCAAAAATATCAATTTGATCGAGTTTTGCCTTAGGAAGAGTATCCAGCCATCCCCAATTATTAAATGAATTATAATATGTAAAGGCTCTCACCTCATGCCCCTGCTCTAAAAGCATTTCCGTTAAATGGCTTCCAATAAAACCATCAGCTCCAGTAACAAGTACATTCATTTATTTATCCTCCAGCTTATTACATTATATTAAACTTAAATGCAGCTTCAAGCCGTTCTCTTGCATAATCTGCAACCTCGATTACCGCCTGATAGATCTGCTTTGACTTCGTAAATGTTGACACATTATTCGCATGCTCATCATCGGTAAAAAGCAAAATATCATACTGACTATCTGCAGTTTTAGCCGTGACATAGTGATTCAATAATGAATATATTACACTATTATTATCAATACTTTTGTTGAGTTTTGATAATTTTTTTAAGCTCTTATCAAAAGAATTAGGCTTAATAGCCATGTTCTCATATTTTAATAATTTATCACATTCCTGACTTGCATCCTTCGCTTTCTCTCTAATCTTCTTAAGACTAGCTAAACTGCTATCTAAGTAATCTTTGATAATAGTCAAATCCTCTTGTGAAAATACAGAGTCATTAATATTCCGAAACGTATCAGTATCATATGTTCTATTACAATACCTTTCATATGCTTCAGTCAAGGACATATTAATTGCTCCTTTAATCTTAGCACCTTTTTGTTTTGCATCTATAACCTCTACTTCTTTATTAAGAAGAATTAAATCTTGATATCGAAGTACATATTCCTTCCAATCATATCTTGACTTTATTTGATTGCCGTCAATGCCTTCTACAAAGACATCCTTCGTTTCATCTTCTTCATCAATAAATTCACCCGCATGACTTCGTCCCTCATTATATGCTAAATCCTGTCCCACTAAGATAATTCTTTGAAAGCCTAATTCAACACAAGCACCATAAGCAACTAATGCTACAGAACCGCTCGTCAATAAAGAAGCAGATTCTTTATTCGTCCTACGATAAATTTCCTCAGTAAACATGTTACTTGTGCAAAGAATCTTCTTCCCTTTGTGATGCACCAGAATATCGTGGTTAGATTCATAATAACATATTAAAGGAATAGTTATATTATCTCTATAGGAAAAGAATTTAATATCCTTCACCGCATCAACCGAAACAACAAAATCAGGAATCACTCCTGCATCCAATAAATAATCTAAGATACGATCAACTGCAAAAATAACCGCTCTTCCTTTCAACTTCTTTAATAATTCTATATTATCCCGAACAGACGGACCAGCTGCCACCACAACTGCCGGTATTCCCTCGGGGATGTTTTTCTTTATAATTGGCAGGGTACTACTGTCTTTTATGAAACTTAGATTGTTCATGGTATTCTCTATATGTTTCCCTCCAAAGAAAATCATAGTACTCACATTTACCTGTGCTGAAATATAACTGTCCTTAATCTCCTTGTAGAAACGGAGACAGCTCTCTTGAAATATTTTATCGTAATTTGGATAGCAGCACTGTATTTGAGTCTTTATATTATTGATATTCACAGTATTGTTCAGCACGATATGAAATGCAGAATCATTAATGCCTTCAACTGTCAATACAACTCGTTGATCCTTCAAAATATCTGTGATATCATAATTTTGAAGTACATATTGGAATATCTCATAGCATGGCTCGTAAATAATAATGGTATCTTCAGCACCCATTCGTTCCATTAGAGCACGTACAAATATTCCATTGCCTAGTCCAAACATAGCAATTACATTGTTCAAATTCTGAAGATTATATTGCTCCGCCCATTTCATTGCTTCGTCAGACGGTCGATAAATACTGTTTAATCTATATTCAATAGAATTATGATGAATAATAAGAATTTGTTCTCCATTTTTAGCGCCTTTAGTTCTAATCTGATCCAATTTATTGATATTAACTATGGCCTGGCTGTTTTTTTCTATTAGTAAAGTATAAAAATTCTTACAACTTATCTTCATACATTCCATATTCTTTTCATAATAACTCATGCTGCATACTCCCATAGGTTTGTTTTAATCAAACTCTTCTCTATAATAATGCTTGAAGACTGCGCTCTAGTAATTCCTTAACTTCATATTCAAGAATATCTGATAATAATAATGTATCTTTATTCTCTAAAGCAGTCATTGCCTCCTGAAGGCTTCCCATTAGCTCAACTTCATTGATCTCAATCTCTAAACCTTGCTGTCTATAAGTTGATACTGCATAAATGATATGATCAATCTTAGCGATTGTATCTTCTAATTGTTTATATCCCTCTGGAACTTTATTCTGATTAAAATACTTAGATGTAATTTCAATCGATGTAATTGCTGCCTGCAAGCAATTCTTCATGTCTTCCATATGATCACTTCCTTTATTTATTTTAAAAAGGGGACTGACTTTCAGTCAGTCCCCTTTTTAACAAAATTATGATATTACTGTAATAATGACAGAACACCCTGAGTTGACTGATTAGCCTGAGCCAGCATTGAAGTAGCTGCCTGTTGAAGAATATTATCCTTGGAGTATTTAACCATCTCTTTAGCCATATCAACATCACGGACACGAGATTCTGCTGCCTGGAGATTTTCAGAAGTATTGTCTGCGTTAGCAATAGTATGCTCAAGTCTATTCTGTAATGCACCAAGCATAGATCTCTGAGCTGATACTGAAGAAATAGCTTGCTGAATAGTTGAGGTAGCTTCTGTTGCATCTTTATGGTTTGTTACAGTAAGAGCATTAATGCCTAATGCTGTTGCATCCATATCTTCGATGGTAATTGAGATTATCTGGCTTTTATTGGCACCAACCTGAAGAGCCTTATTTTTGAAATTACCACTCATAAGGGTCATAGTATTGAATTCAGTCTGATCAGCGACACGAGTTACTTCCAGTGCTAATTGATTAATTTCGGACTGAATAGCATTAACGTCTGCAGTCGCGTTAGTACCATTAGCAGCCTGAACAGCTAACTCTCTCATTCTCTGAAGCATGGAGTGTGTCTCGTTAAGAGCACCTTCTGCTGTCTGAATTAAGGAGATACCATCCTGAGCGTTAGTAGAAGCCTGATCAAGACCTCTGATCTGTCCTCTCATCTTCTCGGAAATAGTAAGACCAGCTGCATTGTCACCTGCACGGTTGATCTTATAACCTGAAGATAACTTCTCAGTTGATTTTGCAAGACTATTACCTGTAGCGCCTAACTGTCTGTTTGTGTTGGCTGCCGCCATATTGTGTTGTACTATCATAATGAAATCCTCCTTGAAATTTTATTGTTAGCAGCATCCATGCTGCTTATTGTTTTTCTCCTGTCCGGCCGTACGCTCCATTGGGGAGAATATATTTAGTAAGCAGTTTCCTTACTTACATTATATATCGGCAATGTTTTGTTAAACTTTATATCTTTATATAATTTTTTTAATTTTTTTTGTCATAAAAAAACGATTGTACTTCATGCTGCTTCGTCATGGTTTTATAATAATTTGCTGCTGTTTTATTGCTTAATCTGGAATTTTTAATTTTCTTCCGCATGGTGGCAAAATACAAGTCTAACTGAGATTTATTACGTTTTTCCATGGCCTGCAGATTTACACTAATATCTGTTATATTGGCAATCAATTCCTTAAGAGAAGTAATTTCTGAAATATATTTTTCTTTCCCGGCCATTAACTCTTCTTTCACGCTTAGGTACAACTTATCAAAGCCTTCATCCATACTTGTCAGATGAATGATTCTCTCTTCTTTCAGCGAAATCAACTGTAAGAATTCCTCATCATTTATGATATCAGAGGAAGCAATCAAATCATGCTGTTTTGATGTCAGTTGCATCAATATATTTAATATTTGAACCTTCTTCTGTAAAATCTCGACCAGAAGTAAAATGTATGTCTTTTTCGCGGTTTGGTCCTCTAATTCCATCTCTTACATCCTCCCTAAGAGTATAAATGTATAAATACTATTTACTAGGTACTTTTGCAAGATGTATAACTTCCTTCCAGGTATCCCGCATTTCTCTGATATATCCAAGTGCTTCCTCCAATATCTCATTATCCTTCTTAATATTAGCATCAACCAATCTTTGGTAAATATAATTATATACATTCTCAAAATTCTTAGCTACCGGATACTTATGATCAAGAGTACCACGAAGCTCTGAAATAATTCTCTCTGCCTTAACTATATTCGTATTTGCTTTATCATACTGACGCTTTTCAATTGCAATTGCTGCAAGATTACCAAATTTTATCGCACCCTCATAAAGCATCATAGTAAGTTCCGCAGGTGACGCTGTCAGAATTTTACTATCTTTATACGCCGTAGCTGCATTCATTGCCATAAACTATACCTCCCAAATATCATAATTTAACTTTTCAATTATATTATTAATGATATATAGAGACATCATCTCATTAATTATTTATTATTACCGAGCATCGAAGCCAGAGAATTACTTTGTGAATTCATGCTAGCCAATGTTTTCTCCATCGTCGCAAACTGTTTATAATACCTATTCTCCATCTCATCAAGCTTCTTATTCAGAGTTTTAAGTTCGTCCTGATAATCGTCTATCTGATTATTCATCTCTTTGTCATTATAAAGAGTCAGTGCACTACGTATTTTAGAGCTTTTCATATCCTCTGTCAATGTATTATAAAGATCCCCTGCTAATTTATTGAAGACAGCAGCTACAGAATCTGGATCTTTCTCTATTGCTGTCCTTAATTTATCCGTATTAATGGAGGTAAGTGGATCATCCGGATCACCATTAATATGCAGCTTTCCTCCTTCACTATAACTTGTCGAGGTAATACCAAAGGATGCAAGTGAATAATTCTTACCGTTGACAGTCACGCCACTAGTCATATTAGTACGGAATGCACTAATTATTGAAGAAAGATTATCATCTCTTCTTAATAAAGCATCTTTAATTTTCTGCTCCCATTTTTCAACTTCAGTATCAGACATCGCTTCCTTTTGATCATCTGTTAATGGTTCATACCCTCTGGCTGACTTCGCATCATAATTAGTATTCATTATATCAAGAATATCATTATATTCCTTAATAAAACCCTTTATCTTTTTATAAATAGCATCAGTATCCTTTGAGACATTGATATTAATTACTTCATCTACATCAGTTTTCGATTTTAATTCCATGGTAATCCCATTTATAGTAACTGTATTTGAAGAGTTCTTCATTGTTACACCATTATAGATAAACTCTGCATCTTGTGGTTTAATCATGGTCGAAAGTGAACCACTCATGGTTAAATCCGAACCTATTAGATCTAAGCCAAGCTTTGATAAAGCATCATAATTCGATACTGATGTATCCGATGTATCATACATAGAAAATTTATTATCCAGCCCACTACTCTTAGAGCTAATAAACAAACGCCTCTGTGTTGCATCATAGCTTGCATTTAGTCCTGCATTTTTACATACCTGTACGAAATCATCTAGTGTAGTATCAGCAGTTATGTCTAAGGATTGTGTAGATGTTCCTGTTATAATTATAGATTGATTTACCATACTTGCATCCAGAGTAGAAAGCTTTGTTGATTCTGTAACACCCGCAGCTAATTGTGCACCTGTAACTGTCTGTGCTCTTGCCAGTTCTTTAATCTGAAGTGATTGCGATCCTTCGGTCGCTGCAGCACCTGCGGTCACAGTAACATTACCTTCATCAGAAGAGGTAACCTTCTTTGTTATAAAATTACCCTGCATTTTCATATTGTAAAGTGATCCGGTATAAAAAGAATACACCTTGGAATTTATTGTCTTCCATATGTCCTGTTTCCATTGTAGCTTTGTAATTTTATTCTCTATTTTAGTTGCTTTAAATCGTTGAGCAGACATCAGTCCTGCTACAATACTTTCGGTATCCAGACCAGATGCCAAACCTGACATTCTTATTGTTGTTGATCTTGATGCTGACATTGACATACCTTTTCCTCCTTATCGTTTTTCGTCTACAAGTATCCCTGCTAATTCCCAAATCTTCTCCAATACCTTCAATGTATCTTCCGGGGGAATTTCTTTGATTACCTTATCGGTATTTCTGTCAATTACTTTAATAGATACTCTATTTGTATCATCATGATAAGAAAACTCGCATCTTGTTCTATGTTCCTTCAACTTGGAATTGGCTTTGGAAATGGCATCCATAATCTCTTTACCGGATACCGTGTTACTATTCTCATCCTTAGTCTGATTACCCGTATTCGAATCAACTATACCGGTTACTTCTGTAATATTGATATTAGAACCCACATTCTGATTTATTACTGTGGGCTGCAGATTATTAATTGCAGTATCATTATATCCTACTCCTGAAATTGCATCTAATCCCATAAAAATACACCTCCATGTGACATTTAGTTACTCATTAACAATTGCTTTTTGCCATCCTTGACAGTTAATTTATGCATTAATCTAGTTGATATATCGGTCAATAATATAAAATAATTAATATTAAAAAGAAATTTCATTACAGAAATAAGTACAAACCCTGTCCAAAACAGATTGCTTATATTGTATAGAGTGCAATTATCATAATATAATAAAGGCTTGCCCAAAACAGCAACTAACTGCTCGGGCAAGTCTTTTATTGTAAAATGCAGTATTTCTATTTAAATAACTTCTTTAATACCTCATCCGAGGCAGTTGTATCTAATGCTTCTTTATTCGATTCTTTTATCTGAAGGTAAATTTCTTTTCTGTAAATCGGAACCGACTTCGGTGCGCTGATTCCTATTTTCACCTGATCGCCCTTTACCTCTAATACTGTTACTTCTATCTCATTTCCAATAATAATTGATTCATTTAGTTTTCTTGAAAGGGCTAACATAATTTGCCCTCCTTTGCTGCTTTTATTTGATCATAAAAGTAATATTTCACTTCATACTCTGAATTATCTGCAATGATTTGGGCTCCTTTTCTGGTATCAGAGTTGATAATAAACGGAGCCTTCAAATTAGCGGATATCTTCTCAATGTCAGCCGGGACTGTAACCGTTATAAGAATAACTGCATTATCTTCCGTTATCTCTCCCAGAGGTTTTAAGAGCTCATCTTCCACCCGAGGGTTATAGTCAGACTTTACAAGGAATGGACTAATTACCGGAATAGCAAGAGAAGCTTCATCTAGACTTTGAAGCCAAGAAATATCGGGTCTTTGATCCCCCTCCTCATCATAAAGCAGGGTATACTTTTTGTAATCCTCAAATCCTAGAATACCTTGTTCAAAATACAGAACCTTATCTTCGTTTAAATCTATTTCCCCAAAATGTCTTGTTTTTACCAACATATCCTTTGCCTACCTTTCCTTTACTACTCATTTGTATATGACAATATTATACATGATTAACAATATTTTTGCATAGTATTTTAAAGGAAATTCATCAAGGTATTCTTCACTACCTTGGAAGCAGCGTTAAGTGATGCATTATAAATAGTTTCAGCGGAACCATATTTAATGTAGGTATCTACCATATCTACATCCTCATTCGTTGATAATAAATCTTCAAAATCCACTTTCTGACTGGACAAACGGTTTTCTGTTAGCTGAAGACGTACCATACGGCTTCCCAGATTTGCAACAGCTGTATTAACCCTGTCCTGCTCCTTCGAAGAAGTAGAGTTACCCATTTCAAAGGCTTTTTGCATTACTTCTTTCTTCAAACTCAATTCTGTCTCCAGCTGTTCCTTCATTTTATTATAACGCTCTATTTCAGCTGTACTTAATGAGGTATCTTTTAATCTTGTTTCCACTTCAGCGATTTTCTTCTCTGTATTTGTAACGTCATTTACAGTACTAATAATGTCATCTATGCACCTACCCATATTGTGAGTGATGGAATCTGAGCCTTCTGTATTAATCGTAAGCTTTTGATTATAATTTATCTCATATTGAATTTCCTGTCCTGCATCCGGTTTTACGTAATTAATCGGATCCTGATCCGGCTTACTGCTATCCGACATCGTACATGTAAAATAATGCTCCGGTTTTAAGTCCCCCTCATTAAATCCGGTCTTGGAATAGGTTACTTCGATATTCTGTGCATTACGTAGCTCATTATATACTTCAGAACTAAGAATCAATTCACCTGTATCGGATAAATAATTAATCTGATTTGGATCCGGAGTATAAGCATTTTGCTCTGACGAAGTCAACGATGCTACAACAGAATTTACATCAATAATATTCTCTATTATATTTCCAGAAGCATCCTTTGTATAGTATTTAATTGATTCCGGTTTTGCAGTGCTTAATTTATCATAAGCAAGCTGTAGCCGATAAGTTTCATTCATCTGAGGCGCTTTCGAAAAATCAACCGTGGCAGTATTATCGTAATCCGATAATTCATAGCTTCCCGAAACCTTGTTCATAATATTGATGTCGTTCCCAGAGAATTTCTGAGTGACGGAATAGCTCAAGGATGGTTCCTCCTCTGTAAAGGTTAAGGAACTATCCGTCTTATAACCGGTAAATACATATCTTCCGGCATAATTCGTATTACCCTCCTGAATGATCTGCTTTTTCATTTGCTCTAAGTTTTTTGCAATGGAAGAACGATCCTCTGCCGTCAGTGTGTCTGTACTTCCCTGTACGCAATAGGTATTTACCTGCGAAAGAATCTCATTTACTGATTTTAAGGCACTTTCCGTTACATCCATCCAAGATTGTGCATCCGGAATATTTTTTTCATAGTATTGGCTTATTTCAGATAAATTGGTGCGGAGCTTTAAGGCTCTTACCGCAATGATCGGATCATCAGAAGGCCGTTGTATTTTCTTACCAGAAGAATATTGTTCCTCTAACGTATTGATACCGAGCTTATTCTTATTAATATTGCTCATCATATTATTCGACATCATTTTATTTGTTATTCTCATTTTATAAACCTCCTGACGATTATCAGTTTTTCTGAATTAATACACCCCTGAAATATAAAAATGAATTTCCATTGGAATTCATTTTTATATTTCTAATGGCTTGCTTGGTACAAGCAAGACTATACACCCATATAGTTAATCAGTTTATCATATATTTCATTCATTGTGGTTATTACCTTGGCAGAAAGATTATATGCATTCTGATATCGTATCAGATTCATTGCCTCTTCATCCACATCCACACCGGATACAGAAAGCCTCTGGTTACTAATTGCCTTAAGAATATTGGATTGACTGTCTGAAAATGTATTGGCTTTATCAGAATCTATACCGATTTCTGCTATCATAGTCTGAAAGAAACCGGCTGGTGTTCCAGTATCAAACATCAACTTGTTATTCTGTAAATTAATTAGGTCATCCACAATATTATTACTTTCAACTCCATTTGCTAAATTCGAAGTGGTTGTCATTAAATTAGGGTCACTCATAATATTTGAGTTAATCGTAAAATTCGATGCTGTCATAAAATAGTAGGATCCGTAGAATGGCTCATTATCCTGTATCTCTTCATAATAACTACCCGTCTGTGAATTAAAGCTACCAAAATCATAATAATCATAATCCTCTGAGCCTTTTAATGGTCCAAATGTATATTCTCTTCCGCTTACTTTATTCATTGCAGTAAAGAAATCCGTTCCTGCATTCCCTTTTAAATCAACGCCTTTTCGCTCAACTTCGTTAAAAGCCCCTGCAAATGTACGTACAAATTCATTCAATTTGGTCATATAATAGGGTATCCCCTTATAATCAATACTTTCTCCGATAGAAGCTGTCATATTACTCGCATCAGCCTTGACCTCATCCTTAAGTTGAAATGTATATTGGAAATTACCTGTGGCTTCATCCTTCGAAACTTCAAATCCTAAATACGCATATTCTCTGTTACCAACAGTAATTACTCCGGTTTCAGGTATATTCAGTTTCTCCACGGTATTGATATTAGTATCGGTTAAAGTAACAGATGTATCTCCGGAATTAACATTAGTCGTTCCTGTTAGATTGTACTGATTATTTCCATCACGCACTTCAAATAATGCCTGTAAGGAACCACCAAGAAGATCATTATTTGTATTAAAACTTTGTCCATTAAACCAGACGATATCATATAAACCATCAATATCATTCTGATTGATTTTATCAGCCCTAGGTACTAGCGATAACTCATAGCTCTCATTACCATCAACCAAAGTACCCCCATTCATCCTTACAACATAGCTGGTAACACCAACATTAGCAGTACCTACCTTCTTTTCGGTTACCGTTACATTCGCAATTTTTGATAATTCATCAATTAGTAGTGCTCTCTGGTCTCTCAGATCATTCGCTACTCCTCCGTTAACCTCCAAAGTATTAATCTGCTTTGTTATAGCTGCTATCTGCTTTGATGTAGAATTAATCTGATTCACCTGATTGCGAATTTCAAAGTTGCATTCACCCTGAACACTCTTCATGTTTTCAGCTACTGAAGTAAAATATTCCGTGAGACTCTTTGCGTAATTTATGACCTGGGTACGAACGGTTAAGCTGGATGGATTTTTCTGAAGCTCCTTCAAACTATCATTCAACTTATTATAGGTTGTAGTAAAGCCGTCAACACTAATTTCATTAAAATGATTCTCTATTTCATTCATATAATAAGATTTTGTGGAGTACTCTCCATACATGGTATTGTTCTTCCAATACTTTAAATCATAGTAAATATCTCTTTGCTGAGTCACTCCGGTTAAATCGACACCGGTTCCCGCCATACCATAGGTACTGTTAACCGATATCGGCTTCGAAGCTTGCAGCCCCATAACCTGTCTAGAGTAACCTTCGGTTTCCGTATTTGTTATATTATGTGATGTTGTATCAAGGGCTGACTGGTAAGCAAATAGACCAGTCTTCCCAATATTCAATCCAAAAAATGTAGAAGCCATACTTACCTCCAATTCACCGCATCTAGCGGTTCCCATCTTACTATAGTTTTTCGACAATATCCTTCAGCATCTCACTAACGACAGTTACATAACGAGCCGACGCATTATAAGCATGCTGATACTTTATTAAATTCGTCAGTTCCTCATCCGATGAAACACCTGTTATTTCCGTTCTCTTATTATTAATACTCTCCACCATGGATGCCTGATTCGTACTAATTGTATCAAGCTGCTCTCCGCGGTTTCCCAGTTCCGAAATAAAAGAATTATAATATTCGCTAAAATTATTCTGGGTCAGCGTATTCGGATTTAATGTTGAGAACTTTTCCTGCCAACCTGATATAATCTTATCGACAGTTTTAATATCAAAGTCACCGGAGCCTGTATTACTGGATAACGGAATAATGGAGTAATTCTGCATTATATTTGGATTTACTTCAATTTCACCCAGTGTGAACAGGGAATAATTATCTGATGCATTTTCTTCATTATAAATTCGGGCTGTTATCGTTTGTATTGCACCCGATTCATCAATTATCTGAATATTCTGAGGTTCACTGTACCGATCTGTTGACTTTCTGTTAAAAAGAGCTTCCCCCATGGTTTTGTCACTATCCATGCCAACCGGTGCATTTGCCTCATCCAGAATTTTAATTTTTGTATTATCTGCCAGTGTTACCTCGATATTCGGGCATAATAAATCATTTATCTTAGTGGTAATACCGTGAATTAATTGATCGAATTCGGCCTGTACTGTCATGATAACAGAGGAATTAATATTGTTGTTGTAATCCCTCACTGCTGAATTGTAAAGTGTATCCGATTCATAATGATCTCGAATTGGTATATCCTTATAGTTCGCCTGCTTATAACCTCTTGCTACTAATAGGCCTTTGAGGGAACCAATATCTGTATTACTGTCAGAGGATGCCGCTACATCCATATTAAACACATCTGCTCCGCTATGCTCAACCCACACCGGTTTTAACATTTCAGAGTTAGGGTTTATCTTTTCCGTCGTCATTCGAAAAGCAGCATCTTCAGATACTAAGGTTTGTCCTTCCAGATTAACGGTTACTATTCCGTATGTATTTTCTTTATATGTAATATTAGCCAGTTTTCCTAACTCATCCAGAAGACAATTACGTTGATCTCTATAATCATTCGCTTTTTCTACTCCTGAACACTCATACTGCCTAATCTTTAAATTCAAATCCTTTATATTTTTACCAATTACATTAATACGATCAACCTGTTCCTTAATCTGGGTATTCAGATTAATCTGGTAATCTTTCAGTTGTTTTGATATATTCTCCGCTCTCTCAATAAAGCTAACGGAGGTCTGAATCAGAGACGCTCTGGTTACAATACTATCCGGCTCCTTGGCAAGCTCCTGCAATGAAGTCCAGAGATTATTCATGGAATTCTGAAAGGTTTCACCCTCAAGTTCACCAAAAAAGCCTTCCACTTCTCTAACTGTATTATATTGCGCTTCATAAAAAGCCTCTCTGCCAATTTCCTGGCGGTAGGCCTGATCCAAAAAATTATCTCTTACCTGCTTTACAGTAGCAAAATTAGCTCCCAACCCCTGTTGCATGGTGGAAATATGGGTTTCCCCCAGTTTAACATAATTAAAGTCTGTTAATACCGGCTGCTGCCTTACATATCCATCGGTATCAACATTAGCCAAATTATGCGAAGTGATATTCAAAGCTGCCTGACTTACTTTCAGACCGGATACACCAACATATAAGCTACTTAACGAACTCATGAACCCACCTTACCTTATCTCTACTGTTTTGCGTCAAACATCCCTGTTCCCGGTGACTGTGCCGAATATTCAGAGGCACTTTTTGTGTAAGTATTGTTCCCTGGTGACATCCTTGTACTCTGAATAAAATTCATATTGAATTCTATCATCTCTAGGGATTGTTGTATTAATGATTTGTTTCGATTATTTGCTTTGACTAACCTTTGAATTGTGCTTTTAAGATTATCATGTATAATTGAAAGAGCTCTCTGCTCCTTTGGCTGCTTTTCTAATAATTTTATCAATTTCTGTAAATTAAATTCGCCTGATTTGTGGTTAATGACCGTTCTAATGTCAGTTATTATGATTTCTCTTTTGTGCTCTAAGGAATTAATCTGATCAATTGCCAACTGCTCCCGATCGGTAATCTCCTGTAAGGAGTTCAGGTCATTCTTGACGATGACCTGGGTTTTTTCTTCCGCAATTGGAACCAACTGCTGATAGATCTCATATTCCTTCTCTAGGATATTAATTAATTCATCAATTAAGCTTGCCACTAGTAACCTTCTTTCCCCACGCAGGTTCTCATACTAAAACAGATTTTCTGCCTGTTCCATCAATTTGCCCACAATATCTTCATCTGTAATATTATAAGTACCAGCTGCTATTCTATTTTTAATATCATTGATTTTATCTTCTCTGATATCTGGGGTATGGGCAACCGCCTGCTTTGCTGTTTGATAATCCTTCGCTGTCTGAGATATATCAAGAATATCATTGCAAAAGCTGCTGTTTTTAGTCTTTGTCGTATGTTTTACATTGCCGACCTTATATAATTCTCCAACTTTGTTAAATGCATCAATACGCATCTTTTTCACCACCTATCCTTACAAATTACTATTTTCTATAATATTTATCGGATGTTTTGTAATTAACATTAGATATATTTACAAAAATTCTAGCTAAAAATATCAACATAACCTACCTAAATTCCACACAAAATCAACAAATAGTAACTTTCCTGTATCAACTTATCCCTAATTTTATCAGAATATAATCCGCTTCATAGACTTGAAGAATCCACAAAGCTTCTGCTGCATATACAAAAAGGCTGCTAAAATCATTTATCTTCTATCAACCGATAAACGATTTTGCAGCCTTCATATAAATTATCTATATCATACTTTAAATTTTATTTATTGATTAATTTTTTTCATGAGAGTTTTGACTGCTTCCTGAAGCTGGTTATCCTTGTTTACCGGAATAACAACCTGATTTTGTAAGCTCTTATCAAGTTCAACCTCGACATCAGGTTTAATACCAGTTCCATGGATATTTCTTCCATTTGGCGTATAATATTTTGAAATAGTAAGCTTCACTGCCGTCCCATCGGATAAAGGTATAACCTTTTGTACAATTCCTTTACCAAAGCTTGTTGTACCAATGATTGTTGCTGTTTTATAATCCTGCAGTGTTCCTGCAAAGATTTCCGAAGCACTTGCACTTTGACCATTGATCAATACTGCCATAGGAACATTGATCTGTTTCTTATCAACTGCCTTCTGCTCTTCACGTTTACCATTCTTATCTTCCGTATAAACAATAAGCTCCGGCGGAAGCAGACGGTCGAGTATCTTAACAACGGAAGTCAGTAAACCACCAGGATTATCCCTGACATCAACGATGAGGCCTTTCATTCCTTTTTCCTCTAGCAAGTCAACCGCGTCAATAAACTGAGTGACCGTAACTTCATCAAATTGGGATATCATAATATAACCTATCTTATTATCCAGCATACGAGATTCTATTGTAGGAACCTCAATATTCGCTCTTACGATCGTAAAATCAACTGGTTCAGCTTCTCCTTTTCTTACAATAGTAATCTTAACCTGGGAGCCCTCTTTCCCTTTCATCTTACTTACTATTTCCGATAAATCAGAGCCCGTTACCTTCTCATCATTTACTTTATATATGACATCTCCAGGAAGAATACCTGCTTTATAGGCCGGGCCGGTTGAAAACGGCTTAACAATGGAAATCACACCCGTCTTAGTATCCTGACTTACCGTAGCACCGATGCCACAATATTTACCCGAGGAGCTTTCCATCATAGCGCTGTATTCCTTCTTCGTATAATAAACAGAATAAGGATCGCCAAGGCTGGCGATGAAACCCTTATAAATACCATCGTCAAATTTAACCTTGTTTACATCCTCCAAATAATAATCATCCACCAGCATCTGCAGATAATTCAGTTTATTAACGATCTTATCATAGGGAATTTCTTCAGTCTTAGTAGACTGATCTTTTGAAGAAGCACCTGTATTTCCTTCCGCTTTTGTATGGACAGCCATCCATACAGAACCCACAATGACTACTAATATCATAGTACTGCATAGTCCCGTAATTAGTCCGGATAAAAAATTCTTCTTCATGGTTACCTCCAAGCTGCCGTTATGTACATATCCTTTGATATGATATCGGCTAAAAGTTATAAAGAACCTGATAGTACACCGGCTGTTACAAAACTTCACCTTCCGTGAATATCATGTTTTGTAACAGCCTCTTATCTTAATAATCCAATTGCTCCATATATTTCATGTACTTTACTACCATCAGTGCGATTTTAAATGTAATTGCATCTTCGAAAACTCTCAGGTCAAGATTCGTACTTTTCTGAAGTTTATCCAGTCGATAAACCAAAGTATTACGATGAATATACAGTTGCCTGGAAGTCTCGGAAACATTCAGACTGTTTTCAAAAAACTTGTTAATGGTTGTCAATGTTTCCTCGTCAAAATCATCCGGTGATTTGCCTTCAAAAATCTCCTTGATGAACATCTTGCAAAGCGGCATCGGTAATTGATATATCAATCTTCCAATACCAAGATTATTATATGCAACTACATTTCTTCCACTGTAGAAAATCTTTCCTACATCGAGTGCCATCTTTGCTTCCTTATAAGATCTTGATACATCCTTAATTTCGTTTACAATCGTACCGTAGGAAACATGTACCTTGGTCATAGCCTCCGTATTAAGCATATCCAGAATCACCTTAGCGGTTTTATTCAGATCTTCATATGTTTCGCTCTGCTTAACTTCTTTTACAAGAATAATATTCTTTTCATCAACAGCAGTTATAAAATCTTTCGTTTTTGTTGAGAAAAGGCTACGAACGGTTTCAAGTGCATTGGCATCCTTTTCATTCTTGGTCTCGATGATATATACAACACGCCTTGCTTCGGTATCAATATGAAGCTTCTTTGCCCGGTTATAAATATCTACCAATAGGAGATTATCCAGCAGCAGGTTCTTTATAAAATTATCTTTATCGTATCTCTCTTTATAAGCTATCAATAAATTCTGTATCTGGAAAGACGCTATCTTTCCTACCATAAATACATCTTCACTGTCACCCTTAGCAAGAATTACATATTCTAATTGATGTTCATCAAAAACTTTAAAAAACTGATAACCCTGAATCGCCTGACTGTCCGCGGGAGATGCAACAAATGCCAACACAGCATTTTCATATTGTTCTGCATTTTCGATCGTTGTTGCAAGAACTTTACCTTCCGTATCCATAACACAGATATCGATACGGGTAATTCCTTTTAATCCATCAATCGTACTTTGGAGAATCTGATTGGAAATCATATTTTCACTCCTTACTATTATATTTCTATTTTTCTTTAAAATTCATGGAATTCAAAGTTATTTTAACATTGAATTCGTGAGAAGTAAACTAATTTTATAAACTCTGCATAAATATTTTAGTGTAATTTTATCAAAATCGTAGAGCTTGTACTTAGTTTATTAAGTAAACTATAGTTGTCATTCATATATCATTCCGCTCTGTCCTTTTACCCACCAATTCTCGTGGAACTTCTTATTTTTATGTAAATCATCCGATAAACACCTCATTCACCCAAATCTATTCGCGCATTACCAAAAAAAACCGGGAACACTCATGTTCCCGGTAATATAATATGTTTACTAATTTGTAACAGCCTGCTCAGTCTCTTTATCAAATATATGAACCTTAGACATATCAAATGCAACTTTTAATACATCATCCGGTCTTGCGGTTGTACGAGGATTTACACGAGCAGTAATGTTTAATGTATCATCTACTGCGAAGTATAAAAATACTTCAGCACCTAATAATTCGTATACTGTAACCTTTGCTTCGATAATGCTGTCAGGTGAAGCGGTGAGGAACATCTCTTCATCATGAATATCCTCAGGACGGATACCCATTACTACTGTCTTTCCTTCATAACCAGCATCAATAATTTTCTTAGCCTTTCCTTCCGGAATCTTAACTGAATTAGCACCGAAGGTTGCATATACGTCTGTGCCCTTCTTAGAGATTGTAGCATCAATCATATTCATTTGAGGAGATCCCATGAAGCCTGCTACGAATAAGTTCTGCGGCTTATCATATAAGGTCTGAGGTGTATCTACCTGCTGTACAATACCATCCTTCATAACTACGATTCTTGTACCAAGAGTCATCGCCTCTGTCTGGTCATGTGTTACATAGATAAAGGTTGTCTGTAATTGCTGATGTAATGTTGCTATAACGATACGCATCTGTACTCTTAACTTAGCATCAAGATTTGATAAAGGCTCATCCATAAGGAATACCTTAGGATTACGTACGATAGCACGACCCATAGCAACACGTTGTCTTTGACCACCGGAAAGAGCCTTCGGTTTACGATCTAATAACTGCTCTATTTCAAGAATTCTTGCAGCTTCATGTACCTGCTTATCGATCTGATCCTTCGGTACTTTTCTTAATTTTAAGCCAAATGCCATATTATCATATACTGACATATGCGGATATAATGCGTAATTCTGGAATACCATCGCAATATCTCTATCCTTAGGCTCAACGTCATTAACTAACTTATCTCCTATCCAAAGCTCACCTTGGGAAATCTCCTCAAGTCCTGCGATCATACGAAGAGTTGTTGATTTACCGCAGCCAGATGGTCCAACGAAGATGATGAACTCCTTATCAGCGATTTCAAGATTGAAATCTTTTACAGCAATTACTCCGTTAGCATATTGCTTGGTTATGTTTTTTAATGATAAGCTTGCCATTTTCTATCCTCCTAATTATATACATTCCTTATTCTTGTACAATTACTATATTTGTTATGATACACCATTTGTAGTATCAGTACTATATCCCATTTTAACAAAATAAAATTTGCCCTTTTGTATATTTTGTATATTCATTAATAAAATAAGTAGATTTACCGATAATAATCTAAAATATAGTTAAAATTACTGTCTATATTCAATAAAACCTTCACCCATTACCTCTTTTACATCACTAATAATCACAAAAGAATTCGCATCAATTTGCTTGGAAATTTCTAAGATCTTAACGATTTCCTTCCTTGAAACCACACAGAATAACATTTTTTTATCATTGTTTGAATACATACCGGTCGCGCTCACACCGGTAACACCACGTCCGATCTGATTCATAATTGCATCTGCTATCTCCTTATATTGGTCTGAAACAATATATGCCATCTTAGCAAATTTCAGACCCTCCAAAATGCTGTCTGATACTTTTGATGTAATAAACACGGCTATTATTGCATACAAAGCATTTCCAAGGCCGAATACGATTGCTCCTATAAGAATGACAATTGCATCAATAACGTTCAATATCTGCGGTATGGAAATATGTTTTTTGGTAGTATGAATGACATTCGCCAACAAATCTGTGCCTCCGGTTGAGGCATGTACGGAGAATACCAATCCAATTCCAACTCCTCCAACCACTCCACCCATGATAGCTCCTAACAGATAATCATGAATTTTAAAATCATAGATTGGAATAATCATTAATGCTAAAACAAATGTAATTGTTCCAAAGATAGTTGATACCAGAAATTTAAAGCCTTTAATTTTTGCAGAAAGCAGAAACAGCGGAATATTACAGATAATAGTAAAAAGCCAAATCGGGATTTCTAAACCAAGCAGATTTTTTCCCAAAAATTTGGCAACAATGGCAAGACCGGATACGCCTCCTGTTACAAGTCCCATCGGTTCATAGATCAGATTCACAGAAACGGCCATCAGGATAGCCCCAAACAGAATCGTCAAATACTTTCTAAGATATATTATTTTTTTATTTTTCGTTTTCATAAAAATGCCCGCTCCTTAATCCAGTACACTATAAGATAGTTTTATAGTATACATATCATCATTTGTTTATACATAATTTACCGGGAGTACGGGTAACTTGTAATAGTTCGACCTTACGGTTAAACTATAACGAAAAAATCAATTTTTTATGTTATTTGGAATTATCATCAATCAACTTTTGTAACTGTTGCGCGGCATGACCGTTATCGATAATGTATGCACTGTTTAAATTATTTCCTTTAATTAGATCAAATTTGATTTCATTAAGTGGAACTTGTGTATAGCTGTCTATAAGTTTTAATTTATCCTCAAGGGGAAAATTTGATTTCACATTTTCATAAATGTCTTTTATATAATTCTCTATCTTCTTCCTTGAATTAAATGAATATACTATACTCTTAAATTCGCTATTGAAAGTCTCCATCGGCACTGAATTATAATTATCGGACTGCTTTTGATTTCTTTCGGTAAAGATTTTTTCAAAATTCTTTGTTGACATTGCTGTATAGTAATTGATATTTATATTCAAAAGTTCTTCTACGATTAAGACTTCGTCTTCATAAGCCTTATCTTCATCCAAATATTTCGTTATGGTAGAAAGCTTTAAAAGTTGAGGAATCTTCGGGTCATCCAACTTGATTTTTCTATATAAGAAATCGGATAATGTAATCTGTGTCCTTACCGGTATTGTAATATATGTCAGTTCTCTGCTATTACTGTTTAATATTTCTAATACCATTTTGGTAATTTCATCTGATTTTTTATCATAACAGAATATCAGACTCTTAGTAACACCTTCCGCTTCTTCAATCTTTTTATTATCTGAAGTAACATTCTCCTGTTTAACAGGAACCGGCTCCTTACTATCAGGCTTCGAAAAATATTTTATAGCTTTAGAGCCAACCACTACTGTCAGCATCAACACACCAACTATAAATAACGACATGGCAAAAACCCTGATAAATAATCTACCTGCACTGCGTTTCACAAATATCACCTCTTACCTTTCCTAACTCATTCTAGCACATGCGGGTTAGATTATCAATATTTGGGATACTTCTTTATTACCGGAAAATACTATGATATACTTGTACTGTAACGTTAACATTAAAAACGAATCCTTATCATTTATCGAGATTATATTTATAACAAGATACCGCATACGGCATTATGGAGGTAATTTATGAACAGAAAAACCGTTCTTATTACAGGATCATCAAGAGGAATCGGCAAAGCGATTGCTGTTAAATTTGCAAAGAAAGGGTGCAACATTATTATTAACTGCGCCCATGATGAAGCGGCCTTATTAAAGACAAAAGCAGAGCTTGAAGCATATCAGGTTTCCTGTCATGCTTACCTAGGAGATATGGGTAATATCGAAGCTGCCAGGGAGTTATTCGGACAGATCAAAAAGTTGTATGGCAATCTTGATATTCTAGTAAATAACGCAGGAATTTCATATGTTGGGCTTTTTACGGATATGACACCGGAGGACTGGAACAGAGTTATCACAACTAACCTGACCTCCGTATATAATTGTTGTTCTCTTGCTATACCAGATATGGTCAACAATAAATATGGGAAAATAATTAATATATCCTCTGTCTGGGGAAAGGTTGGAGCCTCCTGTGAGGTTGCCTATTCTGCTTCCAAGGGCGGCATGAATGCCTTTACCAAGGCTCTTGCCAAGGAACTGGCTCCCAGTAATATTCAGGTAAATGCTGTAGCCTGCGGTGCAATTGATACAGAGATGAATCATTTTCTGGCTGATGACGAGCTGATGCAGCTAATCGAAGAGATTCCGGCAAACCGCTTGGGATGTGCTGAAGAGGTAGCTGATCTGGTATATCAACTTTCCTATAAGAATGAATATCTGACAGGACAAATTATTGGGCTGGACGGCGGGTGGATCTAAATTTTACATTTTATTCTAAAATCAAATTCACACAAGGCTACTACTTTTTATCGATACTCCCGAAATGTTCCACAGTAGCTGACAATGCAGCAGATACAAAGACCGCAGTAAAAGTGAAACCTGATAATACAATTGTCGTCGTTAATATTTTCGTTCCTTCTACCATTGGATAGAGGTCTCCATAGCCAACCGTAAAGAAAGTAATTACAACAAAATACAATGCATCCCCCCAAGAATGGATGGTTCTGCTGTAGCAAGGGATCGTATATATTTTTTGTAACCCAAAGGCAATATTACTTAGAGCTATAACCGCAAAACATGTATTCATAATTGCTATACTCCAAATACTTTTAACATGTATCTTCTTTTTAAAGATAATCCAGATAATCCGTCCAATACTAAATATATTTACAATATAAAGAGCAGCGCATATCCATAAAAACCCCTTCGGATATGCTATGTTTTCTGTAAATATCTGTATAAACAAGATCCCGATCGTAATAATGGAATACAGTAATATAAGATTAATCGTTCTGTCCTTCATATAAATGATTTCTTTTATAATAACGACAATGACAAAATACAATGAATACAATAACAGTAGAAAAATAAGTGCCACGATAAAAGCAAGTAATATACGAAATATTACTTCCCCATCACTTTCGTTACGAAAAACCAGATACCCTACGATTATACCTATCAGACCGTGGACAACCAGAAATGGAATCAAAAATTTTGGTTTGATACGGTTTGCAGACGGCTTTTCTTTGCCTACAGCAGATAAATATTTTGCAATATGCTTTCTACCCTTCCATATTGTATGAAAGAAATACGCCAGTACACCCAACGTCATTAATAAAATTAGTATATTATCCATTCAGTACTCCCTTGGCTCGATTACGGTCGTTCAGTAAATAGTAACTGTCATTCTACTATAGATTCATTAATTTAACCACTATATAAAATCACAATTTCTTTATTTATGTTTCTTTCTAGCATGACTAATCTGGTTATCTCTCGCAGCTTTATGTTTCGAGCTATGAAGCCTTTCGACCATAATAATCATTAGTATCAGAATACCACCGATATAAAATTGAAAAAGTCCATATCCGAAATGTGAAGCCAAGAATCCAAATAGCGGCGGCATAAAAGTTGTACCGATATAGGCAAAGGCCATTTGAATACCCATAATTGCCTGAGAGTATTCCGCTCCAAAATTCTCCGGTGTCTCATGAAGCAGGCTTGGAAATATAGGAGCACATCCCAATCCTATCATAAAAAAGCCAGGTATCAGTAGCGCATTCGTATTCGGAATCAGAAGCAATGCAATTCCTGCTGCCAGAATAATCTGACCCATTCGAATCATCTGCTTCTGATTCAGCTTCATGGTAATAAAGCCGGACAGAAAACGGCCAAACGTAATACCAAAATAGTAAAGCGATATCCAGCTTGCTGCTGTCTTTGCTGATATTCCTCTCGACACAACAAGAAAACTGCTTCCCCACAGACCTGCCGTTGCTTCTATCGAACAATAGCAGAAGAATGAGGCAAGGGCCGCTTTGGCACCGGGTAGCCTTAACAATTCCATAAAGGTCAGAGACTCCGGTTTGACATAATCAGCATTATTCTGCATACTTTCTTTCGCTACTTTATGCCATAACGGCAGAGAAATCAATAAAAGCATCACCAAAATCACCTGAAAGATACCAATCGACCGGTACCCCATCTGCCAGTTTCCAATCATAATCCAATAGGAAATAACCATAGGTCCTATGGAGGCTCCGACTCCCCAGAAGCAATGAAGCCAACTCATATGTTTTGCTTTATAATGCAGTGCCACATAATTGTTGAGACCTGAATCAACACATCCTGCCCCCAAACCTAGGGGAACGGCATAAATACACATCTGCACAAAGTTGTGACTAACGGAAATACCGAGCAACGCCGCTGCAGTCATGAAGACGCTAATTACCGTAACTATCCCGGTTCCGAATTTTCTAATCATTCGAGTCGAGAAGAAGCTTGAGAGAATAGTACCTCCCGAAGTAATCACTGATATTATACCGGCATAAGAAATCGGTACTCCAAATCCATGATACATGGACGGCCAAGTTGCACCCAACAGAGAATCAGGCAAGCCCAGACTAATAAAAGCGATATATATAATAACTAAAAGTAATATTGAAACCATATTTCCCCCTTATAATATTTATACTTATTTTTTAATTAATCGTTCATCATAAACTTCCTACTCCTTTTCGAATAGCCTATTGGAAAATCTGTTTTATTTTATCCATTCTCTCCTCAAACTGCACATAGAAATCTCTATCTACATCATATTGCTTTATATAGAAGTTGTTTAAAATGAACATATTTAGATTTTTAATAAATACTTCCTCCTTCGAGGCTTTTATCACATTTTCCACATCATTTAGGAAGTAATGCCAATCTATTAAAAACTGCTCCTGTTTCTCTAAATCAGGAGTATCAATCCAATGATTGATTTTCACCATAGTTTTGCTTTGGTTACTGCATTCATTCAATTGTAAGAAATACTTAAAACCATGATTTTCATAATATCTACCCAACGGGAAAATCCTGCAGATACCTGGTCGATAAGCATGAATGCTGCACTTTCCGTCAATATGAAGGAAGTTACAGACTTCATTTGAGCCTGACATTTTAAGATTGGGCAATATAATACCATCTACCACGTTTAATTCAATTTTATCAGTAAGAAGTTTTTCAAATGAAGTATTAAGACTTACTGTTAATCGGTATATATCAAACGGATCCAAGATAATTGATTTTCCCATTCCATGGCAGCAATTGGCCTTCCCTTTGCATCCGTTACAGCTTGCTTCGACTAAATCATTTCGATCATATAATTTCCCATCCGATATTTCATTTAGGTCGCAGTTTCTTTTCATTGTGTTATTCTCTCCTGTTATAAAAACTTATATGAGTTACATTATATCATAACAGATATGATCTGCAAACATAAGACAAAAACTCCTTTCCGCGATAGGCAAAAACTCCTTTAGCAATGACCCTATTAGAATAGGATAAATAGATAAGCCTTGCCATATACTATGATACCCCTTGATATAGTTAGCTCAAATAGTAACTACTTATTACAGGAAAAGTGGTAGTTTCATGTAAAATTCCATTTTTAATTCCTCTTTTCTCTTAATTTGATCAATTGGAGCAAAAAATAAAGCGTGGGATCAATCACTTGATCTCACGCTGAACAATTATACGCGCCAATTCTTATATTAAATAGCATAAATAAAATTTGATTTTTTTGCAAGTAAAGATTTTATAAAACCATCAACCTTTTCATTTTTATTATTCAATTTTTTCTCTTGCCTTAATCATAACTCTTGAACCTTTAAAACAATAATTGATATACTGATAAAAAGAGCACTGAGAGCACACGCTATCACTGTATGAAGGAACAGATGTATCAGATTTCCCTGAACAATAACAAGCATGATCGAAGATAGCATTGTACCTGGCATCATAAAACCTACCTTCGGAAGATAGCCTGATAATATCAGTAATAAATAACCCGCGAATGATAAAATTGCTGAAAACGAAGTTGTTTTAGCTATTGTACTCGCCAACATTACGAAGCTTAGTTCAACAGCCAGAAAAATTACGTATAAAAATGCACCTATTAGAATATTTTCTAATTTACCAGCATAGCCAAATAAATAATATGTATATCCCCAACACAATAATACTGCAGGCAAAAAAACAAGTGCAACCATACTAGCTGCTGCTGTAAATTTGGCTATGATAAATTTTGCAGGTGAAAGATTTTTTGTTAAAGTTAATTCTGCTGTCTTGGATTGTTTTTCTCCGCAAACACTACCCAAAAATAACAAAAGTACAGATATTCCACCCATTTGTGATAAATTATTATAAAATTGTTTCCAACTATCAGACCATACCGGCGTGGAGAAAACGATGGAAACAGAACTTCCCATAGAGGATGAGACAATCTCAGACATGTATCTAGTAAGAATAGGGCTAACCATTCCAAATAGCATAAAAATCCCCAGTAACACATATAGCCTTTTAGAACGGTAAAGTTCTATCCACTCTTTATTAAAAAAAGTCAAAAAACTATTCAATTGATGTCACCTCCATAAAAATCTCCTCTAATGTCGGAGTACAAATCTGATAATTAACCAATGCTGCTTCCGCTTTTATTAGAAGTTCTGGCATTTTCTTACTCCAAGCTACTATATTGTCATAATATACTTTTATTTCTTTTTTCGTAGACTTTTCGATTTTGAATCCTACATAACTACTGCTTACTTGAATGAATCTTTCACATTCACTTACTGAATGAAAACGAAGTAATGCAGCATTTTGAGTATTTTTTTCTTTTATATTTTCAATACTATCCGCTAGGACTAATTTGCCTTTATTTATAATAACTGCATAATCACAGATATTCTCCACATCGGAAAGTATATGTGTAGAGAAAAATACCGTCACATGGCCACGAAGTGTATGTATCAATTCAATAATTTCATGACGTCCAATTGGATCTAACGCACTTATCGGCTCATCTAAGAAAATAATTTTTGGTGAATGCATAAGTGCCTGGGCGATACCCAATCGTTGCTTCATTCCACGCGAAAAGCCTGAGATGCGTACTTTTGTATCCTCCAAACCGACCAATTCTAATAATTCATTAATACGTTTTTTACGTTCTACATGTTTTAATCCATAAAGTTTCCCACAAAAATCTAGATATTCTCTAGCAGAAAAATAGTTATAAAAGTTTGGTACATCCGGTAAATACCCTATATACGAATTGTCCTGTTTTTCATATATTCGCTTTTTTCCTTGAATTATAATATCTCCAGACGTTGGACGAGACAACCCCACCATCATCTTAATTGTGGTGGTCTTCCCTGCTCCATTTTTACCCAAAAAGCCACAGATAGCTCCCTCAGGTATTGCAAAATTAAGACCTTTTACTACTTCACAATCAGCATATCGTTTTGTTAATCCGCAGATTTCTATTGCATTCATTCTATTCACCTTTCAATCATTTTTTTCATTTTCAAGCTGCTTCGAACCAATTGCGAAATAAAGGATAGGACCTATAAATGTTACAACTAAAGTAACTATTAACCAAATAAGTTTTTTTTCAAATGATGCCTCTTTTCTTAAAATACTAACCAAAGATGTAATAATTAAAATAAGCTGTAATAATATCACTGGTAATAATAATGGTAATAGTTTCATCATTTGTTCTACACTAATATGAATTCCCATATAAATTCTCCTTTCTATACTGACACTTTGTCAGTTGATGTGTAAAAATAATATCGGCTGGGCCGATAAATATTTTAGTTAGAAAAACATTTCCTTCGGTTGTATTACCTTTACTAAGATATCTTGAAATGTATCCATATATTGTTTTGCTGCTTGCGAATCACATCCTCGAAAATCTCTGTTGTTTAACGTAAAGAGATATGCTGTCATAAGAAAAACCGATGTTTCTTTCGGATTACTGACATGAAATCTTCCTTCCTTATTTCCCTGTTCTAATATATAGCAAAAATAATAAGCCATCACATCAGTCATTTTTCGATATATTTGATCAGTCATATATGTATTTTCCTGTAGTTGAATTGTCTCTTGCAGGGAACGATTTTCCTCTGTATCTGCAGAATCCGGAATAATAGTAGCCTTAATAAATTGCTTTACTTTTTCTATCGCTGGTAAAGATTTATTATATGTTATTTCTTTCAGAAGTATCTCGACTTTCTCAGTCTCCATCTCCACAATATATTTTAAAACATCTTCTTTTGATCTAAAATGGTAATATAATAAACCTCGCGATATTTTTAATTCATCAACAATATCTTGTGTAGTAACATGAAGATATCCCTTTTTCAAAAAAAGCTGCTTCGTTGCTTGCACTATTTCTGCTCTACGAACTTCCGGTTCCTTCACCTCTCGCATTAACAGTCCTCCTAAATCAGGGTCTTATCTACATAGCTTATACGAAATGATACTTTAATGCCTATTTTATAAGACTAAATATCAATCAATTATTTGTTGTTTTTTATATCATATATCATGACTGACAATTTGTCAATTACTTTTATCCTAAATTCTATCCTTTTAAATTCAATATCTATTTCTTTTGACATAATAACTACCATATGAATCCAATCAGTATTTACAACTATAATCCAAGATAATAATCATTAAAAAACTCAGGATAATGCATTGTTACCTTCGCATGTCCTGAGAAGTTCTGAATAAACCTATAATGTTATACATTGTTATGAAATTATAGATTTCTATCTCTTGATAGGTGCAATATTTGAATGATGTAACGTCACTGTACTAATCACCCTAATTATATTAAAAAAAAGCTATTTGTTCAACTAAAACAAACAGCTTTCCGCTTCGTATTAACATACCAAAATATATTATATTAAAATACTATGTCATCACCAGACATAATCACTCATTACTCAAATAAGATCCTGCATTACGATAAGCAGTCGCATAGCTCAAACGATTTTTCTCAATTCGTTTATTGGATTCCTTAACGATTTGTTTATGCTCTGGTGTGGCTTTCAGTTTTTTGGTCTGAACATTGTCAATACCTTTATAACAAGCTTCTCTTAAGAGTAACTTCGCCATCACGTTTCCCCTTTTCTACAATTGTTTTTAAACATCCTTTATTATAACATAATTTGCTTTTAAAAGTAAAGCAAATTATTCCTTATAAATCAAATATAAATTAAGCATATAACGAACTATCTACACTTTCTATTAATATATATTCTCCACTCTCTAACAACTTTATGCATCTTAATTCCTGTAAATTTTCAAGAGCTCTGTAACACGTTTTCTCATTAATTTCAATATGACTCTCTTCTGGTTTTATTCTTTGAGCATAATCAAGTATTTTTTCAAAGTTTCCATTTTGCATTCGATAAACAGCTAATAATACTAACGCTGAAGTTTCATCAACGAGATCGACTGCATCTGTAAATAAGTCCACCAACATATGAATAATTGCAAATACCAACCATATATCCTTTTGGCTGAATAATGTTTTTAATCGAAATGCATTTCCAAGGGCGAACCCCAAACTCACTTTAATATTTGATGGCTTAATCGTGTATGTTACACCATTTTTTGTTGTCCATATTCTGGATGCCGCCTGAATAGGCTGTTGTTCTATTTCTATACTTCCACGTACCAATCCAGCAATCGTAATCTTATCCAGCTCATGTTCGTCAATAATTGGTTGTAAATTCTGAATTATTCTCTCATATTCCTCAGGTAAATAATTATCCATTCTCTTTCTCCTTATCATCATATGCTAACGGTTGAACGCTTCTAAGATTATTTTTATAAATACTATATGGTTCTATACAACATTCTACGTAGTCATATTGAATTTCAGAAGATGCTCTTCGATATTCACCTATCTTTTCTTTTTCAATATCTACATATTCAATTCTTTCAGAATCATGTCTCAATATCCATGGATTAACATCCATCGTCGCTGCAGTTGTATCAATAATAATTCTTCCGGACGTTAATCCTTTTTTATAATTATCAAACCCCGCCAAATCAATACACCATACAAATTTAGGTAACGTCAATTTTAAAATGATATCCTTTAATATATCGTTCATATCCTCTGACTTAAGAGCTTCACTTTTTAGAGAATTTGACGATGTAATATATATTCGGCAAACACACGGCTTTTCCCAATTAAGAACATTTTCTTTCATCCATGCCTGAAATCTAGAGTAAACCTCATTATACACCAATTGCATTCTACTATATAATGGAACAACGCAATATTTTAATTCACCGCCTCCGTATTTCACATCACTTTCTTTACTCGGAAGACCTAGCGGCATTTTTCTATATGGAAAATAATTATCATCCATTACATATAAATCTTTAACCAAGCGCCCATGTGGTATCACATCAATCTCTGGATCTTTTATCTGCTTCACCAAGGCCCCATCTTCTAAAATACTATAATCTATATCACCATGACCTATGATTGACACTGCATGCCTAATAGGATATAAAAACCCTACCATCGGCAATCCCGATTCTATGTAAGACATAACCTCATCAATAAAGCCATTTCCGGTATCCTTTTCATTTTGCAGAATCAATGGACTAAATCCAAATTCCTTCATTAAATCCGAAACTTGTATTGGAGTCAACCCCAAAGAAGGGGTTTTCCTTCCCCAGTCATTCTTGGTACGTTGTACAATATTGCCTATCGTAGTATCCGCATAATTTTTGAATTTACTCCCATAGTAACGTATTACTGTCCACATAGCCGTGTGTGCGCAAATTGAAATATCAGTCTGTTGAGATTTCCATGGAAAACTTTTTATCTCCATTTCATTTCCCGCAATATGTGCCTTAAAATTATGAAGGGCAAGATATGCTGTTTCATTTATCAGTAAACTTGCATCTATATATGTCTTTCCAAGCTTTGTCCCTTCTACCGTAGGTCTTAGTGTTATATATCCATAATATTCATCTTTCAATGAAATGTGCAATCTGCAGCATACCTTCTCATATGGAAATAATTTTTGTGAATAATGAATATAATAGGTACTTAAATAGTCTCCATCATAATATGGATATTCCACATTAATTTCATCACATCTTATCCCAAGATATTTTTTCAACTTTTGAATAGTATCGTCATCTACAAGAAATTCCGGTATTGTTTGCATTAAATCCTTATCATAAGACTCAAGACTTTTAATAACAACCTTTGTAAATTCAATCATCTGTGCTAAACAACCTTTCCAAAAATTTCATAATATATACCACACTACTATAGTTAGAAATAATTGTCAATTAAATTTAGCCTAAATCCCTATATTTTTACCTTAAACTTTCATTTCGGCGTTGCATTAAAGCTTTTGGGTATCATTTGACCATTCATATAATAAATTAATTCATGATTTATATCACTCTTTCATTTATTCAAAAGGAATAGTAAAAAAATCATTTTACCCCAACTCTTGACAAAGAGCCAAATAAAGAAAGAAAAACCCCAGAAACACTGAGTTTCTGAGGTTTGTAAACTCTTTTGATATTCTCTTTGATTATCTCTTTGAGAACTGTGGAGCACGACGAGCTGCTTTTAAGCCGTACTTCTTTCTTTCCTTCATTCTTGGATCTCTTGTTAAGAAACCTGCTTTCTTAAGTGCCGGACGGTAATCTGCATCTGCATGTAATAATGCTCTGGAGATACCATGTCTGATAGCACCTGCCTGACCTGTGAAGCCGCCTCCCTTAACATTTACCAATACGTCAAATTTATCCTGAGTTTCGGTAATTACAAGTGGCTGACGAACGATTAACTTTAAGGTGTCTAAGCCAAAGTAATTGTCCATATCTCTTTTATTTATTGTAATCTTACCTGTTCCAGGTACGAGATAAACTCTTGCGATACTGCTTTTTCTTCTTCCGGTTCCGTAATATCTTGCCTTAGCCAATGTATTTTCCTCCTTTCAACCTCTCTGATTAATATTTAATCTCTAATGCTTCCGGTTTCTGAGCTGCATGTGTATGCTCAGCACCAGCAAATACATGTAATTTGGTAATCATGCTTCTTCCTAAAGGTCCCTTCGGAAGCATTCCTTTCACTGCAAGTCTGATTACTTCGGTAGAGTCCTTAGCCATCATCTGAGCTAAAGTAGTTTCTCTCATACCACCCGGATAATCGGAATGGTTGTAATAAATCTTCTGATCCATCTTCTTACCGGTTGTCTTAATCTTATCTGCATTTACTACAATTACATAATCACCTGTATCAATGTGAGGTGTAAAGGTTGGTTTATTCTTACCTCTTAAAATAGCGGCAATCTCTGAAGAGAGACGTCCTAATGTATGTCCTGTAGCATCAACTACATACCATTTTCTTTCAACTGTTGCCGGACTAGCCATAAAGCTTTTCATGGTTTTACCTCCTTACGAAATGTTACTCCAAATTTAATTTTTCTTATAACGACCGTAACGCTTCTACAATTGAACTCATATCGAAAATACCTATTAATCAATTGAATTTAATAAGCATGTACTCGTCTTTAATAAACAAAACATGATTTGAAAACCATTACCGGGGCTTTGGCTTTGGTATTCTCATGCCACGATACATAATTATATAACATGTTGCCGGGTGTGTCAAACTATTTTTCTATTTTTGTCTCCAAAACTATAAAT
>JAEWMT010000015.1 GCA_023393095.1 Bacillota bacterium
TTAAAGTAAATATATTACAAATAAATAATTAGCTTATCCATAAATTCATGTTCTATCTTAACAAGTCTCTTTGATAAATCCATACTTTCATTGGAATCAGTCTTATATTTATTAATATACTCACTCACTGATTTTATACCCATGTTACATCCATCTACCATTAAATCTGCTATCTTATGGGAATTATCATTCATCATTAATTTTATTTCTGTACTAAACCACGAAAATGCTTTTGCCATTGGGCTTGGATCTTTTTCTTCTTGATCAAGTTCATTTAGCATTTTATGACATTCATCCCCTAATTTTATATGTTTATCATTGTATTCATCAATCAAATTCTTAAGGGCTTCATCAGAAATATATGGCTGCACCTGTTCCATACTATTGGTTGCTGATTTGCATCCAGCATTGCATTCTTTTAAGAGTTTTATAGTATCTTCGTTCATAATATAATCCTTTCTTAAGCATATACAATAGTATGGTAAATAATTTATTTTTTATTCATTTCGTTGCTGCCCTTCTACCCTTTTTTGGGCTCTGATGGTTAAAGAGCATCTTGAGACTTTTTAAGGACCATTCTTTTGTAAGTGTATCACATCTTTATCATTACTGATAGACACCAATAACTCCAAAATCATATAGTTTGTCATAGATAGGATTGCTGGAGATAAAGCGAATATATACTGGTGTATTATCTAGATTACGGTCTTTGTCAAATAAGAATCGGTCGGCTTGGCGTAAGGCTTGAAGTGCGGTAGGCATTTCATTATAAAAAATTTTATTTCTAGTATAAGCATTTCCTATTACACCGCTACCATCTACAATCACCGAGCCTATCAAAATAAGACCCTTTCTATTTTGCTCCCAGGCAATTCTTACTTCGTCACGCATATTTGTAACTTGATCTTCAGCATAATTTGAGGCCACAAATACAAATAGTTCCGCCGTAATATCCGAATGTGTAATCGTATATTTTCTGCCCATAACTGGCTCATATGGTCTCATTCTATCCCGATATTGTACAAAAACTTTTTGAGGATTAAGTTCTTTCACTTTCCTAACCTCTTTTATATTTTTACTTATATTTTATTCAGAGAGTGAAAATTGGATAGTCATTAAGCAAAGGAAATGATGAAGTTGCATTTGTGATTTTAGGGAAACTGGATATATTTTTATACTGTCTCCTAGAAGCAATAGAAAATACCCTCCGGCATTTCACTAAATTAATTTGCCGTATATTAGAAATGAATTGTCTCAATAGGAACGTAGATATCCACCTCATGGATATGATTCTCATTGGCATACGGATCGTTACGATACACTTCAAATGGATAGGAGTTTCTTGGAACATAACCACTACATGTTAACCACTCCTGATACATGTAATTCCAAGCACCGCTGTACTGTTCCTGCTGAATTTGAAAATGTCCGACCGCATACAGACCACCTTCTAATTTCATCCTTCCAAGGACTCCATCTTCCTGAATGCGAATGTCCTCTGGCACCGTCAAACATAGACTGGTACGGAACTGACTCTCCTCTCCGAATTCGGGATTGTCATGATATATGGCAAGTATCCAGTTCTGATCTTCTACAAGAAGGTGCTGTTTTTTAGCATGATTAAATAACGTCTGCATCAGACCTCCATATTCTTTTGCTAATGTCTCGTAAGTGCCTGTATGCCTCACATAAGCCACCTGTTTCTCATCTAGGTTTTCAATTGTAATCTGCCCGGTAACAGGAAACGGATTATATTCCCATTCCTTTTTTGCTGTGTTCTTATTGTACTCAGACAATATAAAAGAATCTTTGCAATCCTTGCTATATTCCTTCCGATATCCTCTTGGACTGACGCCATAGTAATTTTTAAATGCCCGGGAAAATACGGCCGAATCCGAAAGTCCAAGTTCATAGGCTATGTCGGTCATATTATTATCTGTCCGGTGTGCCAATAAAAACAGTGCTTTCTCCATGCGAATCCGGTTCACATAATGACCTAATGGTTCATGTAATATGCCCTGAACGATCCGACAGAAATGATATTTGGAAAACCCGGCGGTATCAGAAAGTTCCTCTAAGGATAGTGTATTCCCTAAATGATGCTCGATGTAATCCTGCACTTTATGAATTCTTCGTATGTACTCCTCCTGATACTTCTGATCTGACATATAATTTCCTCCTGAGTTATATATCCATCCGGTCAACTTTCCTTAGCCTTTTTTTTCATCAAGTTTCTAATAAATCTCTCTACCTCTTTCATTTCAAACTCTATTGCATAGTCCAATGCTGTTTTTCCTGAATTATCTCTTGCCTCAATATCTGCACCTCTTTTGGCCAGATAGCGCATAACATCTATTTCCTCACAATCTAGAGCTGCTATGAATGGAGTCATTCCTTCATCATCCCTAGCATTGATATCAGCCCCATGATCCAGAAAATATTGTACTGCCTTTTTATCCCCATCTTCCGCTGCAATAAATAGTGGTGTCCACAGGCCGTTACTCCTGTCGTCTATGTCTGCACCATTTTCCACAAAATATCTAATCACTCCCCAATTCCTGCTTAAACATGCGCTATAAAATGGACTGTACCCCTCATCATTTTTTGCGTGAACATCAGCCTTGTACTCAATCAGGATTTGAACACATTTTAACATACCCTCGTCGGATGCGATGATTAATGCCGTGTCGTTTTGTGGTCCCCTTGTTTCTGTCTCTGCACCTTTCTCTAAAAGATACCGAACCAAGGAAGAATTCTTGCATTTTATTGCCCACATCAATGCCGTATACCCGTCCTTGTCTAGTTGCTCCAGATTAATTTTTTCTTTTTCAACAAAATATTTTACTCTGTCTTTTAAACCAGCCTTAATTGATAGGAATATGTCAAGCCGATCGGTGCCCATAATCTCAATAAGATAATTAATTACACCATTATGTTTGTAGCGGGCAGCAAGGTCCAATGCAGTGTTTCCTTCATTATCCACAGCGTTTATGTTAGCATGGTGCTGTATTAAATATTTCAACGACTCTATGCGGCCATATTCAGCTGCACACAAAAATGCAGTTTTACCGGAGGTATCTCTATGTTCAAGCTCTGCTCCTTTCTGTAGAAGCAGTTCAACTATGTTTATATTTCCACTAAAAACTGCCCACATAAGTGGAGTCTGGTCGTCTAAACTTTTTGATTCAAAGTCAGCACCCAACTCCAAAAGATACCTGACCAAATACTCGTCACCATCCATTGCGGCGGAGGTTAAAAGTGTTTTACATTGTATATCCTTGTCCTCCAGATCAAATCCTTTCGTCATAAGGTATTTCATAAGACTGTAGTGTTTTTCCCCAGCACAGTGCATGAGAATACTGGCATCAAGAAAGCTTCTTGTATTAAGATCAGCTCCCTTCTCCAACAATAAATCCACCATATCTTTTTGATTATTGATAGCTGCATGCATTAAAGGAGTATAATAAATCTTATCCCTTGCTTCGATATCCGCCCCTTTTTCAATCAAATATTTTGCAACTTCCTTTTTACCCTTTATTGCAGCCATCATTAGTGCAGTGTATCCCGTATTACCAGTCTGTTCCAAAGGTTGCTTTTCCACTTCCACCAAATAGCGCACTCTTTCAAGAAGACCCACGCCGCTTGAAAAGGGTAAGTCAAGCCATGAACTGTCCGCCCCTTTTTCAAGTAGATACGTCACAATTTCGTTGTACCCTTTTTCAGCCGCATATAATAATGCATTCCAGGTATCGTTCCTAGATGCATTAATATCCGCGCCTCCTTCAACTAAGCATCGTACAATTTCCAGCCGATTATAGCGGGCAGCATTCATCAATGCCGTCCAATCATCATCGTCTCTAGCATTAACATTGGCCCCCTGCTCAACCAGATATTGCAGTATATCTACATAACTGTAATCCGCCGCCTGCCTTAACGGCGTCTTTTTGTTGTTTCCCTTTTGTTCAATATCCGCACCGTTTTCTAATACATATTTTACAATGTTTAGATCACCATAGTTTACTGCAAATTGCAGATCATTTCTTACAAGAGCATAAAAAGCACCATTCTGTTCGCTCCAATGAAAATACTCATCAAAATACTTCAATACAGGCTGTGCAACATGATTTTGAAGGATAAAGCTCTGTAAAATGTCGCTGGCCAGCGATTTATTTTGAATATTCCACATGGTTTCGGATTCCAGAAGAGCCTCCCAGCTTCCAATATCATTACGGGTTAACGGGTTATCATAAATAGATCTTATTTGATTACTATAAAGGACTGCTTCCGGTCTGAAACCGAGCTCGACCTGATTATTTATAAAGTCAGCAGTAGGCTCTAAGTTATTATAGATAAGCCGTTCATCCTCCTGCCGGGCTTTGGAATACTTTATTGCACTGTCATAGGCTTCCTTCAATTGCTGAAAGCCCTGGGGGTCATCCTCCGGATGATGCTGCTTTAGCTTTTGAGCATAAGCCTTTTTAATTAATGTTTCATCTTTTGTTGGACTTATTTCAAGAACATTCCAAAATGTCATTCAAAATCCACCTTCCTCTCTAGTTCGTCAAGGCACATCTTTAATTTCTTTGCCCCTCTTTTGATATCACTTTCATTTTGTTGGGAAAGCAGCCTATCAAATTGAGTAAGCAATTCACCTACATAAGCACGCCTTTCACCAAGGAGTTCCTCGTATAAACGTTCGCCCCTGGCAAGCAGTAACCTGTTTTCAGACTTTTCTCTCGGATGTATCTTGATGCTTTCCAAAGCCTTCAGGCGTTCTTCAATTTCTTTCTCCGTCAGCATTCCGGGGTTGTTTTCTATGACAAGCCTTTCCTTATCCCCTGTTTTTACTACTACCGCCTCAACTTCCAATATTCCGTTAATATCGTACGTGTATCGGATATCCACACATTGTTCGCCAGCTGGTGCAAGCGGAATGTTAATATTCAACTCGCCTAGCAGGATATTATCCTCAACCTTTCTGCCTTCGCCTTGGTAAACCTCAATACAGATTTTGGTTTGATTATTGCTCACGGTATAAAGGCGCTCTACCTTGCTTACCGGTATAGTAGTATTTCGCTCAATTATGGGAAGGAAAAAGCCCGATTCATACTGGTTTCTTTCCATAGCTTTAGATACATTGGTTCCGAGGGTGTAAGGACAAACATCGGTCAGAATGATTTCACCTACATCAGCATTTCTCTCTTTAAGGGCCAACTGAACCGCAGTTCCTAACGCTATAGCTTCATCCGGATTCACACTTGAAAACGGTATCTTTCCAAAAATTTTCCCAACAGCAGACCTTATTAGTGACATTCTTGAGGCACCACCCACAAGAACAATTGCATTGATACTTTCAGGCGATAAAGATGAGTCTCGCAAAGCCCGCTCGACAGTACTGCGGATACGGAACAACAATTGACCCGCAAGTCTTTCAAAATGTGCGCGATCGATATCGAGTTTAAGATTTTTGCCGCTGATAACAACATTCATGTTACCGTATGTACTTTCACTAAATGCATATTTGCACAGCTCAGCCTGTTTATAAACTGCCGATCTTGTTTTAAGATCTGCGCCTTCCTTATCCAAGCGCTGGGTTTCAAAAAAATATGAAACTAGCAGATCGGTAAAATCCTCGCCACCAAGAAAATTTTCCCCCGAGATCGCCTTTACTTCTATTACTCCATCAAACAGCTCCAGAATGGAAACATCAAAGGTTCCTCCGCCCAGATCGAATACCAAAAATTTTGTATCTGTATCAAGACGGTGGATACCATAGGACAAGGCAGCAGCTGTAGGCTCACTAATTAACCTTTCAACCTTTAAACCGGCAAGCTCAGCTGCATTTTTTGTCGCTTTCCTTTGCATATCGTTGAAATAAGCCGGGACACTTACAATGGCCTCTTCTACCGGTTCTCCTAAAAAAGCTTCGGCATCGGACTTTAGGGACTTAAGTACAAAGGAAGAAAGCTCCTCCGGTAAAAAACTATATCTACCCAGATGATATTCTTTTTTTGTGCCTATAAATCGTTTAAATGCTGCAGCGGTCATATGTGGATGCGTTATAAGGCGTTCCTTCGCAATATCTCCCACAAGAATTTCTCCATTATCATCAACGCTGACGATTGATGGTGTTAATTGTTTGCCAAAAGCATTTGGAATTAATTGTGGACCACTGCCTGTCCAATAAGCCGCAAGGCTATTTGTCGTTCCTAAATCTATACCTATGGTTGCCATTAACTCCTCCAGACATAAACTTAATTGATTTTTATATTCGATGGTTCACGGATTTTCACTAAGTTTTAAATTTCTAACTCCAATACCATAAATCGTTCTTTTTTTCTCTAATTTCAATTGTATTTAACTTATTATCTAGATATTCCAAAGTCGCAATTCGTCATTAACATATTTACTAAGTTGTACTCCTTCAGCTATTCATGCTGATTCCATTATATACCACAATAGTATAAATATCAAAATTATTAAAGTGTTCATAACAGGGTGGCTATAAAAATTTAGCCGGACAGTTTACCATAGTCTGTCCGGCTGTAGTTATCAATATTTTTTATATTCCATATATACTCGTTTGACTAGGGCATCTAAAGAGCGCCTCGAAATAATACAGGCACGATATGTAGCACATCCCAACAGTATTGGTTTGTATACGTAAGGAGAACCCTAAAATCATATTTTATTTTACTTTATTAAAAAATTATATATCTCTAGATTAAGTTCATTATGGTACTTCTGCCTGTCAAAACCAACAGGATCCTGGGCTGGGAAAAATTCAGGTGTTATCATGCATTCTGGAAATGGGCTCAAGAAAGAGAAATGCCCAGCATTTTCAATAATTTTATACTCCACTTTACTTCTATCAACAACTCCGTCCAAAACAATCTGTGCATGGCTAGGTTGAATGAATTGATCTTTTTCGGCAGTAATCATTAAAATTGGAATATCTACTCCGTCTAAAGATCCCTTCTCCTGAAACCATACTGTTCCTGGGGCTAGAAGAACAATGGAACGGATTTTTCTGTCATGTGCTACATTTATCTGTTTGGGTTTTCCATCCAAAGATTCATTAGGCAGTGAAGTTGGTATACCTCCTGCCACTGATAATGCAGTACATCCGCCAGTAGAATGACCTATTATAGATATGGAATCTGATTTTATAATCTTTGAGAAATTCTCACTTTCAATGAACCAATCGATAGCAACGTTAATATGTCTTGGCCTGCTTTCCAAATTTTCTACAGTACCCTCCAAAGTATTATCATTGAAATTATTGAATGGATGTTCAGGCATTCCTACTATAAAACCATTGCGTGCTAAATAATGAGCAAGAGTTCTATAAAGTAAATTACCACCTCCACTTCCGTGAGATATCAATACCAACGGGTTTTTTCCCTCTTTAGGTTGTGCATTTATTGATACGTCCAAGTGAAACGGACCAATCGCTTCTATCTTTCCTTCCTGATCTGTAGGATACATAATTGACATAGGAAATGTAGTTCTCAAATTATCATCTACAAGTTCAGCCTCACAATAGCCTACATAAGACTCCTTTTTTTCTCTTGTCAGTTGGTTCATTTTTATTATCTCTTCCTGCACTTTTTTAAATCCCTTCTAGCTTTAATTTAATCTAAAGCTCCACTCTAATTCTATTGGATACTGTAAAGGCTATTTCGTCGCATTTTTTAACAATGTACTAGCCTCTGTTTCGAACCAATTTGTCATATACTTCTGTGTCCATATACAATTGGCCAAGCATTTTAGACAGGTCTCACAATGGTATACATCAACAATGAAATCTCTATTAATACCTGCTTCCCATTGAGACCCATGAATAACCTTTGCTGGACAAATATCCTTGCAAACATTACATTCTCCACATAAAGACTGTATCATTGGTTTATTCTGGGTAGATAATGGTGCATTTGTCAGTATACTGCACATACACAGTGCACTTCCATATTCCTGTGTAATTAGTAGATTGCTTTTTCCGATCCACCCCAATCCCGCCAACATAGCAATTTTTTTATGTGGTAGAGGAGTAGTTTTTGTATCAACATCGTAAAATCCATTGATAAGATTACTTTCCGATTGAGCATATGCTTTGTATCCTTGTGCTTTGATATAATCAGCTGCCCATTCTGCAAGTTTATCAACAGCATTCTCCTTATCAGAATACTCTGAATAGTCTAAAATGTTTTCTTTTGATAGCCGATAAATATAACTAGGGCTCAAAGAGGCTCCTATCAAAATAGCAACACTAAACCCTCGATTTTCGTTAGCAGATAGCATGGATATATCAACTACTTTGACGATATTAATCCCACGGCTTTTTAATTCAGAATCCAACTCCTTTAACATATTAATACCAATACTGCATCGTTACAGTTTCCTAAATCAAACATTTTTTGTAATACCTCCTTATTCATAAAAAAACAGACTTTTTTCTAAAAGAATTACCGTTTCTGGTTAATTCTCATTATAGAAAAATGTCTGTTTTTTTACTTCTGAATTCTTGCCCTTTTTATTGAAATACATAAATATGATTATGCCTGCACTCAACCTCAAAAAACATCTAAACTGACTACTTGCAAACTGATTTTAATAATCTTTGAACTGATACCTACTTCTTGCAAATGTTGCTTTTCCATATTCAATCGCTTTTACCGGGCAGCAATTGATACATGCTGTACACTGATAGCATTTTTTGCTCCAATGTGGTTTTCCGTCTATGATCCTTATAGTATTTGCGGGACAGTTTTTGGCGCACTGTCCGCAGGCTGTACAGCTGTCTGTGACATTAAATGGCTTTGTGCTGCGGGCAAACTTGTTAAATCCGAAGTTAGCAAGATTGGACTTTATCCATGGTAAATTGCCTTTATTGACATCATCGACAGATTGTCTTGCAAGTACCTGCTCTGCAATAGCATCAAGTTTTTCTTTGGCTTTGGCAATCTTTGAGACTATAATTTCGTCGCTTTCCACATCTGCTCCCATAATATAATTGCTGGGCATCGCAACAGAATACTTGCTATTTAAAGGAATAATGTTGCTTAATTTATCCATGGCATTGCCCGCGTCAGCTCCACAGGTACACACTCCGAAAGTATATGCGGACTTACCCACAAGCTTTTTTAAAAACTCTAATACCGGTTCCGGCACTCCCCATGCGTAAATGGGGAAAACAATACCGATGGTTTGATTGTTGATCGATGAGACTACGGAACGCTCAACCATATTGACCGCAATATCACCTGTTTTTAAAGCAAGCTGCTTGGCAACCCATTTTGAGTTTCCAGTACCCGAAAAATAATAAATCATAACCTAATCAATCCTTTCCGCCATAAACTTATTGGTTTGCTATTAAAGTACTATTTGAAGTAATTATTATATCGCATATTATTGAAAAGTACAAAACTTTTCTGAAAACGTACGAGTAGCTAATGTTTTTATAATCGTAAAGAGCCTTGAAATTCAACAATTTCAAAGCTCAGGTTAGTAAATCGCTTATTCTTTGTCTAACATAGTAGTAATCGAAACATTATTATTCCGAATATATCAGCAATCATATGTGTAAGAAAAGACGCATAAATATTTCTTGTCTTAATATAAATAACACTATAAATAATACCATCAAATAAGACAAAGGTAAGATCAAACAAAACAATAGGCAGATTACCCGGAGTAAAGTGCATGAATGCAAAAAGAAAAGTTGAAAAAGCTATTGCTGCATACGGTTTCATAAACCAACTTAATCTCTCAATAAAGAAGCCTCGATAAATCATTTCTTCATATAAACAAACAATTGAAGTAATAATTAATGTTATGACAAGAACCAAAATAGATTTAAATGAAAAATTCTGTAAAGCAGATGGCATTCTTTCTCTTAAATGACTAATATACTCCGGCATAAATACTTTTCCCATTAGTAATGGTATTACCTGTAATACAATAGTAACAAGAAAGATTAATGGAATATTCTTCAGCATATCACTTGGCGTTTGAGATATCTTAAAACCAAGATCACGCAGTGATCTACGGCGAACCAGCATTTCTATTATTAAATATAAGAATGCCGGTGCTTCAAGCATATACTTCAGGAAAACATTTGATACAAATACTGACGAAATAGTAATTAACATAATAATTATCGTTTCAATCAATATTCTTTTAGATTTTACTTTTGATTCGGAATTAGTAGTTGTATTCATTTTCGCACCTCTCATTTATTTTTAACTAATGATACAACTATCCGGACGTTTAGAAAAGAATCTAAAGTAATGACTAAACATTGACTTTAGTCATTAATTTATTACACTGCACAGGTATTTATTATCAATCCTCTAAGTGCAAATTCTGAAGATAGACGAGCAATTCAGCCCTGCTGTTTAGTTCCAGTTTTGAAAGAATATGCGAAATGTAATTCTTAACTGTTCCTTCCGTTAAGAACAAAGATTTTCCAATATCATTATTATTTTTTCCTAAAAGAAGTTGCTTTACTACTTCCAGTTCTCTAGGTGTTAATATGCTGTTCAAATCCACTAACACTTTTTTCGAAGCGTCGAATCCTGATATGACATTAATAATTTTCCCTGTTATTGAAGAATCCAATATCATATTACCTGAACATGCAACTTGAATAGCACTCAGGATTGCTTTTGATCCAGAGTCCTTCATAACATAGCCATCTGCTCCGTTTTTTAAGCTACCGAATATGTATTCATCTTCTTCAAAAGTAGTGAGAATAATGATTTTGATATTTGGATATAATCTTTTAACAATTGCAGTAGCTTCTATTCCATCCATTACCGGCATACGAATATCCATTAGTATGACATCCGGCTGCTCATATTCAAGATTTCTCAAAAGTTCTTTTCCGTTTGCCGCTTCACCAATAATTTTTACGTTCTCATCAAGACTCAAAATCATTTTTAGGCCTTCTCTGATGATATCCTGATCATCTGCAATTACTATCGTAATCATATAGTTCCTTCTTTCTAGTATTTAGGTAATTGCGAAACTGTATAGTTTTCGCAATAGTATTTGCTGTGTATACAATATCTATAATTTATTGGCTTCGCAATTACCTAATCAATAGGTATTTCCATCCTTAATATAAATCCACGTCCTTTTCCTGTTTCATAAGATACAAGGCCACTCCATTTTTCTGCTCGTTCCTCAATTGCAGACAAACCATGTGATTTTACAAAATAATCACAGCCTGTCCCATTGTCCTTAATAATAACTGATAATATATGATCATGATTTGTGACCTCAATATGTATCTCATTCGCATTACCGTTCTTCAAACTATTCGTAATTGCTTCTCGAATCGTTTTGTATATGCAATCCTTTACTTCTATATTGACCTTTTCAGCCTGATTATCAAATGTCAATAATATTTTTGCTCTGCTTTGATCAATATTATGAATCAACTCGTTAATAGATAATTTCAAATTATTTTCTGCTTTATCTTCTTTTAAAACACTAACAGCACCTCTTAAATCCTGTATACAGCGCAAAGACAGCGTGTAAGCTTTATCTAACGATATACATGCCTTTTCTTTATCATGATCAAGAGTCTGTTGTATGAATTCCAAATGCATAGAAAGTGCAACTAACCCATGCCCGATTGAATCGTGCATTTCCTGAGCTATACGTGTTCTTTCCTTAATCTTCGCTGTTTTCTCTATATTATCAGCATATTCCTTTAATTGTATGTTTGCATTAATAAGTTCATGATTTATCAATTCAATTACACGTTTTTCTTCGATATTTCTACGATATAGATATATTACCATAAAAATTGAAATATATGTGATCAGATTTCTTAATGTCAGATCCTTAAGTAAATAGTTTGTAATCATGAATAACCCTATATGCAAAATAGTTAACGGATATATAATTTTGTCACTATCGATAATAAGCTCAATTAAGGGAAATAAATAATATATGCCTGCCGGCAATGAATTTAACCAAAAGGCAACGAACCCAGCTCCTACTATTGTCATTGTAATGGATAAATAATAGAGAATACCAAATCGGCTTTTAATCCAGTAATGCCGCAATAGTTCATTTAAGAAAAGTATTATAATTCCACAGACTAAGACTGGATTATGTTTCATAGCACATTCAATTATTACTATACCTGTAATACATATACGAAATAGCAATATCATACGTTGTGTAATACTTTTCACTAAACTGCACCTCAACCTTTCCATATTCTATAAAAGCCATATATTATAATTTAATAACTATTTTGTAATATAATAAGGTTTCCTAAAGTAGATGCCTATCAAATAGAAACCTGAATTAACGCAAATGGAAACCTGAATCAACTTTATTATATTGCAAATTAAGCAATAATGGAATATCTATCGTATCATTTTATAAGCTATTCTATTACTACTTTTAGTTATATACTTTAGAATCTCTGCCCTTTCAAAGCTGTATGCATGAACATATTATATCTATGGATTTTAAACCCCTTGCATAAGGTAAACATTACATAATATCCGTAAGATGGTATATGTATTTATAAATGCTTTTTGAAAAAGTATTGACAAAAATTATCATAAAGAATATATTGGTTATATATCCAACCAATAAAAAAGGAGTAACACATATGCCAAAAACAGCTGATCAATGTACCGTGATCCGAAATGATAGAAAAAAGCAGATTTTAGATGCTGCTCTTAAAGTATTTGCTAAAAGAGGTTTAAAAGCAGCTAAAATCACTGACATTTCTACCGAAGCAAATTTAAGTCACGGTCTAATTCATCATTATTTTGAATCCAAAGAGGAAATCTTCATTGAAGTAATGCGCCAGACCATAGAAATGTCTTCTGCAGCATTCAATAGAATATCTAAAATAGAAGGGAGTCCGCTTGAAATACTTAAAGAAATAACTGAGAGAAATTTAATTTCAACAGATGCAGAAGAAAATGCATTAAGATGGTTATTTATGATTAATTCAACAATTTCGGATGATGTTCCCATCAAAGCGAAAGAGATGATCCCAACGAGTTATTCTCCATTATATATAATTAAAGAATTAATTCATAAGGGACAAACGTCTGGTGAAATAATTAGTGGTGATTCTGATAAATTATCTACAATGTACTGGGCTATGATCCAAGGGCTAATTCTATTCAGATATAATCAAAATCTAGAATTAAGACTTCCGGAAGCGGATATGATAATAAACATTTTACGTAAAGAGAGGAGTATACAATGATATATATTATAACGATAATATTCTCTGCTATTCTGCAGGGATTAGCTATTGCTTTTATGAAAAAAGCAGCAATGCAAAAACATAATAAGAATAACCGATCAAAGTCTCATCTGATTTATTTTACCCTATGCGGTATTCTGTTTTTTATTAGTTTTCCAATGTATACTATTGGATTATCTGCATTAAATCTTGGTATCGCACAGCCAACATTTTCTGCTGTTATTTTTGTTACCTCATCGGTACTTTCCATACTTATCTTTAAAGAAAAAATTAACATACGACAAATCGCAGGAATTGTTGTTATTGTATCAGGAATAGTTACAGTAATTTCTTAAATAAAGGAGAATATCACTATGAATAAGAAATCAATAGGCATTGTTATATTAGGCGGATGTATTCAGGCATCAGGAACTTTTATTTTAAAGTTATCAACATCAATGTTAAAAAGCAATAATCATTTTGGGATTTTGGGATTTGCCTTGGCCATTCTTTTATTCTGTCTTGGATTTCCGCTATACAGTAAGGGACTAACCCAATTAAAGCTTTCCATCGCTCAGCCCCTCTTTTCATCAACACTATTTTTAGTGAGTACTCTTCTATCAATATTTATTTTAAATGATAAAATGCAAATACATCAATTCGCGGGTATTGTTGCAATTATAGCTGGTGTTGTAATCGTAATTAGTTCTACTGATTCAGCAGTAAGTACCTCTTCATAGGTTAAAACGCACTATTTAGTGCGTTCCAACCTTTACTTTTTCAAATTTACTTGCCTTTCTACCAATGGGAATTTTCCCTCTTTAGGTTGTGCAGCCGCCCATTCTGCAAGTTTATCAGCAGCTTTCTCCTTTTTGGAAAACTATTTGCATTTTTATGATAGATTAATTTTCTCTAAATCCTTCTTGCAGCATGGTAACCTTCATGTACTGCCTGAAGTATCTTTCTTGGTTTATTGATATCTCCTACTGGTATGATTTCCATTCCCTGAGAATCTTCTCTTAAATCATCTAACAAACTTCTGTTAGACTTCATTCCTAATGCACAGATAACGGCATCTGCTTTGTATTCCATATCTTTACCATCTACTGAGCATTTTATATACTTGTCTGTCATTTCTTCTATCTTGTGGTTTACTTTTACCTTAACACCTAACTCTGCAAGTTTTGCATTGAGTACCCATTTTGTATAGATAGCTAACTCTATCGCTGGTTCAGGTAATAAGTCTACGATTGTAACATTTTTGCCTCTTTCTGAAAGGAACATTGCTACTTCACAACCAACCATGCCAGCACCGCAAACTATTACATCATTACCTTTCGGAATCTCTCCATCCAAAACATTAAGAGGATCTAATATTCCATTTTTTTCAGTACCCTTGATTCTTGGTACGAAAGTGGATGCTCCTGTAGCAACTATAACCGTATCAAACCCTTTTTCTTTTAATAATTCTGATTTTACTTCTACGCCGGTTTCAATAGCTACGCCACTATTTGTTACAGCATTTACTAAATACTTTGTGTAATCTTGATAATCCTGTTTGAAATCAGGAATACTTACATAGTATAATGCTCCTCCAAGTCTTTCGTTTTTTTCAAATAGAGTAACCTCATGGCCTCTTTCATTAGCAGTTAATGCAGCTTGTAAACCAGCAGGACCTGCACCAATAATTGCTACTTTTTTCTTTGTTTTAGCAGGAACGACTTCAATATAGCTTTCATATTCCTTACCAGCTTCTGGATTTACTGCACAGGATATCCCTCTGGAGGACATAACCTCTCCCAGACATTCGTTACAGCGTAGGCAACGCTGAATAGTTTCAGGCTTTCCAGCTGCAATTTTATTGGCATACTCTGGATCAGCAATCGTCTGGCGTCCGATTGCAATAAAGTCTGCATCATGCTTTTCTAGTATTTCTTCACCCATTTCTGGTGATATACCGCATACTGCTATTACAGGAACATCTACACTTTTCTTAACCGCAGCAGCTAGTTTTATAAGAGTTCCTCTAGGTGTATAGTTTGGAGTAACCCACATTGAAGTAGCAACTCCTTGACTTAAATTCTTACCATCTGCTGACACTCCGTTCGTCATTACATCATTGTATTTGTGTAATCTGGAATCCCAGGTTCCGGCACTGACGTGGATAGCATCAGCACCTGCTTCCTGTGCCCATTTTGCAAAGGTACATGCTTCTTCTAAAGTTATTCCATTAGGAACATCCTCATCTGCGGATAAACGATAAATTAGAGGGAAATCTTCTCCTGCATGTTCTTTGATTGAACGGATAGTTTCTAATGCAAATCTCGCTCTATTTTCAAGACTGCCACCATACTCATCCGTTCTTCTATTGGTATAACCTGACAAAAACTGTAATGGCATATAGCCATGTGCTCCGTGAAGCTCGACTGCATCAAATCCGCATTGTCTAGCTCTCCCCGCAGCTAAACCGTATTTTTCGATTAATTCCTTTATCTCTTCTATCGTCATTTCTCTTGGTGTATCATCAGGAAGCTGGAAAGTTCCTACTCCTGAAGGAGATATCGGTTGAACCCCTGTTACACTTTCACTGGAAAAGCATCCGCCATGGGCAAGCTGTAGACATACCTTTGCTCCACCTGAATGAACAGCATGAGGTATACGGCTAAGCCCTGGCATAAAGCTCATATTAGTAATCTCTATTTCACCAGGGATAACTCTTCCCTCCGGTACTGGACAGCATACCTCTGTAATAATCAGTCCTACTCCGCCATTTGCTCTTCTTGCATAGTAATTAACAATTACATCAGAAACTGTTCCATCAGCCGCTGCAAGATTTGTACCCATACCCGGCATAATCATACGATTCTTTAGTTCCATATTTCCTATTTTTCCGTGTTTTAATAGGTTTTTGTAACTCATTTTAGGCCCTCCTAGTTGTTTGTTATTTTTATAACAATCCTTTATTAAAATATCATGTTTATTAGAAGAATACATTGTGATAAAAATATGATATTATATTAACAATGCTGTGCTATTATCATATTTAGCTAGGAATAATAGAATTAGAGTGAATGAACCACCCTCGCACGGTCTTCGCCATTTGTATATAGAAACGTGTATTCACTGTTTTCTTTGATGGTTATAGCACTCTAATCTTATTGAAATCAACTATAGAAAGAGAGATCTTTATGGCTATAAACGACTACAACAATGAAGAAATATATTTTAAGGATAAATGTCTCAGAATTTATGAAGCACTCGTTTCCGGAAAAGGGGTCAATCATATTATTGATGTCGCTTCCGACGTAATTAATAACCCCATTTCTCTATCGGATTCCTCCTTTAGGAACTTGGCCTATTCTAAAGTAGCTGTGAATGATCCTATTTGGAATGAAATAGTATCCTTCGGATATGTATCCTTTGAGGTGGTAAAAGAGTTTAACAGAGAAAAGGTTATTGAAAAGATTGCTTATAACAATACACCCATTATTGTTAATACAGGTATTGGTAAGCATATGAGTCGTATACTGGGAAAAGTAATGGTTTCTGGTAAAATAGTTGCATATATCGGTATATTCGAAGTGAATCACAAACTTGATGAAGAGGATGTAAAACTTGCTCAGATTTTATGTTCTGTATTATCCCTAGAATTAGCAAAGGACCCAGTTATTTCGAGTCTAACAGGGTCTTTGTATGAGAATTTATTAATAGAACTTATTAATGGACTAGACATAAATAATGTGATCCTAAAGGAAAGATTAAAGTCCTCTCTTTGGATTCCTAGAAAGAATTTCTATGTTATTTATATTCCTATAGAAAAGAAATCTGATACCCGTTTAAAAGTGGACTATCTGCGTCGAAATTTAGAAGGATTATTTTCCTACTTTAAGACGATTTATCTTAACGATGCCATAATATTATTAATGAACTATGATGACAAAAAGGAGTTAACCTCTATCTGGGATAATATATCTCCCCTTCTATCGGATAATCAGTTAAATGCAGGAGTAAGCTTTGAATTTAAAAGTCTTGAAAAGTTAAGGACATATTATCAGCAAGCAAGGACAGCATATTATATTGGAAATGCTGTTGATTCCGGTTCCTTAATTCATTATTATGACGATTACTACCATATATATCTGCTAAATAAGCTGAGCGCTAATACTTCTTTATATGATTACTGCCATAAAGGTATACTGAAATTATTAGAACATGATAAAGAAAACTCCACAGAATACTTTTCTACTTTTAATGAATTCATTAATAACTCTTTTAGTATCACTAAAGCGGCAAAAAAACTTTATATTCATAAAAATACAATGCTCCATAGGCTAGAGCGAATTAAAGAAATTTCAGAAATGAATATTCTAGAGGAAGAAGATATGTTTATGATTTGTCTAACCTATAAAATCGTTGACTTTTTAAAGCTATATGATAAAGTAGGTAACTTAATAGAACTTCTCCCTGAAAATATAGTGCATTCTTAATATTAGTGCATAAATGAATTAACTGCATTTGTATTAAATAAAACTATCAAGGGACTATCCTTGGGTTTTTATTGGGACAAAAGAATAACAGTCTCCATACGCCTTGAACCGACAACAAAGATACCATCTGAACCTAGTGGAAACTTGGCGGAAAGGTATCTTTTTGTTAATCTACTTTCTTTAATTTACTTGCCTGTCAGACCGGATACAACCACCTTATCCCCAACATAGATCCGAGCTATATTAGAAAGACTATTAACTTCCTGTTGCTTCATAAGTTGTGTATTCGCATATTTCCAGTCTAGGTTCAATTTCTTATACTTGTCGCGACATACATTATTAAAGGTGCATAATTCCCATCTGCTTATTTCATTTATCATTTCTCGTTGTATAAAATCTCCAATCTGTGAGATGTTATATTCTGTGGCGGTTGCTCCTGGAATTAACGGTGTTCTAATCCAAATTTCCGTATCTCTTTTCCTTTGTATCTGATCCACAATTATTTTCAAATTATTTAAAATTAATTTATTACTAACACCCGTAAAGCTTATATGTTCTTTTTCATCCATAAACTTTATATCAAAAAGAAAAGTGTCAACGTATGGATATACCGCCATAAATGCTTCTCTTTTTCCAAATCCAGAGGTATCAAGAGCGGTATGTATTCCTCTCATTTTAAGCTTTTTTAGAAATTCAACAAGAAACTGGTATTGGAGAATTGGCTCGCCACCCGATACTGTAACACCTCCATCAAAATCCTCGAAGAACATCTCATCTTTACAAGCTTCTTTGACCAGATCCTCTACATTCCATAATTCGCCTACTTTTACAAGTGCCTTCGAGGGACAATGCATTACACAGGTATAACAAGACTTGCACAATGACTGATTGATTTTAATCCCCTCTTCATTGCAAATAATCGCCTTAGCAGAGCAACCTGTTTTGCATATCATACAGCCAATACATTTTGCTTTCGTCCACTGAATCACTGGATTAGGATTAATACTTTCTGGGTTATGGCACCAGGCACAATGCAATGGGCAACCTTTAAAGAATACAGAGGTTCGCATTCCAGGACCATCATGTGTAGTCCCTCTATGAAAATCAAAGATGAGTCCTTCTGACATATCTAACCTTCACCTCCCAATACTATTTACACCTCACTATAATTGACACGGGATACAAATTCTTTTTGGAATTCATGATCCATTACAACAAAGTGAGCACTATATCCTGTTACTTTTACTACAATATCTGCATATTCCGGATTTTTAGGATCATCAACCGCTTTTGATAGTTTTTCTAAATCAATAACATTGAAATTAATCTGAACGCCTCCATTTTTCATATATACTTTTGAAAACTTTTCAATATATTTTTCTCTATTTTCTTTTCCATCAAAAAATTTGGGCTGCAATTCAATTTGCAATGAACCACCTTGGTATTTTTCAAATGGCACTTTTAATAATGATTTTGCTGTTGCTGTTATTCCATCCGTATTACGTCCATGCATTGGATTACATCCATGGGCAATCGGCTCCTTGGCAAACCGCCCATCTGCCGTTGCACCTAACATAGGGCCTGCATAGGTATGCCCCATATACTGGAATAAGGATGCCCTAAAATGAAATCCTTTGATATTATGCTGCTTTTCTAATGTCTCTCGAATATTTTCTGCAACCCTTATATATATCTTATCCACTTCTTCTAAGTCATTACCGAACTTTTCCTGAGATAACATTGTCTGTCTCATAATTTCATTATTTTCCCAATTTTCCTCTATTGCCTTATTTAGTTGCTCCATTGTATATTTCTTTTCTTCAAAAATCACTTTCTTAATCGCAAAAATGGAATCAACCACATTTGGTACGCCGAGAACATTAACCGATGTATAAGAATTATGTGCACCTCCAATGGAAGTGATATCTAAACCTTTTTCAATAGTATCCTTCATACATAAGGTAGTTACCATTTCTGGCCATACCTTATCTTGCCATGAATATACTTTGTTTTTAAATTCAGCAAGGGCTTTAGCGGTTTTCTCTACTTCTTTTGTATATATAGTCCAAAATTCCTCAAATTCTTGGCAGGCCTGTTCTTCAGAATACTTCATTGCCCTTTGAAGTGGAGCTACTAATACAAAAGAATTCAGATCATGATCACTATATTCACTTCCTACAGCACAATACCATTGGCAACCACTGTAAGACACATTCCATGCATCCTCATAACTGTAACCACTATACAATTCAGAATCACGCATTACATCATAATTTACAAGAGTAGGCACCCCGCATCCATGCCTTGTCACTACATCACAGGCATAGATGTAATATGCTTCATCCATATCACTATGCCACATGACCCCAAGGTGGTTGTATCCTCCAATCATGTCATAAGCTTCTAGGCCAATCCAGCTTATTTCATTTGTTGCATCCTTTTTTTCCCTATCTCTCCCACCAAAGGAGAAATAGTTACCTCCATATTTAAGATACAATTCTGCTAAAATATCTCTGGCTTCGTCCCTTGTCAGAATTCCTTTTTTCACATCATCACGATAAAAATCTATTAATAATTGATCGAGCCTTCCATAACCATTACCATGACCATTAATTCTTTCTACTACCTGGAACAATTGAATCCACTGAACTGCTTGCTCAAAGGTTTGCGGTGCACCAAGTGTCAGTTGCAACATATTATCTGCAATCTTACGATACCGTTTTTCTTGTTCTAAATCCTGCTCTATTTCGGCAAGCTCCACTGCTCGTTTTGCATGCTTTCGTGTGAATCGGATGATAGCCTCAAGTACCTTTGTCAAGGAATTTAGATATTCTACACGTGCTTCATTTCTATAACTTACCCACTTTTCTTTACTATCTATTATTTCTTCAAGTAACCCCGACCATCCCTTTTTTAATCCTATACTTAAATCGGGACAAGTATGCGCCAAACTGGTTCCACCTGCTCCTAATTGTCGAAGAGAAAATCCCAAATCAGAGACTTCGTCTGGGTATACAAATTTTCTAGCCTCATCCAATTGCCAATGAAATTCTCCAACAATTGTCTCATGCGGATATACTTCTGCTGGGCTATGATCCAAGAAAAACGCATAATCCTCTGCCCAATTTGCTGACGTATATTCAAATCCATTGATTTTAGAAGGCATTTGGTCTGTATATGGAAATGGCATTCCGTTATCAACGCGGCAGTTATGGTCACCAAGATTAATACGTTCATCATCTCCTAATGCCATCTCTCCCGTTGCCGGTGAAAATCCTGCACTATGACCAGACCAATGGTATACTAAAAACTCTGGATTATCCACAAATATGTTTCGCTTGCCATTCTTGGATAAATCCGTACTTCTCTTTAATAATTTCTGGATACGTTCACTTTGTATAAACTTTGATTTTACTATTGTCATCTTAATACCTCCCTGCCATATTGTTATTTAAGATTAGGGTGTCAAAAGTCAGATTAATGTAGTGAGATGAATATTTGTGCATATATATTCATTAATCTAGTTTGTATCTGACTTTTGACACCCTAATCTTATTTAAGTAATTGCGAAACTATATCGTTTAGTAATAGTATACAATATCTATCATTTATGAGTTTCGCAATTACCTAAATATTGTTATTGCTTTCTTTCTACTATATATTAATTTTATCACCGACAAAAAAAGCCACAACTTTACGTTGTGACTTTATGGTTGCACAATATGACTTTTTCTATATTGGGCGGGTGGTAATTCCATATACTTTTTAAAAGCTCTTGAAAATGCCTTTTCATCTGTATATCCAGCTGCCATAGCGGCTTGATATACGGAGGCCCCATTCACTAGTTCTATTGCTGCTGCATTCATCTTTTTGGCAATCATATATTGATTTGGTGGCATATTTAATATCTTCTTAAATTTCCTCGAGAAATATGACCGATCCATTCCAACATACTCAGACAGCATACTCACATTTAAATCTTTTCCAATATTCTTCTCAATATATTCAATCACCGCCTGCAGTCTATGGCTATCTATTTGGTGAAATGGCACTTCTTGATTCAACATAAACAGAAATACATCAAAAAGCTGCAGTAGCTCGTTAAAATATTCCGACTGATCCGTTAACTTCTTTATGCTTTCCAGCAACAAATACAAAATGTTCCCTTCCTTGATAGGGATATCAATGAATTCCTTATATAATTCCGTCTTAATATCAATGTGAAACCATAAAACCTCAAACGGATTATCTTTGTTATGATACAGGGAATATGGGTAGAATAACGGAAATACATACAAATGTCCCTTCCTTAGCTGGACAACATTCCCGTTCTGCTCGAAATATGCTTCACCACCATATACATAATACATTCGATAAAAAATAGCAGTTTCATTTACCTGGCCCCAATTCTTACCACAAATCGTATATCCATTTCTTAATAATTCAAACTCATAATGCATATTTTTATCCTCCATACCTTCACTTTTAATTTACTTTCAATATGAGGATTTGTCAAATAGCATTTATAAACTAATTATTATCCTTTTCTCAAACGTCTTGAACTGTCCATTGCAACTGTAATAATTATTACATATTTCTGAATCACTAGATTTTTTAACTATTCAATGCAGCAATCTTTTCATCTGCTCCAGCCAGTTCCGTTTCTCTTAGGTAGAAATTCAGTTTCAAAGGAATCGTAGAGTTTTTCTTAAAAAATCCCTCTTCTTTCAGTTTCAGCATAGTCTGATAGCTTTGCTCAATAAACCCATCACTTAGATCTTCTATTAAGGTCATGCACAATTCATCCAAGTCCTCATCCTCAATCTCTCCATCTTCTGAAGCTTCATGCAACTCATACAGCCACTCGTGTAGTGCATTTGAGGAAGCAAAGCTTGCATTATCAAACTCACATCCTTCTTCCGGACAAAAACGATAGTACTTTTCATCTTGATCATTCTTTATTTTACTCTTTAAGTTTTCATATATCTCTTCTGTATTTCCATTGGACCACCAATACATGTCATAGGTATTAGGATTTATACAAAGGGAAAACTGATAGGGTTTATTCTCCGATTCGCTTTCCACAAATTCTAGAAAAGCTTTCTTAAGATCGGCTTTTAAGTATTTTGTAAAATCTTTCAGAATCATTTCTTGTATTACTTCATATTCTTGATTTGCAACTTTTTTCATATACTTTCCGTATTTACGGGTTAGTGATCTCCTTATTTTACCATATGTATCTTCTTCCTTAACATTACATTCAGGTGATTCTTCCACTTGTCTTTTTAGTACATCAAAATCATTCTTTATTGTTGCATCTTTTGCATCTAAAAAATATGACTCCACATCTTTTTTTGACATTTTCTTTTCTCTTCCTTTCTTTTGGCCTATATTAACTGATAATAGTTCTTCTTCGTAAAAATATTCACTACTTATTTATACCATATACTGCCTGTTAGTCCAAATAATACCACCACTTTTTAATAGTTTCAATAAACAACACAATTAAAACCTTAATATTTGCTCATGATTTTCAAAATATCATCACCATACTTATTGATCTTAGTTTTACCAAACCCAGCGACCACCTGCAATTCTTCATTATTTCTCGGCATTTTTGAAATCATATCTTTTCTACAATAAAATGCACCCATCCCTTTTCATTTCAGAATGAGTGCATTCATACATTATAGTTTCAATTCTCACTTCACCCTATTTAGTAGGACACTATAGGGTAAATCGCCGGTATATGTTTATTCTGTAACTAGGGCATAAGCGGAAATTTTACGAATTCTCCAAGTGATCAGCATGGATAAAAGGTAAGAGAACAAGGTGGTAGCCGCACCAAAAGAAATTACCCAATAAGGATCTACAATAAATCCCGCTTTCATTACACCCATACTTTTCATGGAAAGTGACATCATCGGGTTTGTATATAATGCACCTAGAAGTGTTCCGATTACAGCACCTATCGTGATTGGAATCGTAAAGCTAAGGGAAAGCTGATTCATTAATTGATACGTGGTAAAACCAATTGCTTTTTGAATGCCAAGCTCTCGTTTTTTGCGAATTACTGAGGAGCTGATAACAAAATATAAAACCAATGTAACTACAAGCAAGGTAATCACAAGCATTGCAAGCCCCATTGCAGCTACTATCTTCTGATAAGATGCCATCCCCTCTTCCATTCCTTTATCGAAATTAACAGCAGCGAGCATCATGTTCTTATCAAATTTACTCTCTAATTTTTTAACGAATTTTTCAGCATCGGTTCCTTTATCTAAATAAATATATAAAGACTGATGCTTAAATTCACGGTTAAGCCGTTTATAATCTTTAGCAAGAATAGAGGTATTCAATCCGCCCATCTGAGAACCGTTTGATAATCCCACAACTTTAAAATGTTCTTCATTTTCACCAAAACCAACTGTGACTGTATCACCAATGGTTTTATTTAGTCTTCCGGCTAATATTCCGGCGAGAGTGATTTCATTTTTATTTTTAGGATATCTTCCTTCATATACCAACCTTGTCTCTTTTCTGCCATAATCATCCATTACATAAGCAGCAACTTCCATACCTTCGACTTTTAACTTCACTTCATCAAAATATTGTACCTTCCAAACATGATCCATGTTTTTGATGGATTTCATTACTTTTGCTTGATCCATCTCCGGATTAAGCACAGCAATTGCGTTGCAAATTTCCATACCTGGAACCTCTGCAAAAGCTTTTGTATCAATTGTTGTATTGTAATACATAATTACGCCAAATATGCCGCTAAATGTAACTGCGATAAGAATAACAATAATCATCACATTTTGCTTCATACTTTGCAATACAGATTTGAGGGCTAATGCAATCGGTAAATTACGATTTGCCTTTTCAAGCTGCAGATGATTTCTTTTATACTTGCGGGAAGTGGTTTCACCACGAAGCGCATGAATAGGACTTAACTTACTGATCCGACGAGCAGCTATTAAAGCTATGAATAGTACAATCAACAGTAATATTAAGAATGCTATCCCACTGATAAATGCATCAAAGCTTTGCTCCCATTTTAGTCCCGATTGTTGTTCGAACACAGCAGATACTGCAGGTAATGCAGGGTAAGAAAGAGCAATACCAATAAGACTTCCTATACCCGCAATCAATGAAAACTGTAATATAATAGAGAGAATTATTTGCCTACTTGTATAACCGACCGACTTTAACGAACCTATCTTCATGATGTCTTCTTCAATACTGTTAACAATTCTAAATCGAACAACCAGTAAGCATACAATAACAATAATTGAGGCAAACAGTACCATCATCGCCGAGACCATGGTTGCCATCATGCAACGGGCCAATTGGATTAGTTCGAGGTCAATGACAACAAGCATGGTAGACGGATCCGCTGCCATCAACGAAGCTGAATTTAAATTAAGTAAATCCCGGATACCGTTTTCAATTGTTGATACACTTTTAACATTGTCTAAATTTGTAAATACTACATGCGTGAGGAAACTTGAGTTTTTTAAAATACCTTTCACCTTTTGATAGGTATCATCCGGCAGATAAAAGCTGATATATCCAGTGTCTTGCGAACTGAAGTAAACATCCTCGGTATAACCCTTCACTTTAAAAGTAATCGCTTTTACTTCTTTTGTTTCTTCATCTGTATATTTAAGTTCTATTTTATCATTTAGTTGATAGCCGTTTACTGCTTTAAAAATATCTGGAACATAAACAGACATATCTTCGGCTGGTAAATGTTCTCCAACATATTTCCACTTGCTTATTTCTCTTTTCTCTTCCATATTGCTGAACATGATTGGGAAGGATTTTTCTTTCCCTTTCGATAAAATATCCGCCTCAAGCACGAGTCCTTCCAGCGTTTGTGTTTGCTTTACATGTTTATTTTCATCAATATATTTTTTAACTTCATCCGTATATATTTTATCCGGTAACGCAAAATATGCGTCCGATGATCCTAGTTCCTCTTTTAAGTTGTTAAAATAACTGCCGTAATTGATAACAACCAAAAGACCTGAATTTAAAAGAAGTGCCGCTATGAGAAACATTATTACCAAAGTCGTGGAGGAAGCTTTTGTTTTACGTATATTCGCAATTGCATGCATCCATAATTTCTTCACATTACCACCCCATTTCCGAAAGGAAGGCTTGGAGTTTTTCATGTCGTGATTTATCTCCGCTTACATATTTGCCTAAATTGCATTCACCACCGATTACACCGTCTTTGATATAAATGATTCGGTTACCACGTCTAGCAGAACGTAAATCATGTGTAACCATAATAATGTTTTGACCATCATTATTTATATCAGTCAAAACATCCAGCACCGCATTTCCCGATGCAGAATTCAACGCTCCGGTAGGTTCATCCGCAAAAACAACCCTTGGCTTGTTAATCAAGGCACGAACGATGGCTGCACGCTGATTTTCTCCACCTGAAAGTTGAGACGGGAATTTTCTCCATATCATTTCGGTTAAACCAACTTTCTGTAGTAATTCTTTCGCATTTGTAATAATTGACTTTTTGTCGCCTCTTATTAACAGGCCACTTGCTAATATATTATCTAAAATACTCATGTTATCAAGTAAGAACATCTGCTGAAAGACAAAACCACAGTTTTTCCTACGAAATACCGCCAACTTATCGTTATTTAGATCCGCAATTTCAGCGTCAAAAAAGCGAATTGCTCCGCTTGTCGGTCTGTCCATCCCGGATAATGCGTAAAGTAAGGTGGATTTTCCCGCACCGGAGGAACCCATAATAACAGTATAATCCCCTTCATAAAACTCAATATCAAGATTTTTTAATACCTGTTGTTCCTGCGTACCTGATTTAAAGCTCTTACAGAGTTTATTGGTCTTTAATATAATCTTTGCCATTCTTTCTCTCCCCTTAAAGTTGTTTTTATTAGATTCTGTGATACAAAAAACTATTCCTTCCTAATCTTATAGAGCTTGCAATATTATTGATTTGATAATACTATATGATATATAATATTATTTGTCAACAACAACATTATAATTTTTTTGCAGATATTGTTTCATTGTCACACTAACGCCATTATATTGGTAATTATAAAAATGTAAATAGCTACAACCTAAGTGGTAAGTTTTTGAAAGTAAGAGGTAAAATTTTCTTTGTGAAAATATATTAAGTTAATACAAATAGGCTTGATTACTGCTTTCTTTCATTAATCTATATAATTTATAAAGGCTTCCAAACAATGAAACCTTCCTCTTATCAGGAACGCTCCAATCCTTGGAAGCCCGCCCTTTATTCATGACAATTGAATTGGCTTGCCAATTCAATTGTATCAAGCCTTTCCAGCTCTCCTTATTTCTCCCCCCTTGTCATCAAAACTACTGTCTCCACATAGCTCAAGAGGACATGGATGTGGAAGAATAATGTAAAACAAGCAAACAAGGCACTCTTCAAATTGAAGTAGAGTGCCTTGCTTTATCCATATAGAGACTTATATTGTGAAAGGATCAACCAACCACATGTTATTCAATTAATTCCATATATTCCTTAAAGCCACTATGTACTTTAAAACTTTTTGCTTGTGGATTGAATGTTTGAAAGTCTGAATTATATTGGAATCTATATACAGATCCACCATATCCACCTCCACCGGGTTTATAAAAACCTATGATACTAAATTCATATAAACGTTCTAGTATTGCATCATCACTTTCAGTAATACCCAATCGATTTTTTATATTTTCATAGCTCTTTTCAAATTCATCTCGTGTAAAGGTAACCCTATGATTATTTCTTAATATCTCAAGATAATTGTTGAAATCAGGGTATTTGCTGCTTATTTCATCCTTGAGTTCTTCAAACAAATATGTGGAATATTTTGCTCTAATACTATGCATATCTTCATTTGTAATTTTATCGATTGTATTAGGTTCTTTCCGTAATCGAGTTTTAGCTTGCTCTAATGATAAATTAAGAAATTTGATAATATCACGAGGGCGATGAAAAGTTCTTTCAATTATAAAATTCCATTTGAATTGATTTTTTCCTATATTATTATTTTCAAAAATTTCATTCCAGTTTCGCTCGAAATTATCAGATGATGAATTTATATTAGTTTTTATTCGATTTGAAATCAAATTCTTCAAGCTTAATTTTGATGAGGTTGATTCGCTATCCCAATCCAGAAATACTACCATGTTATCTTTAATTTTATTTTTATCCTGGAAATCCAAAATATTAAAAATGTCACTTCTTAAAAATACAAATATTTTTATGCCATCTCGGTAATTTTGAAAAAAGCTATATGCGGTTAATAATAAGCCAATTAATCTATCTTTATAGTTTATATCATCTGGATCATATGCTAAATCTAACTCGTCAAATCCTAATATAATTTAACAGGGCAAATCCTTTATCAGTTCTTTCAAGATCAAATCAAATTTTCTATTATACTCAGACAAAGTTCCAGAAATATTTTCGTTGATCTCTAGATCTCTTGATACTGAGCCTAATCCGTTACCTAAAATCTGAGGATTAAATGTAAAGTTAAATTTCTTTTTATGTGGTGACATAACTTCTTTATGATCAAATTTGGAACTTCCCCAATTTCTTTTAAGCCACCTTTCTAGCTTTTTAATGTTCTTTAAAGCAACTTTATTTATCATATGGCTTTTCAAAATTATTATTCTCTTGAAAATTTCAACGTAAAAGTAAAATGTCCAAGAGTTAACATAACTTTCCCTAGCCGATACAATAGTGTTTTTATATTTATCATGGAGTTTCCATGGATAATCTTTAAAAAGTAAAGGCGAAAAGCTATCCTTCTTTTGGTTTTGTATAAATTTATATATAGCTGTTTTACCAGATCCTTTACGTCCAATTACAATGGAGTTCTTATATTCAAATAGCTCGTCAAGAATTTGAGTGTGATAGAAATACTCAATTAGTCTCTTGTCGTTTTCAGCATCAATAGCTCCAAAATCATTGATTGAATTTAAAAGATTCATAGCACATATCCTTTCAAATTAACTTACTATATAATTACAAAAAAGCTTATCAACCAGCTCTTCTTATGACAACATCTAACCTGTCTTTCTCAAGAGTAACACAACTAATCCGTTAACTCAACTATAAATTACATATTCTTGGATAAATTCCCAAAGAACGACAAAATAGAGATTTTCAAGTTCTGGTTTTTACCCGTGAAACTCAAAAATCCCTTATTTCAAGCCTACTCCATTCTTGTATACCAGGCGCTAATAATACCGTTTGCTTCATCGATTAGTAATGGATAATTTGCTTTCATAATTTTTTCTCCTGTAAACATTTTTTCTTCCTGTGTTATAAACAGATTACATTTATTTCTCCATAAATTTTGCGCTGTTGCTCCGTTGTAAAAAATCGCTTTGGAATCTATTCAAAGATAGTGCTTTCGTAGCAGAAGTAAGAAGTTCCAATTCAGATATAATGCGACTGGCGAGCCAAACCAGTGATACTTTATTAATAGTTAAGCCTGATTTTGATTATACCATTCCGTATATGCCTTTTCGAGTTCCTTACTTGCTTCCTCCTTCTCCTCAAATAATTCCTTCAGGCTTACACAATCAGAGCTATTCGCTTCAATCAGTATCTCTAAGGACCTAATCTTTTCTTCTACCTCCTCAATGCTGTTTTCAAGAAGCTCCAGCTTTTTTGCATTTTTTGAATTAGCATTCTTCGGTTCCGAAAATGAGTTGTTAGCGCAAGTCTGATTTTTTTTATTCCTGTCTTGGAGCTTTACCGAATTATTTTGTAACACTGACTGTTTCTCTTGTATCTTTTTCACTTCTTCCTGATAATAAGCATAATCTCCGTTGTATTCCTTCGTGGTCAAATTCTCGATTTTAATTATTTTACTCGCAATTTTATCGATAAAATATCGATCATGAGAAACGAACAACAGTGTTCCGCTAAAATTTAGCAAGGTCTCCTCCAGCACCTCCCGTGATTCTATATCGAGATGATTGGTAGGCTCATCCAAAATCAAAAGATTAACCCCTTCAAACGTCAGTGAACAAAGCTTTAGGCGGCTCTTTTCACCACCAGATAAGAATTTTATACTCTTATTTACATCTTCATTGAAGAATAATACCTTTGCCAACTGGGATCTGGCTTCCCCATAAGTGAGGTTATGAAGTCTTGAAAAGTACTCTAAAACTGTCTGATCCTCATCTTTAAAATCAACCTGTTGTGGAAGGTAACCGATAATAACCTGTGAACCCAACTTAACTGTTCCACCTTCAGGTTCTATTTCTCCTAACAGTAACTTAAGAAGTGTCGTTTTACCACAGCCATTATCACCTATGATACAGACACTATCCTGGTAAAAGACATTGACCTTTGCATCTTTAAAAAGTAATCGTTCTCCAAAGCTTTTCTTAAGATTAACCGCTTCAATAACTATTTTCCCGGACCTTCCTGTCTCTGTTTGATTGAAGCGTATTTTTCTTTTATTCAATATTGGACGGTCTAGGGCATCAATTTTCTCAAGACGTTTTTCAATTTCTTTCGCGCGCTTATACATTGCTTCACTGTCTCTCATTGCACCCCAAATACGAAAACGTTCAATCTGTTGCTCCATCCTATCTATTTTTTTCTGTTGATTTTGATAAACCTTTTGCTCTATCAAAAATCTTCTTTCTTTTTCCGTGACATAATAGCTGTAATTTCCCAGATATTCTTCTGCCCGGTCATCATTTAGTTCTATTATTCTGCTAACAACATTGTCTAAAAAGAATCTGTCATGTGATATGATAAGTGCTGCTCCCTTATAATCCTTTAAAAAACTTTCAAGCCATATTATTGTGTTTAAATCCAAGTGATTAGTTGGCTCATCCAAAAGGAGAATATCCGGTTCCTCAAGCAGAAGTTTGGCCAGAATTACTCTTGTTTTTTCACCTCCACTTAGACTGCTAAACAGCATTCGCTTAAAATCTTCCGTTATCTTAAGTCCTTCTGTTATTTTATTAATCTTTGTGTCAAGCTCATAACCTCCGCCTAATTCATATTGTTCCTGCAATCTACTATACTTGAAAATGGCTTTCTCAAGCTCTTGATCCTTCAGATAAATCATCTGATGCTCTAATTCATCCATTTTTGAATGTAATTCATAAATTATTTCAAAAGCCATCTGTATTACATCCATAACAGAGGCTTCTTTGGCATATTCAGGGATTTGATTAAGATAACCCAGCTTACAATCCTTTCGGATGCTGATGTTCCCGGCTTGTTGTTCCTCCAGGCCCATCAATATTTTTAAAATTGATGTCTTTCCACAGCCATTTTTCCCAATTAGTCCGATGTGTTCACCGGTTTTGATATCAAAGGAAATGTTTTCGAATATCTTATTTGCTCCATAAAACTTCATTAAATTATCTATACTTAATTCTATCATTTTTCGTTTCCTTTCATTTTAACAACGCAAAAAACCCAAGGCATATAAGCCTTGGGTTATATTCATCAATATCTTTATATTACCATGAATTTTCCAATTTTCTTATATGGTTCTTATCAAAGCTATTCATTTTGGACGCACTTATCCCGTTATTCGGTAATATTGCGATCATAATAGCTTCAAATCTAATCCATCTAAGTGTTGTATTCATGAGTTAACATCCTTTATTTATTCTCTATTATTAATATTATGTTATAAAATGTATTTCGTCAAGAAGTTATTCATATCAAAGAAAAAAGTTGTCGTACCCAAGATATCATATCCGGCCACAGAAAATATACACAAGCTATTTCCTAGGATACAACAGGATTAACTTATTGTACAATCTCTTTCATTTGTATTAATCAAATACCATTTTAATTTTCTCCTTTATATTCTAGAATTATTTTGTAAGCTTGCTCTGCATTATTTCCAATCTTAATAAATATATTTGGAATTTCTGATAAACAATCTTCATTGTAGCAGTAGAATCGAATGATACGATCTGTAATATCTTTAATCAGTGTGCCGCATTGGCAAAATAATTTACCGGCTTGTGTCCAGTCATCACGCTGATACTCATCGCCTAGCTTCAATAATATGTTACCTAATCTATTATAATTACCATCAAAACAAATATCTTCTTTTTCATTGACTCCTAAAATCTCATTTGGAAGCTTAGGAACCATGCCAAAAAATTCTGTTATAGTTACCAGTGCATTTCTATATTCTTCTTCAGAAAATTTATCTTTCCAAGAAGGAAACTCCAATGCAATTTTATTGTAAGCATTAACTCCAACAAAGTCAGGTTTATTACATAACTGTCTCATAGCTTTATTACGAAAGCAGATATCAGCCAATTTATATTTATCAATAGTATTTTCTGAGAGACTGAACCGGATAAAGCCATTTTTATCACCAACTTCATTTTTTTCAATATTCCATGCCTGTATCAGTTCCATCTGCGGAAATTCTTGTAATTTTTCCCTATCACAATCATAAATTAGCATACAGTCTTTTTCTTCATCATAACCAACCATCAACACATAATGCATAGGAATATGTTCTTTATGATACATCTTAAGATATGGAAGGTAATACATATCGAGTGGGCCTAATATAACCGGATTACCCGCATCAATTTCCCTTTTGATTGATTTCAAGGCATACTTTAGCGTTTTTCCCTCTGAAATCTGATAGTTTAAGCCTATGATATCCTTTATTCTATCATATGTTTTTCTTGTACGTCCGTCTGCAACGCTAAACATAAAAGGCTTATTTGTATCTTTAAATTTAAGAAATATCGATTCTCCAAAACTACTCAAAGTAAATAGAAATGCATCCGGAATTGTCTGATCTGATTTTGTAGCATATACATCCTCTATGCCACTCCACATACAACATCCGCTGGATAAATGATGTTTAATATCTAATAATTTTCTACTCATAAAAAAATCCTTTCCATATAGATAGTTATTTTAAAATTGTTTTTCACCATACGAAAAGGATAAACCCTCACATAATACGAGAGTCAATATTAAATTTAATTTTTTTCTTTTATTGGAAAACATAGCTCAGTTACAAATGCTTTCTCATCCGAACAGTTGCCAGGTGAAGTATGATAAATTGAAAAGGATTGACCATTTATTTCTAAGCGATTTTTTTCTAACCACTCTGCAACGATAGTATTAATACCACCAATCTGTGAATAGCCTCCTTTAAATACCACAGATGCTACTTCTCGCTCTGATATTTGAAAGATTATCATTTTGTCTTTTGCTGTGTATTCCTTATCTAATGGGAACTGCACTTCTACATCCATCATACCAGTATTTTCATCAACCCCATAATAGACTGACATAGCTGGTGATTCCTCTCTGATCTTGATTCCACTATTTTTGCATGCTTTATCTAATTTCCCCCATAGAACTCCTTCTTCTGGATATGAATGTATCATTCCTCTGAAACTTGCCACCCACATTGGTGCAATCGTTTTTCGTACAATCGATAACACATAATCTTCTGATTTTTTATCCGTATTCATTACTACCTGGATTTGTCTGATTTGATCTTTTATTTTTTCTAATTCTTGAAATTTATTCTGTAATTTCAATTGCAATAATGTATCAACTTCAGACTGTTGCATTAATACGATTTCTTTAATTTCATCAAGTCCAAATCCCATTGATTTTAATGCTATTATCTGATTTGCTTGTAATAATTGCTCTTTATCATAATAACGGTAGCCATTTAATTCATCCACATGTTGTGGAACCAGTAATCCAATTTTATCATAATTGCGTAGCATATAAATACTAATAGTAGATAACGCTGCAAATTCACCAATTCTTAACATATCTTCACCTTTTTATCCTAAAACTCATTAGTTCTAACATTAACAAGCATAACAGTATCGTGGTGTATTAGGCATTTGGCCTCAACTCCTCAAAATCTTCTCCATGGGCTTGCCTTTTGCTAATTCATCCACTAGTTTGTCAACCCACCTGATTTTCTGCATGAGCGGATCTTCGATTTCCTCGACACGATGTCCGCAAATCACGCCTGTAATTTTGGCAGCGTTCGGGTTTATCTGTGGGGCTTCGCTAAAGAAGGTTTTATAATCAACATTCTTCATAATTTGAGCTTGCAAGCCAGAATCGTTATACCCCGTAAGCCAACAAATCACAGCATCAACCTCGAACTTGGTGCGCCCTTTACGCTCTGCCTTTTGGATGAGTAGTGGGTAGACGCTTGAAAAAGCCATTTTATATACGCGTTCATTTGTCATAAAGTGTCACTCCCTTTTTCTTCTTGCTTTCCTCTCCACCGCACGATGTCGGTTATGAGTCCTCTTTTGTTATTGTACCATCGATGAACATATCTGTCATTTAATATTCAATTTATATCATTTTAGTTAGGCATATTTAAATTACAAAGAAGACAAAATAAAATTAGGAGGTGGTTTATTGAAACCAAATATTATATATTATGAAGAAGATGCATTAAATTACTCGCTTGGAAAAACTCTTTTTGAAAAATATAAATCAGCTGAATGGATAAGAATTGAAAATCATAATAATATTCCTGAACTCAGAAACAATCAGAATTGTGAGTTTGCTAGAATGAAGCAGAATCTTGTGATTGGTATTAGAAAAACTCATAAATATGTTCCAAATTCAAAAACCTCTGACTTTTTAGTACCATATACATCCTCTGGATGTAGTGCTATGTGTCTTTACTGCTACTTAGTATGTAATTACAACAAATGTTCCTATCTGCGGCTATTCGTAAATAGGGAACAGATGTTGGACAAACTAATTAAAACTTCCAATCAGAGTAGTTCAGAGTTGACGTTTGAGATTGGAAGTAATAGTGACTTGATACTTGAAAACACGATTACTGGAAACCTTGAATGGACAATAGAAAATTTTGGAAAGAATAACCGAGGATATATAACCTTTCCTTCTAAATTTGATATGGTGGATTCATTACTAAATCTCGAACACAAAGGCAGGGCAATCATCAGAATAAGCGTTAATCCACAGGAAATTATAAGAAAAGTAGAATTTGGTACTTCTTCTCTGGAAAATAGAATAAAAGCAATAAATAGGCTAAAAGAAGCCGGGTATAATATCGGGATCTTAGTGGCCCCCGTAATTTTACTTGAAAATTGGGAGGTTTTATATTTAGAATTGTTTGATATTCTGGCTGAAACATTATCTCAAAAGGTCAGGAATGAGATGTTTTTTGAAGTAATATTTATGACATATAGTTATGTCCATCGAATGATAAACACAGAAGCTTTTCCTAATGCAATTGACTTATATGATAAAAATATAATGACAGGAAGAGGAATGGGAAAATACTGCTACAACGCAATTACTAAAGAGAAAGGAGAAGAGTTTTTAAGATTTGAAATTACAAAACGCTTCCCCAAGAACAAAATCATGTACATTGTATAATTTAATAATAGAATTATAAGGAGCTATACAAATGCCAACATCAGGTGCCATACGTTATCTAATCTTACATCTCAACCTCACCTAACTTCAAGAACTATTTCTTCTATAAGAATACCCTCGATATGTTCCCGTAATCACATACCGAGGGTAGAATCAAAACGAACTATGAACTTTATGTTACTGTTTCTTGAAGAGAATTAGTAGGATACCCCTGATCTCAATCAGGGGTATCCATAGCACTAAATACTGTAGTGACGCCAAATACAATAGCATATGTTTTACTAAGCTATATTTTATTGTAAATTAATTCTGCAAATTGACCATACTTTTTTACTTCTTTCAAGTAAAATCGCTTTAATGCTTCCTTTTGTAAAAACATCATTTGTTCCATATTCAAACTCTTAGCATACCACGAAATCCCCTAGAACCATAGTAGGATTCTGCTCCATTGTGGTAAACAAAGACAGTGTCATAGCGACGATCACAAAAGATTGCTCCTCCGAGCTTTCTGATATTATCGGGTGTTTTCACCCAACTAGATGTTTTTGTATCGAAACTCTCAAGTTTCTGCAGCTCGCGATAATGTTCTTCTGTTAAAAGCTCTATGCCCATGGCAGCTGCCATATCAATAGCATTATTTTCTGGTTTATGTTCTTTCCTTGACATCAGCGCTTCCTGGTCGTAGCAAATACTCCTGCGACCTTTAGGAGTTTCTGCGGAACAATCCATAAAGAGGAATTCACCCATATTATTATCATAACCGACTACATCCGGCTCTCCACCAGTTCTTTCCATTTCATGGAGCGACCACAGTTTCTCAGTACTAGCTTCCAGCTTTGCCTGTACTTTAGCCCATTCAAGATCGTTATGGCGGTACATATGTTTCTCAAAACGTGCATTCAACGCTCTTAGCAATCCTTCACGTTGTTCTGGCGACAACTCATTTTCATTGCGATTAATATTATTCATACTTTTAGCCTCCGTTAAAAATAGATTTATTAAGTGCTATTTCGCAAAATAGCTTTTATATTTATCACACTTAGGATTCCCATTTAATTCATATTTTTATACGTTAATAAATATCCTTCTTCGCCAATTTATAATCTGCGATTGCTAACATACGTCTTACGTCAATTTTGTATGGACATTCCGGTGTACATTTGCCGCAGTCGGTGCAGCTGTCAGCCTTAACCTCCAGTTTGGAATAAAGATTCATAGCCATATCACGATTGCCAAACCAAAAGCGCAGGCGCTCCTTTAAGGCGTAATCAGAAGCATTGGTTACGATACCATCCGCCATCTGCCGGTCGAAATAGCCCTCATACAGGAAGATCTCAGTAAGGGGAATGTTCTCGGGGCAAATCATGCATTTCCCACATTGTCTGCAAACATAAGTACCAAGCTCAGGAGCGTTAGTATATATGTCCTCCATCTCTTCCTCTGACATTGATTTGAATTCATTCGCATAACGTAAATCCGCCTCTAGTAATTCTCTATTATTGATACCGGCAACGACAATGGATACCGGCTGACTGAAGGCATAACGGAACGCCTGCGGAGCAGAGCGCCACAATAGACCGTCTGCTACTGGTTTCATTAAGATAATGGCAGTATTAATCTTGTGTGCTAAAGGTAGCAATACCTGTTGTATCTCAGGGAAGTTAAAATGATCATAATAATTAATGGTCGTCATCACAGCCTCAAAAGGATATTCCTTTAATGCACGGATTAAGACATCGGGCTGCCCATGCATTGAGATACCTATGTGATGAATGCGGCCTTCCTCTTTCGCTTGCAATGCACCTTCCAATGCCCCGCCGGGAGCAAGGATCTGATCCAACTCCTCCATGGTTCCCACAGCATGCATAATGAGAAGATCCACATAAT
>JAEWMT010000038.1 GCA_023393095.1 Bacillota bacterium
TAGCTGACGTCATGCTTTTTAAGTTACCTATTATATCAAAGCCCATATTTCTTGTAGTAATATTAATACCTTCCCATAAAAATTCCCATGCAAGAATACCATATTGAGATACTTTAATTTTGTGACCGCTAGGATCAGTATATAACATAGGGTTATTTTCACAGTAGGAATATAAATTCATACTTAGGGGATTACTTATCTGTCCTTCATAGCTGTCCTCACTCAGGAATCTTCCTAACGTCGGATCATAATATCTTGCTCTTAGATATATTAATCCACCCTCAATGTCATGACTTTCTCCAGTGAATCCAAACGGGCTGTTGGTTAGTCTTGCATTCTTTGCTACCGGCGAGATAGCTTCCCCGTAAGGTGCAAAGCGGTTACTGTCGATAATACCCGCGTTTATATTTGTGAAGGCTATGGTGGATCCTAATGCATCACTTAAGTAATATAACGGATTGTTCGGTTTTCCTTCTACTTGTCCCAGATCTTCCACGCTGACACGTTCTCCGTTAGCATAAGTATATGCCCCACGGTAGTTTCCGTCAACATCCGTAGTCATTAATACCTGGGTATATTCCTGGTTGATGTCGTTGATGTAATTGGTTACTTCGAAGACATCCGGATTGATTAAGCCGTAAGGGTCGGAAGGGTTAATGGAATCGCTGGCATTCGGATTGCCTTGGCCGGGATTGTTCCCATTATCGGTAGTATTCTTATGCTTATTCTTGGCATTTGCATATCCAATTATTTTAAGATAATGCCCTAGATAAGACTTCCCGATTTGCTCCAGTTCTCACGAGTGGAGACTTTCATTCCAGAGAAATCTTGCTTTCAAAATTCTCAGGTCGTTCTTGCCATGCATCGTGACCGCTGTTCCTAATACGTAAAGTATTCTCGGACTATCCGAAAATGGTTCGACTGCCTGTCGCACAAAAGGTCACAACAGCCGAAACTATGTGACCTATGTTCACATTCCATAATATTAATAAACCTACTAATTGCTCTTTAATTGGCCAGCCAAATTTTCAATCTTCTGTCTTTTATATAATAGTTAAATAAATCGTATATCAAATTTAATCATTATTCCAAATCTTCAAACCAACTATTTACAAAAATTAAATTATCGGTAGAAAAAATACTTCCCATTGTATCTTTGCTAGACCAAGCACTGGATTTGCATTCATCCCATTCCCATTTATCAGCTATTTTATTCAGTAATTTTATAGCTATATTTTCAGTTATTACAATTTTTGTTTCTATGCTACAAATTGTCCGGTATGAATTTTTAAATTTATCATATTTTTCATTTCTTACTGCTCTATATGATAAAAAATATTCACTTAATCCAATAATGATTTTATCTATTTCTTTTAATGCAGCCTCTAAATCACTTGCCTTTTGTATAAATGTCATTGATATCATACTTTCCTCCAAATATTAATGTGATATCTTTCCATCAGGCCTAACGTTGATATATTTTTTACCTGGTTTTAAGTATTTACCCCACTTATTTATACCTTTGTGAGATAATTCAACATCCCACTCATATGTATAACCTTTACTTGGGTCACCATGATAAGGTCCTTTTCTCCAAATGTTACCGTCTTTATCCTCATAACCTCCTTCTTCATTATCATATTTTACATTATTACCTTTAGGTTCAAACTGAATCTCACCTTTTGTTGGAAGACCTTTCTTCTCAATCTTACCTTTTAACTTAGTTTTTTCCGCTCCCTTGGCATTAACATTACCTACTAAATTTTATAGCCTGCAAATACTCTCCCTTTATAAAAAACACTTAGTTGCCGGCGTTCTTGTCGTTACATTTCCAAATCTTTCTTAAAGTATATCACATTGCTTTCTCCTTGGGTAGTTCTGGCATACGGTACTCGGTATGATTTTTCAACATACCATATACGATATTAACCAAACGTCTCATAATGCAAGTAAGTGCTTGCATTTTAGTCTTACCCTCTGATATCTTCCTAAGGTAGTATTCATAGAATACAGGATTTCTTGGAATTCCACTACCCCTTGCTGTATGTACCATTTCCATTGCAAGAAAATAAAAGATACCATTTAAAGTTCTGTTACCTTGCTTTGATTTCTGCGCTTTTCCTTTGCCTGCAGAAGAGAAACAAACTGGAGCTACCCCAGCAAACGAAGCTAGCCTGTCAGCACTCGCAAAGCGATTGATATCTCCAATCTCTGCAAGGAGTTTGGCTGCCATTACAATATTTACCCCTTTTATGCTTGTTAGCTTACAATCGAACTGAACCAACATTCTTTCTATCTCTTTTTCTATGGCTGTCAGCTCATTATTCTGAAATTTTAATACCTTAACTAAATTTCTTGTAATAAAGTCTCTCTCGTTCTGATAATTACGTAAGGTCTGACCATCTGTTGCAATCAGGTTCAATATCTTTTGTGCCCGTTTGGTTGAACATTGATTATGACTAACTACTCTTAGTTCCTTTGCTAACTGTTCTACGGTTACTCCGTCAAGGTGCTTTGGTGAAGGATATGTATTCCAGAAAAACAATGCCGTAGGTCTGTCTATCACCGTAAAGAACTGTTTATACGTGGGATATGCATGCACCAGTTGCTCATGCAATTGATTGGTTACTCTCGTAACCTCCTCTACTATATTTTCCCTGCGGTTTACTAATTGAGCTAACGTCCAATAGTCGTCACTAGGAGCTGCGTCTGGCAGTGTATCCAACATATTTATTAATATTGTGGCAACACACTGTGCGTCATAGCTATCGTTCTTCTTAGCCATAGGAGCACTCATTCTCTGTGCATAAGACAAGGCAGGGTCTACGTCTTTTACAATATAACCTTTCTCTAGTAAATAAAGTGCCAATGCTCTACCATATCCATAAGCGTTTTCAAGCCCATATACAGCCGTGAGCTTAATACCCCTATTATCTCTCTTACTTAACTGTTTACAATGCTTTTTAACCAATTCCTCCAATTTATAAAACTCGGATGGTCTGTTCTCAATTGTAATCTCGCCTACCTTTTCATTCCAACAGTTTAAAATTACTGCTGTATGTGTTTCCTTATGTAAGTCAACCCCTACATAAATAAATTCATCTTTTCTTCTCATACCTCATTTCCTTTCCTGTTCTTTCATTCTAAACATAAACACCGGCAACCTCAGCTGAATAGCATTAACTCTAAGAGTCTGCAAGGGAGCGACAGCCTATCTATTTTCTGCTTATTCAGTTTTACAGGTTTTTGAGAATAGCTCGAGAAACTGTAATACCATTACCATTACAAATTTCTTCTGAAGACGGTATAACGTCTCTTCTTGCTTAAGTCGAGTCTATTCTCATATTTATTTTTATAACTGTTCCTTTTTATGTCCTATTTTTCAATTTCTGTTATGAATTTGAAAATTTATGTGCTCCCATAGGTTCATATCTGGTAGATATACCCTGTAACAGTAAAAGCTACGGATAAACTGTTACCCGTAGCATTTACTATGTTTTCTCCCCCTATTTTGTTTTTGTTAATAGCAACTCTTTTATACTTCTTTTGTTTTAAGATAACGATACAGTGTTGAAGAAGATACCCCCGACAGTTTTTCTATCTCATTGATAGAAAAGGCTTGTGTATGGTACAAGCGTAGTGCCTTCTCTATCTCCTCTGTCTTGGCTGGTCTTCCCACCAGTCCTGCCTTCTTTGCTTCGTCATATCCTTTTGCTCTTTTCTGATTCAGATAATACTTGTGAATCTCAATGTAACCCTTTAAACCACTATAATATTTCTTTCCATTTAAAAATGGTTCTAACAAGCTGACCAATGTAACCTGACTCGTCTGTAAAACTTGTAATATTCCCATAAGACATTTTGAATCTTCTGCCAAATCTATAATCGAACGAACCACCAGACAGTCTTCTGAATCCATGCATTCTACTAATACTTTTAGATTATCTCTATCCTTACTGGTATCTGTGAAAACATTATCCTCACTAATATCCAGTGACTTAGCAAGGTCAAATACCCCTGAGTTATTAATCTGATTCTCTGATTCATAAATATAAACACAATACATAACGTACCTCTTTCCCAGAATATCTAAGATTCTGATACAGACAAATTTCTTTGTTATATGTCATCCATTGACTCTTTCCCAAAATACATTTTCACCTTTATTTTTTCTCTGTTTGAACTTCCAATTGACGATCTTGCTCATTTTGAAATAAAGGAATCACAAAATAATATTATGAGAATTTGCCGTAATCTTATTTTTAACTGTTCCATAAGTAGGAAATTATAGGAATACAAAAAAGATTTACTAATTTGAAATTCCACCTAACTACTACCCCATAGCTAATATAATTTGTTTTGTCCATTACAAGGTTGCCTGTGTCCATAAACAGACGCTTGACAGTTCAAAACCAACTACTTGAGTTTCACTATGGTTAGTTTAATCGAAGCTGTTATGCCTTTCAGATTATCCAATACATACCAATTTCCTTAATACCCTGATTATTATATTTTCTATTAACGTTCCTTTGAACAACTTTCTTACTTTAACAACGTCTTCGAATCTATTCTTAAATCCCCTCCCACTATACTTATCTTATGTCCCTCAAAATGTGTCCAATTTTTATGATTTATGTTATTTTTTATTATTTCTGTAGTTTACAAATATTTTACAGCATTGAAAAAGGCCACAACAGCCGAAGCTGTGTGACCTGTGTCAAAATTGATTACTTAGCCAAGAAATATTACTAAATATCACCTAACTTCAAACACCATCTCTTATTATCAAAATACTCATGTGTTAGAACAAAAGTCCAATTAAAGCTGCCATTAAAGATATAAATATCCTCTGGTAAATAATCCAAATTATCCAATAGTACACCAAAATTTAATAATAATATATCACTTTTTTTGAACTTCCAGTAATCTTCAATGAAAATTCTATCTTTGGAATGTATATCCCATAATACATATACTTTATCTAGCGAATTAACCTTAGATTGAATATAGGTAGAATCTATTACTTTAACTTCTTTAAGGCAATCCCATAAATATCCTGTATAGCATATACCGTCACTGAACGTTTGTGTTGCTAAAATATATTTTTGATAATACTCTTTATCAGTCAAAATAAACTTTTGAATGTAGTGATTTCTCAGTGAACTTCCTTCAGCTTCATCGATTACTGTAATATTTTTTTTAAAGTCATCCAAACTCATTTTATTATTCCCTTTACTATTATTTTATTCTTATTGTTCCTTTACCACCTGATGGAGTAGTATAATTAATATGGTTATAATTATGAGGATTAGGTGATTCATGCGGACCTTCCACTCTGTTTACTTTCCCTCCAGATTCCTTTATTAATGCTTCCGCTTCTTCTTGTGTTGGAACTTTTCCATTTAAATCTTTAATAGTGCCTCCTTCTCCAACTTCTTTAACTTCTTTTTTCCATGTCTTGTCACCACGCCAACCTTTTCCTCCAACACCTTTTTCATTAGTCTTTTCCGCTCCCTTAGTATTTTTCTTACTAAATAAATTAGTAATTCCATTCCAAGCATCAGAAGCTTTATCTCCTACCCAATTTGCACCATCGACAACTTTTCCTCCAACCCAAGTAACGCCATTAACTATTCTTTTTACAGTTTTTTTAGCAGCTTTAGTGACAGCCTTACCTGCAATTACTACACCGTTCTGTATAGCAACTGCTCCATTACGTATTGCTTCTTTTCCTTCGGGTGAGGAAAGATACCTATATGAAACATAAATTATAGCTCCACTAGCTAAAACTAAAATAATAGCAGCATCATCAACTCCTGCAACATGACCACTTGGGTCTTTATACATTAATGGATTATTATTACAATATACATACAGGTTTCTGCTTATCGGATTCTTTGTATCTCCGAAGTATGGATAACTATCCTGTTGTATAAACCTTCCTATCTCCGGTTCATAATATCTTGCTCTAAGGTATATCAATCCACCTTCAATATCATGACTCTCTCCGGTGAATCCAAACGGGCTGTTGGTCAGCCTTGCGTTCTTTGCTACCGGCGAGATAGCTTCCCCAAATGGTGCGAAGCGGTTACTGTCAATGATACCAGCATTCATATTGGTGATGGCTATGGTAGAACCTAATGCATCACTTAAGTAATATAACGGATTGTTCGGTTTTCCTTCCACTTGTCCCAAATCTTCCACGCTAGCACGTTCCCCGTTAGCATAAGTATATGCTCCACGGTAATTTCCGTCAACATCCGTAGTCATTAATACCTGGGTATATTCCTGGTTGATGTCATTGATGTAGTTAGTTACCTCGAAGACATCTGGATTGATTAAGCCGTAAGGATCGGAAGGGTTAATGGAATCGCTGGCATTAGGATTGCCCTGGCTGGGATTCTTATGCTTGTTCTTGCCATAAGCGTATCCCTTTCCGTTCTCATTCTTATTCTTATCATAGCCCATGCTGTCGCTATTACCGGAGTCTCCTTTGTTATTACTGCTACTGTTTCCATTACTGTTTCCGCTATTGCCACTGTTACCGGAATTATCGCTGTTTCCGTTACCATTATTACCGCCATTACCATTACCATTATTACCATTCTCGGTATTAGCAGCATAATACTTCGGCATCGTATAGGAATCTACGGATACCATCAGTTCCTCATCATTCTTGGTTGTCATCAGACTGACTAGCTCATTATCCTTCTCTCCTTCACTTTCCAAGATATCGTCAAGCATTGCTTGGTCGGTCTTACTGAGGTCTGTACTTTCTGTTGTTGTACCCTCTGTTGTTTTACTCTCCGTTGTACTTTCAGTTGCAGTTGTTCCACTCTTCCCACCTTTTCCTTTGTTACCCGTATTCTTTCCTGTCGCTGGATTGTCTTTGTTATATCCTGGGAAGGTGGCTGGGTCATCTACTCTCTCGCCTTCTTCTACCGGAGGCTTTACAAGCGGATATTGGCTGTAGGTTCTCCATAAGCGGTTTCCTTCTCCATCATAACCATAAGTGAAGACCTTTCCGTTATGCAGGACGATTTCTACCAGCCGGTTCTCATAATCGTAGTAATAATAGTCTGCGGTTTCCTTACCTTTACTTTCACCGTCAGCCACAGTCGCAGCACCGCTTAGTACTCTCGCCGTGCGGTTCCCATTTGCATCATAGCGGTAGGTTCTGCTCTCGCCTCCGTCTTCTTTCATACTAGTCATGCGGTTGGCATTGTCATAGGTATAGTGGTAGGTCTTTGTCGTTCCTCCCTCTGTTACCTTCTTCTCTGAGATGTTACCGGCAGGATCGTAGGTATAGGAATAGGTGATATCATCACTTCCGGATTCGTGCATACTCTTTACGGTATTGTTTTTATAATAAGAATACTCCCTTTTATAATGCTCGCTGTCCTGGCTGATCTCCTCAATGGTACGGTTTCCGGCTCCGTCATAGGTATAATTCAGCTTAAGGACAGTGCCTCCATCTGCCTTCACGCTGGTGATACCGATAATCCTGCTTGCCTTGTCATATTCATAAGTCGTGGTGATACCATTTGGCAGAGTTGTTGTCTTCTTTCTACCTGCCTTATCATAGGTGTAACTAATGATTTTTCCTTCCCGGTCCGTTACTTTTACAATCCGGTCATAGTCATCGTACTCATAGTTTACACGTTTGCCATCCGGGTAAATGACAGCGGTCTTTCTACCCAGATTGTCATATTCATAGCTTATCTCCTCGGATAGGGGATCGGATACAAGGCTGAGTCTTCCCATAGGATCATAAGTATACTCTGCGGTGCCGTTCTCGTTCTCCATCGAGGTCTTACGGTTTAAGTCATCATAAGTATAATCGACCGAGGTCTTGTCCGGGTAGAGTATGCTCTTTAGGTGGTTGTAATCATCATATTGGTAATCGATGATATTGCCGTCTTTCTTGGTTTCCTTATCCAATTGGCCTAAGAGGTTATAGTTATACTGGATTGTTTCCCCTTTAGGATTGGTAAAGCTGGAACGGTTCCCTCCCTCATCATAGGTATAGGTGCTGGTGTTTCCCCTGGCATCGGTCATGCTCTTAAGGTTGCCGTCTTTATAGTAGGTATAATTTGTGACGTTACCTTCCGCGTCTTCCACGCTTTCCAACAGATTCAGGTTATTGTAGCGGTACTTCGTGATGTTGCCGTTGCCGTCCACGAGGCTGCTGATATTGCCGGAAGCATCATAATTATACTGACTGCCACTACCGGAGAGGTCGCTGACACTCTTTAAACGGTTCAGGGCGTCATAGACATAGGAGTAGCGATTCCCGGCAGGATCCGTCATGGTGGCGATATTATTATTACCGTCAAAGGTGTAGCTGGTCAGCTCACCGATTGGATTTTTGACATCCGTAAGGTTATTTGTCGGGTCATAGGTATACTCATATCTCTGGCTCTTAGGTTTGACTTCATAAGCTAAGTTACCCACGGGATCATAGCCATAACTGGTCAGATTGTTCTCCGGATCCAGCATACTGGTGATCCGGTCAAGCTCATCATAGGTATAGTTAGTGGTATTGCCATCCGGAGTCGTCATAGTCTTCTTGTTACCGAATTCATCATAGGTGTATGAAGTAATCAGACCCTGGATATCTGTTTCTGACAGGAGGCGGTGCATCTTATCATAGGTATAGGTGGTCATCTGTCCGGCATTATCATATACCTTCTTAAGGTTCCCGGCCTTATCATCGTATTCCTGGCTGGTGGTAAGACCATTCGGATCGACCGTTTTAATCAAGCGGTGAGGTACATCATACGTGTACTGTGTGACCCGACCCTCCTGATCCGTGGTCTGCTTCAGATCCCCATTGTCGTAGTAGGCATTCTGAATTAGGTTGTTCTGGGTGTCATTGGTGGTCAGCAGCTGATCCCTGGAATTATAGGTATAGGATGTGGTGACACCACGGCTGTCGCTTACGCTGGTGGTATTGCCAAAGAAATCATACTGATAGGAGGTAAGCTCTCCAAGGGCATTCTGCATGGTTTTCACCTGGTTTACCGGGTTATAAGTATAGCTTGTGGTATTGTTAAGCGGATCGGTGACGTTCTTTAACAGTCCACCCGGATAGTAATCATATCTGGTGGTGTAATTTCTCTCATCCGTAACCTGGGATACCTTATTCAGCGCATTATACTGGTATTTCTTACTAAAGCCTCTGGCATTGATGATCTCGGATACGAGATTATTGTTGTTATAGTTGTACTGTGTAGTATTGCCAAGGGGGTCTGTTACCTTTGTTAAGTTACCACAAGGGTCGTAATTGTAGGAATAAACCCTCTTTCCTGGTTTGATCATCTGGGTGACATTATCATTCGCATCATAGGTAATCCTTGTGACCTTCTCCTCCGGATCTGTGATCTGACGGATACGGTCAAATGGATCGTACTGATAGCTTGTAACATTACCATCCGGCTCCGTGGTTGATATGAGTCTGCTGTAGGCATCATAATTGTAGGTGGTAATGCTACCCATGGTATCGGCAACTCCGGTCAGCCTGCCCAGTGTATCATACTGATAGTCCGTATGATTACCCACGCTGTCAGACACATAATCCGTATTGCCGGAAGGAGTATAACTTGTGGTATAGGTGACTCCTGATCTGTCCGTATACGAGCTCTCACGGTTTAAACCATCATAAGCATAGGCTTCCTTTTCGCCATTAGGATATAGTATCTTGCTTAAGGTGTCATCCTGATTATATTCGTACTGGGTGACTTGCTGGTTCGCATCTGTTTCTTTCTGTAGTCTGCCTCTTGGATCATAGTGATAGGAGGTCATATTGCCCATTGGATCCACGTAATTATTCAGCAAGCCCCTGCTATTGTACAGATAGGTCTCTGTCGTATTTACTGCCGGTACGCTTACTTGATATACTTGATTAAAGCCATTATACGAAGTATTTGTGATATTGCCTTCTGCGTCAATGGTCCGGCTCACATTGCCATCTTCATCATAATTATAATGGGTCACTTTATTTCTGGGGTCAATGACCTGGGATACCTGTCCCAGTCCGTCGTATTTATAGGTTGTGACATTTCCCTTTGCATCTGTGACAGAGCTCATATTTCCGTTGGCATCATAGGTATACTGCGTCTTATATCTGACCGTATTCAGGGTATCGGATATAGATAAAGGTGCATTGGCAGTAAGGAGAGCGGATGCCAGGGATGGCATGTTCCCAAGTAACGGAGTATTGGAGGAGAAAGTCATAGGGGTGATACCTGCATCCTCTTCTGCCACTCCCGTGATACTACTTATCTGACCACTGTCGGAATTATAACTATAGTTATAGGTTACACCTCTTTCATCTCTTACCTGTGATATCCTGCCTGCATCTGTATATGTCGTAGAAACAGTGGCATGACCGCTCTGATTAGTTACCACTGGCTGATAGAGGTCATCATAAGTATAGCTTGTGGTAGAATCCGGTGTTACTTCCGTCTTCACATTTCCCATATCATCATAGGTATAGTTGCTGAAATCATTCTCAGGTCTTACTATCTTAGATACCTGCCCCACTTTGTAATCATATTGATACTTAGTGGTATCTCCGTCGGCCTCTGTTTCCGCTGTTACATTACCAAGGGTATCGTATTGATAATTGTAATACGGTGTACTCTGTCCTGGTTCATAAATCGCTATTAGCTGGTTGATATTGTCATATTCATACCGGGTGACGTTATTTTCCTGGTCAGTGCTAGCCGTTATGTTTCCATTTGCATCATAACTATAGGCAGTGATTCCACCATAAGGGTCTATCTCCTGCTTCTGACTGTTATTTCCATCATAGGTGTACAGGGTAGTCGCATAGCAGCCGGAATCAGGGATGATTCGGCTGCCTGTCTCTGATTCAAGATTGCCGTTATCATCATAGGTATAGGTTACACTCCGGTTGGTTGTACCGTCCGAAGGGTATAATTCGTTAAGTACATTTCCATTCTTATCATAAGAGGTGCTTGTAACATTGCCTTCGGCGTCCCTATCGTTGATCTCCCGCCCCATAGTATCAAAATACTGAGTATAATTAGTACCTCCCCCCGTTGTGGTAACCGAATCTGGATAATTGCTATTATCTATCCGGGTCACCACACCGTCCGGGTCGGTGATCCGGTTCAACAATCCGTTCGCTGCGTAATCATAGTTTGTTACGATTTGCTTCTGGACACCGTTTACCGTGTTGTAGACAATCATCTTATCCAAATTATGGTTGCTATCATAGGTCATGGTAGTCCGGTTGCCAGCAAAGTCTACGGTTCCGGTTAACAGATAGTTATCCTGATAGGTATATTGATAAGTCTTCTGATCTTCCGGACGGGTATAGGAGGTAATGTAGCCCAGATCGTTATAGCTATATTGATGAAGCCTTCCCATGGTATCCGTATAGTTTAGGACATCTCCTTTATCATTATACTGGAAGGTCTCATAGGTTTTCTCTCCGGAAGCTGGATTGATATCCGGGTAGGTTATCTTTGCAATCCGGTGATTTGCATCGGACTGATACTGATAAACCAAACCTCTGCCATCGGTCACCGTAGTGCTACTATCCGAACAGGAAAGATGAATTTTATTTTGCTCTCCGTCCTTTTGTACACTTACCCTGCCATTCGAGGTATAGCTGTTGGTTATGGATACATTTCCCTCCGGTTGGGTCAGGCTCTCGAGTTTTCCATCCTCATAATAGGAATATTGCGTCTTATTGCCCTCTCCATCACTGAAGCCGGTAAGCTCATTGCTGCTGTCTCCATAATCAAAGGTAAGACTTGATGTATCGGGCAGATCAATCTCCTTAATATTACCCATCCAGTCCGTATCACTGTCATAATACTCGATATTAATGGAGCGGTCTATTGCATCCGTGATGGTCGTCTGCCAGTCGCTCTCATCATACTCTATGTTAGTTGTATTCCCATTTGGATCAGTAATTTCTGTCAGTAGCCCGGTTGGATTAAAGCTGTACACCATCTTATCTCTGGTGGTAATCTTATAATTATCTCCGTCTTTTTTCAGTACATCGTAACTATAATTAGATGTATAGGTACTTCCCGAAGCTGTAAAGTAAATTCTTGAACCGTTACCGGTATTATATCCAATCTTTTTATCCTTATAGAAGATCAAATATTGATTAAAGTTATAGTCCCACTGATCGCCTAATACACTTTTCCTATCTTTTAGAGAAGAGATATAGGAGCGGGTAAAATCAAGCGTACCTGCATAGACCGGGTAGCTAAAGTCGGTGTTACTATATGCAAATGCCCCCGTAGCAGGATTGATATATTGTCCAACCGTATCCATACCGGAGTCTGCCCCTATCGCCGCATCGTCTTTCTCAATTTCCGTGGTAATCACATCCGACTGGTCATAGTTATAGGGCTCTTCCTTCTCTGACATAACGAATAACTTCTGACCGACAAAGAGACGCTCTTCCTCTAATTTATTCAGATCATAGATTTTCTGATCCGCTGTTCCGTCATCAAGATAGTATTTCGCCAGTCGCTTTATGGTATCTCCCGGCTGTGCTTCAGCCACCACAAATTTTTTAGTGGACATATGCTCCGAATAGACTTCTTCGTAGTCTCCAGCGGTCTCACCATCACCACTATCTGCTCCCTCCGGCTTGATCCATTGTTCTACCTTGATATCCGCTTCAATCCAATACGCCTTATCCTTCTTAAGATCAAAGCGCTTTGTCTTCCAATCAAACTCCGTAAAGTTCTCTTTCGTTATCTTACCCTTCATTCCATCCGGCATCAGGGTATAGTCAATGGTAGCTCGGTTTATCTTATCTTCGCTGTCTTCAATCGTGCTTCCTTCACTCCCGGAAGCTGCATCTTCACTCCATCTTAAGGTATTCTTTGCATATGCGGTACCGTTTTCATATTTGTTTTCTCGTTCCAGAACCAACTTGAATTTATCCGAAGAAGGATCCGGTTCCGGTATCGTACCATAATTAATCTGTACATAGGGTTTCATATCTCCCTGAGCAGAATCGAAAGCTTCTACATGGGAGGAGCTATTATGCATCTGAAGGGCAAAACCATAATTTGGAGTTCCTTTCAGCCACTGGGTAATAAGAGACTTGATATCCCAAGTATAATCTCCTCTTCCGTCAATATCTGTTGAGGAAATGGTAGAACCAAGGGTCGGTTGAGTACTCCATCTTACACATTCCGTGGTGTCAGGAGATGAAACCGGAGGAATTTTAAAATCTTCATTTGATTTCTTAAGATCAACTGTTCTATTCGCTGATGACCAACTGGTATATTCATGAAGATGTAATTTTGCACTTTCAATGCTACTATCCGCTGTCAAATCCTTCGGGAGCACCAATTTAAAGTAAGCCTTTGTCTGTCCTTTCTTAGCAGCTCCAAGCCCACTAGCAACTCCGTCATCATCACCGATGAACAATCCCTGGCTGGTAAAATGTGTTGTATCGGAATTTTCCTCTACATAGGTGTCCCTGAATTCCGAATCACTGTTAAGCTGCACCGTAGGATCAATCACTACAGGATATGCTCTGGTAAGGTCCTTTAACCATGCCTTGTCCGGCGTAATTGTTACGATGTATTTCTTTCCATCTGCTTTCAAATCTAACTTTACGTTATCACTGACATTGCCTTCCCGATCCGTCATATAAGGTGCAGACAGCATATAAGCTACCTGCTTGTTGTTCTTTGCTTCGATATACAGAAGATTATCCTTTAAAGATACCTCATACTTGCCATCTACTGTAAGTTCATAGCAATAGGATGTCTGGTCGACCGGATGAGCTAGTATAATATCTTCTTTCAGGCTGGTATTATTCACTGTATAGGAATAGGAGATACCCTCTGTTCCAGCCGGTATCAAAGCCTGGTTGTCCTGAACCACCAGGGCATCCCACTGTAAATCCTGAGGAAGCATAGATATGGAGATCCCCTGCTGGTTAATCTGTATTCCGTCTTTCCCACTTTTAGGGATCGTTACCTGATACAGACCAAAGCTATTCTGATATACTTCCTCCCCACTGGATTCCACAGAGATCAGGTTATTATTGATCTCAAGATAATTGGACTTTTTCAAATCATTCTTCCCGTATTTCGCTTTACCTTGATTGTTTTTATCTGCTTTTACGTGAATTGGTTCAAAGAATAATAGCGTTGTCTTACTGCCGTCTTCATTAAGATAGGTCTTAGAATTGTCCGTTCTAGCTTCAATCAGCTCTTTTTTACTCGACCATTTTTTAAGCTGATCCTGCTTATTCAGAAGACCCTTTGGTATCTTAACAGGCTTTTGGTTTTTCACCTTTTTTGCTTTCGGTATATCCTTCTTCGAGGCTTCCGATGTCTGAGATGCCTCTTGATCGCCCTTTTGCGCGGCTGCAAACGCATAATCGGATTGCATACTTGTTAACATGGCAATAATTAATACAATACATGCAATTTGCTTCCTTAGACTGTGCTTTCTCATTCGTTTACTCCCCCTAATATCCTATAATATATCAATATTTACCATATTATAACATGTAAATCAATGGTAAATACTTACTTATTTTGTTTTATTGTCGAAATATTAATCTGTTCGTTGCAATAGTACTCTGTAACCCTTAAAACTTACATAAGTGTTCGAGATCTTTTCAAGATTACTTCGGTAAAATAATTAATAAAACCCAGAGCCATCAGAATGTAAAATGAACCCTATAAAAGAACGGTTATGTTTTAACTGTCCATTTTATAGGGTCCAACTTCAATCAGGCTCTGGGCACACATAAAGGCGGACAATGTATCCATTTTAAATACATTGTCCGCCTTATATTCATTCTTTTATCTACGTTTATTATATCTGTGCCACATCCACCAGTGTAATATCACTGTTATCACTTTCCATACTGGTAAGCAGAGCTGCTGCAGTATCCAGTGCGGTAAAGCAGGTTACGCCAGTCTCAATGGAGGTACGGCGGATTAAGAAGCCGTCTCTTTGTTTGTTACGTCCCTGGGTAGGTGTATTAATTACCATGTCAATCTCATGGCTCAGAATTAAGTCTAATACATTAGGAGTTCCCTGCTCAATCTTAGGTATAATCGTTGCAGGAATTCCGTTATCCCTTAATGATTTGGCGGTTCCGTCGGTTGCGAAGATCTGATATCCAAGAGCAACCAGTCTTCTTCCCAGATCTACTGCCTCTTCCCTATCCTGCTTATTCACAGTTAGTATCATCTTCTTATACTTCGGAAGATTTATGCCTGCTCCAAGAAATGCTTTATATAATGCTTCATGATAGGTTTTAGCGATACCAAGACATTCTCCGGTGGATTTCATCTCCGGTCCTAAGCTGGTCTCAGCACCTCTAAGTTTCTCGAAGGAGAATACCGGCATTTTAATCGCAATGTATTCTGACTCAGGCCATAATCCCGGTGTATATCCTAGGGACTTGATCGTATCTCCGAGAATAATCTTTGTCGCGATATCTACGATTGGCAATGATGTTACCTTACTGATATAAGGAACGGTACGACTGGAACGGGGATTTACCTCGATTACATATACCTCTTCATTATATACAATAAACTGTATATTTATTAATCCTACTACATGGAGGGAGTTCGCCAGCTTCTTTGTATAATCTACGATGTCTGCCTTCACTTTCTCACTAATGCTTTGTGCAGGATATACTGATATACTGTCTCCGGAGTGGATTCCGGCTCTTTCGATATGTTCCATGATACCCGGAATTAAGATATCCTTACCGTCACATACCGCATCAACTTCAACTTCCATACCCATCAGATATTTATCAACCAGGATCGGATGCTCCTGTACGGTCATGTTGATGATCTTCATGAACTCTCTGATATCATCATCAGAAATCGCAATCTGCATACCCTGTCCGCCAAGTACATAGGACGGACGGACAAGTACCGGATATCCAAGCTCATTTGCTGCTGTTAGAGCTTCCTCTGTTGTAAATACTGTCTTTCCGGCAGGTCTCGGGATTTTGCATTGTTCAAGTATCTGATCAAATAATTCCCTATCTTCTGCTGCATCCACATCCGCAGCTGAGGTTCCAAGGATCGGTACACCCATTTTTAGCAAAGCTTCCGTAAGTTTAATCGCAGTCTGACCACCAAACTGTACTACCGCCCCATCTGGCTGTTCCATATCTACGATGCTTTCTACGTCCTCCGGTGTTAAAGGCTCAAAATACAACTTATCTGCAATATCGAAGTCGGTACTAACAGTTTCCGGATTGTTGTTAACAATAATGGTTTCGCATCCGCTCTTAGACAGAGCCCATACACTGTGTACCGAGCAGTAGTCGAATTCGATACCCTGTCCGATACGGATCGGACCTGATCCAAGAACCATGATTTTCTTTCTACCGCTGGTCTTCTCCACTTCATTAAAGCTTCCGAAGGTTGAATAATAATATGGTGTTTCCGCATCAAACTCTGCCGCACAGGTATCCACCATTTTATAAGCTGCGATGATATTATTCTCTTTTCTTATCGCTTTAATCTCTGCTGCTGTCTTTCCGGTAAGTTCTGCAATGACACGATCTGGGAAGCCAAGAATTTTTGCTTTTTCTAAGAGTTCTTTCGTAAGAGGCTTTTCGATAAGCTCCTTTTCCATTTCAACCAGATTAGCTATTTTGTCAATGAACCATAGATCAATCTTAGTTATCTCATTAATTTCTTCATAAGTAATGCCTTTGCGAATTGCTTCAGCAATTACGAATAATCTTCTATCATCAACCTGATACAATTCATTTATAATTTCTTCTCTTGTCTTTTCGTCATAGTTACCATGCTTTAAGCTGTATATGTTCTGCTCAAGGGAACGAAGCGCCTTCATTAAAGCAGCCTCGAAGTTAGTGCTGATGGACATTACCTCTCCGGTTGCCTTCATCTGTGTGGTAAGCTGTCTTTTTGCAGTAATGAACTTATCAAATGGCCATTTCGGTATCTTCACTACCACATAGTCGAGGGTTGGCTCAAAGCTAGCATAAGTCTTCTTTGTAACAGCATTCTGAATCTCATCTAGCTGGTATCCAAGTGCAATTTTCGCTGCAACCTTCGCAATCGGATACCCGGTTGCCTTGGAAGCAAGTGCTGAAGAACGGCTTACACGGGGGTTAACCTCGATAACACAATATTCGAAGGTCTCCGGATGAAGCGCATACTGCACATTACATCCACCCGTAATCCCAAGCTCCGTAATAATATTTAAAGCAGAGCTTCTAAGCATCTGATATTCCTTATCACCAAGGGTTTGAGATGGTGCTACAACGATACTGTCACCGGTATGAACACCAACCGGATCTAAGTTTTCCATATTACATACCGTAATACAGTTACCCGCACTATCTCGCATCACTTCATACTCGATTTCTTTCCATCCGGCAATACAACGCTCTATTAAGCACTGACCTACACGGCTTAAACGAAGACCGTTGGAGCAAATATCCTCTAGTTCTTCTTTCGTATCAGCAATACCACCGCCGCTACCGCCTAAGGTATAAGCAGGACGAACAACTACCGGATAACCGATGGTATCTGCAAATTCAACTGCGTCTTTAACGGTTGTAACTACGGTACTCGGAGCACAGGGCTCATTGATCTTCTCCATAGTTGTTTTGAATTCGAGACGATCTTCTGCCTTTTTAATGGTTAATGAAGTAGTTCCGATTAATCTGACATCATTTTCTTTTAAGAAGCCGGATTCCTCTAACTCCATTGCTATATTTAATGCTGCCTGTCCGCCAAGGGTAGGCAATACGCTGTCGGGTTTTTCTTTCAGAATAATTCTTTTCACGAAATCAGGTGTTAACGGCTCAATATAGACATAATCAGCAATTTCCTTATCTGTCATAATCGTTGCCGGGTTAGAGTTTACAAGAACAACACAGATACCCTCTTCTTTCAGAGAGCGGCAGGCCTGAGTACCTGCATAGTCAAATTCTGCTGCCTGGCCAATTACGATCGGACCAGAACCGATTACTAATACTTTTTTAATATTTTCTATTCTCGGCATTATCCCTGCACCTCCATCATATTAATAAACTCATCAAAAAGGAATTCACTGTCGTGTGGACCTGCACAAGCTTCCGGATGGAACTGTACGGAAAATACATTCTTACCAAGGTAATGCATACCTTCTACCGTCTTGTCATTTACATTCACGAAACTTACTTCGGCAACCTCAGGTTTTAAGCTGTCTCCTTTTACCATGTAGCCATGATTTTGTGTAGAAATATATACCCGGCCGGTTTTCAGATCCTTCACCGGATGATTGGCGCCGCGATGACCGTATTTCATCTTCTCGGTATCCCCTCCGTTTGCCAGTGCCAGGAGCTGATGTCCTAAGCAGATAGCGAAAATCGGAACGTCGCTGTCAAACATATTCTTTACTTCTGCAATAATCTCTGTGCATTCCTTCGGATCTCCCGGTCCGTTGGATAACATGATACCGTCCGGATTATTTTTTAAAACCTCTTCGGCTTTTGTAAATGCAGGGTATATGGTAACCTCACAACCTCTTTTTGCTAAAGATCCGGGAATATTATTCTTTAAACCGTAATCCATTAAGGCTACTTTATATTTTGTTTCTCCAACAGCCGGGATTACTCTGGCTTCCTTACAGGATGTTTTGGCAACAACATTCTCAACCTTATATTGATGAATCCTTGCAAGAACTTCTTCCAGCTTGTAATCTTCATTTGTCGTTATCATACCATTCATGGTTCCCTTATTTCTAAGCAGTTTTACCAATGCTCTGGTATCAATACCTGATATTCCGGGAATGTCATTTCTACTTAAAAAGCTTTGAATACTCTCTTCATTACGGAAGTTACTTGGTATCCTTGATAATTCCCTTACGATAAATCCATCCAGCCATGGCTTATGTGATTCCATGTCTTCATAACAGATACCGTAATTACCGATCAATGGATATGTCATTACAACACTTTGACCTGCATAGGAAGGGTCGGTCAGTACCTCGAGATAACCAGTCATTCCCGTATTAAATACGATTTCACTAATGATCTCTTTTTGTGCTCCGATGCTCTCGCCCGTAAAGACATTACCATCCTCAAGAATTAAGAATGCTTTCATTGTATCCTCCATTCCGCCGCGAACGCGGCTTAAACTGAGCAAAAAAAATATGTAATTTTTCCTGCATTTTTCTTTTCCTGTTACTGAATTTTCGCAAAAAAAAAGAATACAAAAACTTACCAAAGATAAACTTAGCTATCTGTTTACCTATTTTTATTCTTTATTTTTATAAATTATACTTGCATAAATATTCATTTTTCTAACCAATTTTTATGATTTTACCACATCTATTTTAAAATAGCAAGTGGTTTTCAAAAAATAGTATTTAAATAATATATTAATTATCTGCATATTTTACCAATTTTATTTTCCTTATTCTCAATTTTTAATCATTACTTTCATCATTTCCGGTTTACATTAATAATCCCTGTAATATACAGGATATATCATAATTATATCATTAAATTTTGCTGTCAGATTATATTTAACATATATTCTAAGTTTTACTACAGATACTTTCACATTTTAATACATAAATCATAAGTTAGTAATGAAAAGACAGGATTGAGGTTTATGAATGAAGCCGATATTTCCTTCCTATACCAATATGAAATATGCTCCTAATATCAAGGTTTATCCGACACAGATGGAAACGCAGGCTATGGGACGCCTGAGAGTTCGATGTACTTCTGCCGGATCAATGCCGGTTGCCAATGCTGCAGTAGCCATAACTTCACCCGCTGACCCAGATACAGTGATCGATCAGCTTACTACGGATGAATCCGGTTTGACTCCGGAGGTAGAACTTCCAGCGCCACCACTCGACTATAGTCTTGCCCCAGAAGAACCACAGCCCTATTCTCTGTACAATCTGCGAATAGATGCACCAAATTTTGAAACTGCTGATTATATTGGGATACAGATTCTACCCGATGTCACTTCTGAGCAGAATTCAACATTAAATGCTGCTGCCAGACCTACAGGTGCACAGGAGGTCATTGATATCTCGCCTCATACTCTTTATTATGAGTATCCTCCTAAGATTCCGGAGGATGAAATCAAGCCCACCACTGAAACTGGCGAGATTGTTCTTAGGCAGGTAGTCGTACCCGAATTTATTATAGTACATGACGGAGTTCCTACCGCTGATGCTCCAAATTATTATATACCCTTCCGGGATTACATTAAAAATGTTGCCTCCAGTGAAATTTATGCAACATGGCCTGAATCGACTATTTATGCAAACATACTTGCCATTTTATCCTTTACACTAAACCGTGTATTTACCGAATGGTATCGGAACAAGGGCTACAATTTTACCATTACTTCTTCAACCGCATACGATCATAAGTGGACCAGGGGCAGAAATATATATACTAATATCGGAGTACTTGTTGATAATGTATTTGTAAATTATTTATCCAGGCCAAATGTAAAGCAACCTATATTGACTCAATACTGCGACGGCCAAAGGGTTCAGTGTCCGGGCTGGATGACACAATGGGGCTCCAAATCACTTGGTGATCAGGGCTATAGCGCTATTCAAATACTTCGTAACTTTTATGGTAATTCTATCTATATTAATACAGCAACACAAGTCTCCGGTGTCCCCAGATCCTGGCCCGGTAGTAATCTTACCACTGGTTCCAGTGGTGATAATGTTAGGATGATACAGGAGCAGCTGAACCGAATTGCACAGGTATATACAGCAATTCCAACAATTGCTGTTGATGGTGTTTTTGGATCAAGAACAGCAGCAGCGGTAAGAGCTTTTCAGCAAATATTCAATCTACCTGTAACGGGTATCGTCGATATTGGAACCTGGTACAGAATCTCAGGACTTTATGTAGCAATTACCCGAATGGCTGAATTATAATCACAAGTCATTCTTAAATTCATATTTTAATATTAAATTATAATAGGAGAACTGTTATGTATTACAGGCATCCCTACTTTACAAGCAGATATACCGATAGAAACATGAGGGTTTACCCTGCACAGATGATTACACAGGCGACGGGTAAATTCAGAGCAAGGGCTATAACAACAGGTATGGTACCGGTTCCCAATGCCACTGTAAGTATTGCTTCCCCCACCGTTCCTGAAAATACCTTGGCGCAGTTAACAACAGATGACTCTGGATTAACCAGTGAAATTGAACTTCCGGCTCCTTCCCTTGACTATAGTCAGGAACCTTCAGACGTACAACCATACTCAGAATATACAATTACTGTTAACGCAGAAGGTTTTGTACCTGTCACAATTCAAAATGCAGAGATTTTTCCTTTGGTTACAGCTGTTCAGGTAGCCAATATGCGTACGGTTACCCCCCAATTGGAATCACAACTTTATGTTATTCCGCCTCATACCCTGTTCGGTGATTATCCTCCGAAAATAGCCGAAGCAGAGATAAAAGAAACGAAAGAATTAGGTGAGATAGTACTAAGAGAAGTAGTTATTCCCGAATTTGTCATCGTACATGATGGTCCCCCCACTGACAGCTCGGCGTCCAATTATTATATACGTTTCCGTGATTATATAAAAAATGTTGCCTCCAGTGAAATCTATTCCACCTGGCCTGAATCAACCATTACTGCTAATATACTTGCCATCCTATCCTTTACTTTGAATCGGGTATTTACGGAATGGTACCGAAATCAGGGATTTAATTTTACAATTACCTCTTCCACCGCTTTCGACCACAAGTGGATTTCCGGAAGAAACATATTCAGTAATATCGGTTTAATCGTAGATCAGATTTTTAATAATTACTTGTCACGCCCGAATGTAAAGCAGCCGATACTGACACAATATTGTGACGGTAATAGAGTACAATGTCCGAACTGGATGACACAATGGGGCTCCAAAACCTTAGGGGATCAGGGTTATAGTGCCATTGATATTCTACGTCATTTTTATGGTGATACCATCTATATAAATACTGCTAAGGAGGTATCGGGCGTACCAGTTTCCTGGCCTGGAGCTAACTTGGAAATCGGTTCCAGTGGTGATAATGTAAGAACCATTCAGGAACAGCTAAATAAAGTATCCGAAAAATACCCTGCCGTTCCAAAGGTTGCGGTTAATGGCCAATTCAATGAACAGACGGCCGATTCCGTTAAAAAGTTTCAGCAGATATTTGACCTTCCAGCGAATGGTATTGTAGATCTTCCAACCTGGTATAAGCTATCCGGTATTTATGTGGCAGTATCTCGTATTGCAGAATAAACTTAAATTAAGTCTTTTTCATAGGTATTAGTTTTATACCGACTAAAATAAGCGATTAAAACAGGAGCATCATCAATTTGTTTCGACGTTATAACGAAATTCCATTTGATGATGCTCCTGTATGTATATCTTATTTTATTATCCGGAATAAATAACTTCGTTTCATATCAAATATGAAATCCATTCCGAGTACATTTATCTGCAATAATATTTCTTTCAAATCTTTTAAAATTTACTCTTCAACTGCTAGTCTTTTTACCTGTTTCATAACATTTTGAAGCGGAGGCAGAAGTAATAAAACAATAGTTACGATGGCATCTGGTATGATATAAGATGCATTATACCACATGGAGTAAATCAATGGATTCCAACCTTCAGGTGCATATGTACTGAAGAAAATCACGCCGGATAAAACATGTGCAACAAATCTTCCAAATATACCCAATAAATATCCTTTTATTAAACCATTCTTTGAATGAGAAAAAAAGCCTGAAAGTCCAAGGCATGCAAACGCGATTGGATAATCCAATAGCATCTGTACAGGATAATAAACAGAGGGGTCTAAGATCAAATTAAGTAAACCATACGCGATACCGGCCATAATGCCTGCCCTAACTCCATAGAGATAACCAATCAAACAGATAAAGAACATGCAGAACAGTGTTATAGAACCACCCTGAGGCAGCTTACCCAGCCTCAAATATTGGAATACCACTGCAAGGGTTACAGCCATTGCTGAGATGGTTAACTGTTTTACATTCATCTTCAGCTTTCTACCGGTAAATGCAGCCATTACGATAAAAAGTATTAATATTAAAATAAAGAGTGCAACGTTACCTGCACCGGTGGGAACATATCCACCATCATCAGTCACTGAAATAAAGAAATCAAAAATCTTCTTAAACATAAAAAAATCCTCCTTTTCATTGCATCGGAGGGGGCCACTTGATTGCTTCCTTCCGCCGGTATTATCCGGATCAAGTAGTAAGGGTCAGTATGTAAGTATCTCATACCTCTCAGCTCTGGGCTCCCCTAGCAAAATTAATAATATTATTTTGTACTGCCTTATCATAGCCAAACTTTCCTGAACTGTCAATATAAAATGATGATTTCTTTTATTAAATAATAATATGATATAAATTTAGCAAGTGTATAACAATGCTTGATAATATCAGTACATAACCTATATTAGAAACCATTAGTTCATTGGTCTATTCCCTTATGGGTTTTGAAGATGGTTTAGGACTGAAAAAGAGCATGTTTGACGAGCAAAGCGAGAGTTTGCGCTTTTTCAGTCCTGCCCTTACCATCTAAGAAAGCCATTAGTAAATACCAAATTTACATCGAAGCCAGAATAAAAATATCAGAACTGATGGTTTCTTCATTGAACTGAAATGCTGATTCTATCAAGCATTATCAACAAAATTTAACAGCGAAGTTTCTACGATACTTCCAGTGCATTCCTCATTCTCCTTATCCCTTCCTCAATCTGTGACATGCTTAAACCACCGTAGCCCAGTACCAGTTCATTACTATGTTTTCCTTTGATTATCGCATAATCTTCTACTAGATCGATCTCCAAACCGTATTCAACAAACTTCTGAACATCCCGGTCACTAAATTTCCGGTTAAAACTTACAAGCAGATGTAGTCCCGCGTATTCTCCTGAAATCTTAATTTTGTCACCAAAGGTATCTGTAAGGCATTTCATTAGGTATTTGCGCTTTTTCTCATATAATTTCTTCATCTGGTATATATGTTTATCCAAATACTTCTGTTTGATAAATTCCGCCATAGCAAGCTGACAAGTCAAATTAACCCAATTATTTAATAGTTCCATTTGACTAACCACTCCTCCGTATAAATTCTCCGGTAAAATCATGTAACCCAGACGCAGGGAGGGGGAAAATATTTTACTAAAACTACCTATATAAATCACACGTTCCGAATCAAGATTACGCAACGCCTGTAGGGCTTCGCCCTTATATCGGAATTCGCTGTCATAGTCATCTTCTATAATATAAGCATTCATCTCCCTGGCATATTGAATGAGAGAAATTCGTCGGGCTGCCGGAAGTATCCCCCCAATAGGATACTGATGGGAAGGAACTACATAAATCAAATCTATCCCAGCACCCTTCTTTAGCTGAGTAACATCCATACCATGAGCGTCCACCTCAACCGGATCTATTTCATATCCATGGTGACTGAATATATTTTGCACAAAATTAATACATGGGTCTTCAAGTACTACCTTATTGTGTTTACCTTTGAATAATTTTGCTAAAATATCAATTGCGCCACTAGCCCCAGGAACAATAACTATCTGATTATAATTACATAAGATTCCCTTAACCCTATATACATAAGAGCTAATTTCCTGGCGTAATTTCTGATAACCTGCATAATTATCAAAGATATTACTATCAGACTCCGTATGAAGACAGGCTTCCTTTAATAATTTAGCCCACTTAGTCCTTGGAAATACGACCATGTCCGGATTACCAGCATTAAATGATATCACATCCTGCTTTTTAACCTTTTCCTTAAGAAATGGAACACTCATAGTTTTATTTATTTCTGGCAGTTTACCAATATCATCAACATATGTTCCGGAACCTTCGATGCTGACCAGATATCCCTCTGCTATTAATTGTTCATATGCTTGGATCACAGTATTCCGAGCAATTTGCAAATCCTTGGCCAGACTTCTGGTTGGTGGTAGTCTGTCCCCCGCCTTAAGCATTCCTTTTAGTATTGCAATGCGAAGTTGATCCTGCAATTGCTTTACCACAGATAATGTAAGTTCTTTATTGATTTTTAAACCATACATGTCTGTCCGCCCCTCCTTAAAAATTGGTTCTTAATTATTAATCTATATTTGGATCTTTTAAGTATCAATTTGTATTATATAATAGTATATGTTTTATATCAACCTATATAGGTTCTTGAGCAAGCCATTGTTAGGATATCGATTCCGTTATATAGATTATCAATCCAGCCATCGTTAGGATATCGATTCCGTTATATAGATTATCGATCCAACCATAAATAGGTTATCGATTCAGTTATATAAATTATCGCTCAAGCTATAGATAGGTTATCGATTCAGACATATTTAAGATTTCGATTGAGCCATATATAGGTACTTTCCAATGATAGATAGCTGGAACAAAACATTTGTTTTAAGCCACTTTTTTGGCAGAACGGAGGTCATTATGAAACTTGTAGAATTAGGCGCGACTAAAGAAAAGGTCAGTGAATTTTGTTTCGGAGCAATGATGCTTGGAACAACGATGAACAAAGAATCTTCCTTTGAGGTTCTTGATCATTTTACAGATAACGGAGGTAACTTTATTGATACTGCTAATTGTTATAGCTGGTGGGTCGGTAATGGAGAGTTTAACGGTAATGAAAGCGAAGAAATGCTTGGTTCCTGGATAAAGGAACGAGGAAAACGCAAGGATATTTTCCTTGCAACCAAGGTGGGAGGAAGACTTAAGGATCCTAAGAATATAAGATATATTAATGGTGTACCCGAATATGAGGGATTATCTAAGGAAGTTATTATCAGAGAAGTGGATCAAAGTCTGCTTCGATTGAAAACGGACTATATTGATCTATATTATACCCATGTATATGACATCGAAACCCCAATCGAAGAGACAATGGAAGCGTTACATACTTTGGTGAAGGAAGGTAAAGTCCGCTATGTCGGCGCATGTAACTTGACAACCGACCAACTAAGAGAAGCCAATAAAATAAGCCTTTCCAAACATTTGACACCTTATATGGTATTACAGCAGGAGTATTCTTATATTCACCCTAAAAAAGGGGTAGATTCAGGCATCATAAGACATGCTGATGAGGAAATGTTTGATTATACACAAAGTTTAGGAATTGCATTCTGTGCTTACTCCCCTCTTTTAAAGGGTATTTACGGCAGCCGCGAAAAGAGAGACCAGTATTATAATTGGAATCTATTTAAATCCGAGGAAGCAATCAGAAAGCTCGATTTGATTGAAAAGCTATCCAAACAGCTTAACATTACAGGTAATCAGTTAGTACTTGCTTGGATGCTAAAACATCAGCCTGCGATTATCCCCATGATTGGTTTCAGTAAACCTAATCAATACTATGAGAATATTAAGGCATACCAAATTGATCTCCCAGAAGAGATTATGGCAGAACTAGGTAACACTTATATCTAACCAAAACAATCCCCAAGGTTGGTTTTTTTCACAACCTTGGGGATCTCAATCTATAAAATTTATGCTTTTGATTAAGTTAACCCTCTAAACCACTGCCGTTTCATAGATGTTAAAATATATCTTTTATACTGCACAAATACATCCCTCTATGACCAACTCTGTATCTCAATAATATTGCCTTCGATATCTGCAGTATATACAAAGACTGCTTTTCTTCCATCTTCATACTCTGTGGTAACTAATTCCCCATACTGGCTGCCTCCAGCCGTTAGTAATTTATTCAAGGTTTCATTTACGTCATCTACTTCAAAGGCCAGATGGGTAAACCCGCATTGATTTATGAATGTTTCATTCCTCTCTTTGACCTGATCATACGAGAAAATCTCTAAAGTTGGATGATCCTCCTCATAGCCTGGTAGGCATAAATGTTCCCCAACAATATGCGCATCCTTAATACCGGTCATTTTATCAAGCCATTCTCCTTTTAAATCTCTGGTTTCACCGATACTTTTGCACTGAAATACATCTTTATAAAATTGAATCAATTTCTTACTGTCTTTCGCAATAAGATTTGTATGTACATATCGAAACATTCTGCTAACTCCTCCCTTTACTATAGATTTACAATTAACCGAGCGCAGGTCGGCCTTGAAGCAGGAATCAAGCGGGATCAGATAAAGAATTGTCCGCTTGCCGCTTTTTATAACAAGAGACCACCCTGCCTTTTTGCTATAATATTTCCACTCTTCAATCATGCTGCCCCAAAATGACGCCACTGCCTTATTTTTTACAACGCCGTGAATATGAATCGGCTATATGACATATGCATATTCGCATGATTTAATTATACCACTTTTGCGGATTTTCGGAATCCGCATTTTCTATATAAAGAGCCAAAAAATGGAGCTTTTGCTCCCTAGATGATTTCTCATCTATTTTGCAAAAGCCCCTTTTTACATTATTAATCATTAATTATCGGTTTATTACATCATGCCCATTCCAGGAGCGCCTGCAGGCATTGCTGGCTCGTTGGATTTAATATTTGCAACAACGGATTCTGTTGTTAATAAGGTGGAAGCTACGCTAGTAGCATTCTGAAGTGCACTTCTTGTAACCTTAGTAGGATCAAGAATACCTGCTGCAACCATATCAACATATTCTTCCGTTAATGCGTTGAAACCAAATCCAACCTTGTTTTCTTTTACCTTGCTGATAACCACGGAACCTTCTACGCCTGCGTTGTAAACAATACTGTATAAAGGAGATTCCAGAGCTTTTAAGATGATATTAGCTCCGGTCTTCTCATCGCCTTCCAGATTAGCTGCCAACTTAGCAACTTCCTTGGAAGCATGGATGTAAGCAGAACCACCACCTGCAACAATACCTTCTTCTACTGCTGCTCTGGTAGCTGCAAGAGCATCTTCCATACGAAGCTTGTTTTCCTTCATTTCAGTCTCGGTAGCCGCACCAACTCTGATGACTGCTACGCCTCCTGCAAGCTTTGCAAGTCTTTCCTGTAATTTTTCTTTATCGAATTCAGATGTTGTCTCTTCAATCTGAGCCTTAATCTGAGCGATTCTTGTCTGAATATCTTCCTTATTGCCTTCGCCGTCAACAATAATTGTGTTTTCCTTCTGAACCTTAATGGATTTTGCACGTCCAAGCTGCTCCAAAGTGGTTTCCTTTAAGTCAAGTCCTAATTCATCAGTAATCACTGTACCACCAGTTAAAATAGCGATATCCTGAAGCATTGCCTTTCTTCTGTCACCATAGCCAGGAGCTTTCACAGCTACAACAGTAAAGGTACCTCTTAATTTATTCAGAACTAAGGTTGTAAGAGCTTCGCCTTCCACATCCTCAGCAATGATAAGTAATCTAGCACCGCTTTGTACGATCTGCTCTAATATCGGTAAGATTTCCTGAATATTGGAGATCTTCTTATCGGTAATTAAAATATATGGATTATCAAGGTTAGCTTCCATCTTATCCATGTCTGTGCACATATAAGCGGAGATGTAACCACGATCAAATTGCATACCTTCCACAAGCTCAAGTTCTGTCTTCATAGTCTTGGATTCTTCAATAGTGATAACGCCATCGTTGGATACCTTCTCCATTGCGTCAGCAACTAACTGTCCAACTTCGTCATCGCCTGCAGAAATAGCAGCAACTCTAGCAATCTGCTCCTTACCCTTTAAGGTGGAGCTCATTTTTAAAATTGCATCTACTGCAACATCAGTAGCTTTCTTCATACCTTTTCTTAAGATAATTGGGTTAGCGCCTGCAGCAAGGTTCTTCATACCTTCTGAGATCATGGCCTGAGCAAGAACAGTAGCTGTTGTTGTACCATCACCTGCTACATCATTTGTCTTTGTAGCAACTTCTTTTACCAGCTGTGCTCCCATATTTTCAAATGGATCTTCTAATTCGATTTCCTTTGCAATTGTAACACCATCATTTGTAATTAGAGGTGCTCCAAAAGATTTATCAAGTACTACATTTCTTCCCTTTGGTCCAAGTGTAACTTTAACCGTATTAGCTAATTTATTAGCGCCAATTTCAAGCGCTGCTCTTGCTTCTGCGCCGTATTTAATTTCCTTTGCCATCGTTTATCTCTCCTTCTTAATTAGTCTTCTACAACTGCAACAATATCGTTTTGTTTTACAATGATAAATTCTTCTTCTTCAAGCTTAACTTCTGTGCCGGCATATTTTGAATAGATAACTTTGTCGCCAACCTTAACCTGCATTACAACTTCTTTACCGTCAACAACTCCGCCGGGACCTACTGCAATAACCTCTGCCTGCTGAGGCTTTTCCTTTGCCTGACCTGGTAATACAATACCTGATTTTGTTGTCTCTTCAGCAACTAATTGCTTTAAAACTACCTTATCTCCTAATGGTACAAGTTTCATTTTTATGTTCCTCCTTCAAAATTTAAGTTTAGCTTTTAGAGAATTATTAGCACTCGACTATAATGAGTGCTAACTACTGATTTATATATTAGTAAATTTACTTTTATTATGCAACTTGATTTCCTTGTTAATACCGGAGCAAATTTACTAATTTCTTCATCATTCTAAAGATAGCTCTCTATATCTCATTTTTTCTCAATTTTACACATTGGATATATTTTAAAGCGTTTACATGCAAAATTTTCTCATTGTATTACACGACTTACTTTGCAATAAAATAGGGGCTGCTGCAAAATAATCTAAACTGTATTTAGCAACAGTCCCTTACACTATTATTTCTCGAACACCACTTTAGTATATTCCAGATTAGGTATTATATACCACAATTACTTTAAATTTTCAATTTAAAATGTAGAATATGGTCCTGGTGTCATAAGTCACCTATAAGGTAAATCAATGAATATGTGTGCATATATATACAGATGACAAAGACCGGCTTGAAAGCGATTGCCTTTTCTTTCGTTTAAGACTCAGTAAAATGTGAGCAGCTGCGAGCATTTTACATCTCTGAGGCTTAAAAAGAAAGTTATCGCTTGATGGAAAGGCGAGTCATATGTATATATATGCACACATATTCATCTCTTTACATAAGTCTGGCTTATGACACTCGAACCATAGATAGCTTTATTGAAGTACCCCATTTGTTTTCTGCATGGATCTTGTTAGTGCATCCTTCGCGTTCTTCCACGGTTCATTTGCATATCGATAATCAAACTTATTGATAAACCATTCCAAATCATTGCTTACACGCTTCATATTTTCAAGATAAAGCTCATTCAATTCCTTAATGAAGCAAATCAGCTCATCCCCTTTTAAATGTTCGGGAGCTCCTTCATAAAGCATTTTATAATGTTTGGTACAGAATCCCTTCGTATTTCTAAATTTATTACGGAATTCTTCTTCACGATGATAAAGGTGATAAATTGTAACAAGATAGCGTTCAATGGTACCTTCAATCTTACTGCAGACAAAGCAGGTATCTTCTTGTTGATTAAGATATTTGATCACTGCGGGGGCATCCTCCTTCTTTTTAAAAAGGGAAGGAGCGGATAATTTCAATCCGTTTTGAGAATGTTTCTCTACCTCCTGTACCAATTTATCCATATGAGTTTTAAGCATTAATGCAAGACCCAGACGATTTTGATTTTTATACATCTGCTCCAGATGCTTCTCACAAAAGCCAAGTCTAGAGGTAGCTTCTCTGACGTCATCCTCCATATAACTCGGTCCCATGGTAAATTCAACAGCCTCGGTTTCCAATTTCTTTCTCATTATACAGATCGGACATTCACAATCTGCTTCAAATGCTTCATTTACTGGAATGGTATATAATTTCTCCTTCAATATACAACCCGCCTTTAAAATTTCTGATCCTTGATCAGATCCTTAATATCCCTTGCTTTCTGTTTGATACGTTCATTCGCATCCCTAGAAGTTATGACTTTGGATATCCATCTTCCAGCTTCCTCATATTTCCCGACTCTTCGGGCAAGCTCAGCCATTAATAAAGTAATAGTACATTCATCCATTCCACACATCGGGAAATCTTCTTTACTGAATGCCTCAGAAAATCCATCATAAGCTTTTTCAATGAAATCCAGTTCTTCTTTCTCCATCTCTTTTATCTGTTTATCATAATCCGGTAGATCCTTCGAAAGATTTTCTGATTTGCCACGAATCACCCAAGCTGTCTTCAAACAGGTATAAGCACGTTCTGAAGTTTTTGATTTTTTAACAATTGCATTTACTAATGCAAGTTTATGTCTTGCAATTGCATCGTCATACGTTAAAATATTGCCTTCTTCATTTAGCCCGCGAAAAACTGCTGTAATATTATTTTTAATTAAAGTTGCCTGCGCAGAGGATACATATTTAAAGAAACGGTTCAATGCTGCAAATCCACAGCTAGGACATACAATTGCATCATATTTTAACGGATCCATGTTCTGGTACATCGGCTTTAGATCCGTATCCAATGAAAGAAGCTTAACCTTGCCGGATTTTACTGTCTTTGATTTAAATTCCTGATCACATACAGGGCAAGTATAGGTTTTTTCAAAAATAACATCTTCTTCTGAAAATGAAGGTTTGTCATCTTCTGTTTGCTTTTTCTCATTACCCTTTTCCTTATCTTCATAAATGTTCATCTCAGATAAATTATTTAGACCAAATGCTTCTAATCCTGAAAATAAATTAGCCAAAGCTAATCCCCCTATCTCTTATGTATTTTTAGATAATTGCGAAACTATATAGTCTGTGTATACGATATATAATTTGTGAGTTTCGCAATCACCAACTCATGTATTTTAATTTTTATCATTATACCGGTTTGTAGGAACTTTTTAAGGATACAATTCTGTTAAATACTGGCTTCTCAGGCGTAGAGTCTTTGATATCCAAACAGAAAAATCCCTGTCTTAAAAATTGAAAGCTATCTGGGGCTACCGCTCCTGTAATATTTGGTTCTATATAACACTCTTTTAAAATTTTGATGGAATTAGGATTCAAGTTCAAGCTTCCATCCTCATTGTATACCCCTTTTGATTCATCTACAATATTCTCATATAAACGAACTTCTGTCTTAACAGCTGTATCTGCTGCAACCCAATGGATTGTACCCTTCACCTTTCTTCCATTAAAGGAAGAACCGCTTTTAGTCTCAGGATCGTAGGTACAGTGAATTTCGGTAACATTGCCGTTCTCATCAGTAATATAATCCTGACAGGTAACAAAATAAGCATTCATCAGACGCACTTCATTACCTGGAAATAAACGAAAATATTTCTTAGGCGGTTCAATCATAAAGTCTTCCCGCTCGATATATAATTCTCTGCCAAACGGAACTTTTCTTATTCCCATTTCCTCATTTTCCTGATTATTCGGTGCATCCAGATATTCAATCTGCCCTTCTGGATAATTCGTAATAATCAGTTTGATAGGATCAAGTACTGCCATAATTCTTGGTCTTTTTAATTTGAGATCTTCACGGATACAGTATTCCAGCATTGCGTAATCAACAGAGCTCTGACTCTTAGACACACCGCACAATTCCATGAACATCCGTATGGATTCCTGCGTAAAGCCTCTTCTTCTTAAAGCACTGATGGACACCAGTCTTGGATCATCCCATCCATCAACAATACCATCTTCGACCAGCTTTTTAATATATCTCTTACCGGTAATTACATTGGTAAGATACATCTTAGCAAATTCTATCTGCTTGGGTGGATTTTCATATTCCAGCTCTCTTACTACCCAATCATACAACGGACGGTGATCTTCAAATTCCAGAGTACAGATGGAATGTGTTACTCCTTCGATTGCATCCTCAATAGGATGCGCAAAATCATACATCGGATAGATACACCATTTGTCTCCGGTATTATGATGAGGTATTTTAGCAACACGGTAGATAATCGGATCCCTCATATTAATATTTGCGGAAGCCATATCAATCTTTGCACGTAAAACCTTGGAGCCATCCGGATAAACCCCTGCTTTCATCTCTTCAAACAGCTTAAGGTTCTCTTCTATACTTCTGTCACGGTAAGGACTATTTTTACCAGGCTCCGTAAGCGTTCCCCGATACTCTTTAATTTCATCCGCTGTTAAATCACAAACAAAGGCTTTTCCTTTTTTAATCAGCTTTACAGCGGCTTCATACATCTGGTCAAAATAGTCGGACGCAAAAAACAGGCGGTCCTCAAAATCTCCTCCCACCCACTTTACATCTTCTACAATGGAATCTACAAATTCAGTTTTTTCTTTGGTAGGATTCGTATCATCAAAACGTAAGTTAAATTTACCGCCATACTTTTTCGCTAAACCGTAATTTAAAAGAATCGATTTTGCATGACCAATATGAAGATATCCATTCGGCTCCGGAGGGAATCTGGTTACAATTTTTTTCACTTTGCCTTCTTCCAGATCCTTATCAATTATCAACTCAATAAAATTTTTGGAAATCGTCTCTCCTTCTGTTTCTTTATGATTATCATCCACAAAATTATTGTTCTCCATTAGGAACCTCCCGGTAAATATTACATGACTGCTATAAATGCAACGTCAATTATTTTTTGTAAAGTATTATCTAAAGATCAATTTTCATACATGATTAGTTACATAAAAAGTAACTTTTCCATTTAATAAATATTCATGTTATATAATACCACAGTTTAACATAAGTTAAAAGTATGAATTTTAAATGAAATCCCGATTGGTAATAAGGCTTTATTACTAATACCAATACTTTGAATGTCGTAAATACAATTTATTTAATTCGCTTTTATTAATAAATGAGGCTGTTCCTTGCTCTCATATTTTGAGAGAAATCAGGACAGCCTCATTTTTTATATCATTATTATTTAGTTCTATAGAAAATCATATCATCGATAATTCTGTATTTACTATAATGCTTCTTGACATAAGTTTTATAATTCTTGTTTGAAAAGCATAAATAACTGCCGATGTTGTTATCCCCGCTAAGTGCAGCCTTGGCTGCCTTAATGGATTTTTTCATAGATGCATTATATTTTCCTGAATCATATGTTTTTAATGCTTTTTCATATGGGCTTATGCCTGTCTTTCTATTTTTAATCGTAACAGAAAACTGTATGGACCATTTGCGGTCATAGATTACTTCTTTGATCGTATCGATATGCCAGTAAGCTTTACTATCGACTCTATTCAATACTACATTTCCAACTCCAAGCATCGTTGTGTAAGTCTGGTTTCCGGCTTCTGAATAAATCAGGCAGGATAATAATCTTAAATCGGATTTTGAATAAGAAGCTTTCTTATTACAAGAGCTTTTTGTACTTGTTTTCTTAGCCTCGTCTTTCTTTGTATCGGCCTTTTTCTCTGAACTTTTTGGAGCTGTTACATTTTTATTATTAACATTTTCCTCAGCTACTTTATCAGCTGGTATTTCACTTAATGCTGTATCCACCGCATTTGTATCAGTTCCTGAGGTAGCTTCGCCTTGTATAGTGGATTGATTCTGATCTTCTGCTGTAGCTGCGAAGGCTGCATAACTGTAGTTGCTGCACATGATAGCCAGTATAATTATGGTCGCTAATATTTTATTAATTTTGCTCATTACGAGGGTCTCCTTAATATGTAATAAATCTGGAACATTCATTACATTTTGTTAACAATTACTTAATAAGTATATCATATTTTCTTAAAATATCAACCACTATTTTATTATTATGATAAATACTGTAAATAAAAGCTTTGCTTGGGAGCTAAACTCACACTAAAAAGTCAGTGGACTGTCACTTATAAATGACAGTCCACTGACTTTTCAATAGGGAGGTTTTATTATAATTGACCATAATAAGCATTTGCACCATGTTTTCTAAAATAATGCTTATCCAGTAATTCCTGTGGTGCGGGTTGTACCTGCGGATTGATCATTTCACAATGAAATGCCATTTTGGATACTTCTTCCACAACAACCGCATTATGAACAGCTTCTTTGGCATCTTTTCCCCAGGTAAATACCCCATGATTTTTACATAAGGCTCCTGGAACTGCCATAATATCTTTGTCCTTAAAATATTCTCTAATTAGAATTCCCGTATTTTTCTCATATGCTTCATCAATTTCTTCCTTCGTTAAATTCCTCAGACAAGGAATCTCTCCGTAAAAATAATCGGCATGAGTAGTACCGTAACAGGGAACGGCTCTTCCTGCCTGCGCCCAGCTGGTTGCCATATAAGAATGTGTATGTACCACACCTTTAATTTCTGGGAATGCTTTATAAATTTCCAGATGGGTTGGTGTATCAGAAGATGGGTTATAATTCCCCTCCACTTTATTCCCATTCAGATCCATCACTACCATATCTTCCGGCTTTAACAGCTCATAATCCACGCCGCTTGGTTTAATAACAAAAAGGCCTGTCTCTCTATCCATACCGCTGACGTTACCCCATGTAAATGTTACAAGACCGTATTTTGGCAATTGCATATTTGCTTCATATACTTCTTTCTTTAATAATTCCAGCATCCTGTCTATTCCTCCATATCTAATAAAGTGGTCATGGAATCATGAGCAAATTTCAAATCCTGTTTCCACTCATCATTACCTAAATACCAGAATTCTGTTACATATCTTCTAACTCCCATATTCCATGCTTCATGTATCATTTTCTTGAAATCAACATGGCCCTTTCCATACATCATATCACGGTAGATACCCGGCTTGCTTTCCTTCAGGTGAAGTGCAACCATATGCATATTACCTTTTCTTAAATCTTCAAAAACATCTTTATTATATGTAACTGCAGCATTTGTGATATTACCCGAATCCGGATATACACATAAATACGGGGATCCGATTGCATCCACATACTTCATGGACTTTTGAACTGTATTCATAAAATCCGTTTCCATCGTTTCAAATGCAAGAATTACTCCCGCTCCAGAGGCTATCTCCACTGCAGTTTTTAAATTTTCAAAGAATTTGTCTTTTGTTTTCTCATTGGAAGTTTCGTAATATACATCATAACCAGCCAACATAATGATTCGAACACCCAGATCATCCGCCAGTTTTATGGTTTTTCTCATAATCTCCATACTTATTCTGTTTATTTCAGAATCACTGCTTCCCATTGGGTATTTACGGTGTCCGGAAAGGCATATACTTCGGATTGGAATCCCAACCTCATACATTGTCTTAACTAATTCCAGTCTTTCTTCCATGCTCATATCAAGCCGTGCCAGTTTCTCATCCGTTTCGTCAATACTCATTTCAACAAAATCATAACCAGCTTCTTTTGCAGCTATTAGTTTATTTCTCCATGTCAATTCGTTGGGTACAGCTTTTTCGTATAATCCTATCGAATAAGTTTTTTTATTCATGTATTATCTCCTGCATAAATGCATATTACGGCAAAAATGCTGATGCAACCATTTGTGCCACAATGTAACATTAGGTTGGTATCTTATATCCCCATTGATCCCTGATCTCATCGAGTATTTCCATCACTCGTATGGTCTGGACATGAGGGATTTCCTTACATTCGTTGTATCCCTTCTCAATCGCTTCCTTGCAAGCAAGTAATTCATATTCATATCCAGTAATCTGTTCCGGTGGGTAATAAACTGCCGTTTCCTGATAGTTACGATCATATACCGTAAGCTTTTCCGGATTATTTAGGTTCTGTATTTCTAGATACCCTTCTGTTCCGAAAATAACTGCCTTGCGATCAAGGATCGCCATCATACTGCTATGCATGGCTGCCATCTTTCCATTCTTAAATATCAACGTAATACTGTTTCTTCCATCAACACCTGTCTCTGTCATAGTTGCTGCGGATATAATCCTATCCACCTCTGTACCAAATATCATCGTTGCCAGATGTACAAGGTAGATACCCAGATCAAGCAATGCTCCTCCTGCTAATTCGGGTTTAATCATACGCTCTATATGAGTAATGTTATAACCTATGTTGGCAACAAGAGAAGTGGGTATTCCAATGACTCCACTTTCGATTACCTCATCTATCATTTTTCTAGAAGGCATATATCTGGTCCAGATGGCTTCTGTCAACAGTAATCCTTTTTTCTCTGCTATCAGAAATAGCTCTTTTGCCTGTTCATTATTTACTGTAAATGTTTTCTCACATAATACATTTTTGTTATGCTCAAGGCACATTTTCACGTGTTGATAATGGTGAGAGTGCGGTGTTGCAACATATACCAGATCAACTTCATTATCCTTCAGCATATCTTCATAGGAACCGTAAGCTTTGGTAAAACCATATTTTTCTGCAAATTCCATTGCACGATTATAATCGCGGGCAGCTACTGCATAAGCATGTACATCCTTCAGACCTGCAATAGTTTTTGCCATTTTTATTGCAATGGATCCTGCACCTAAAACAGCTACATTCATATAATTCATTTCTAACTTTCTATATTTTTTAGTTTTTAAAATGATCCCAGGTACTGCTTAAACCATCAATAACAGCACGGTAGGAAGCATATTTTTCCTCATATATTTCTTTGTATTCCTGACGAGGCATAATTGTCTTCGTAATTTTCACAGTGCGACGGATTGCATCCTGGTAATCTCTATAAATTCCTGCTGCAATTCCTGCTGCCATAGCAGCGCCCTGTGCTCCAAGTTCTTTATCTTCCACTGTATCAATCGGAATTTGAAGCGCATCTGCAAAAATCTGTACCCATACGCTCGAATTTGCAACACCTCCTGACAAACGAATACTAGCTGGTTTATCATGATTGCGAAGCAGTTTCTTTACATGAGTCAGGTGTGAGAATACAATCCCCTCATAGACAGCACGCAGCATATGTTTTTTATTGTGGTATGCCGTCAGTCCTACAAACGTTCCTTTCGCTAAGGCATCCTCATTAGAACCATTGAGAAATGGAAGGAAGATAATATTGCAGTCCTGTGGTTCTATGGATTCTACCCATTCATTTGTAATATCGTAAATGGATTTTCCCTCTTTTTTGGCATCAGCCTTCTCATAGTTCATGAGATTTCGGATAAACCATTCCATATTACCAGCCGATGTAGGTGAGCTTTCTTCGACAAGATAATAGTCTTGCATACAGAACATGGAATTTAAAGCCACCGTTCCATTATCCACCGGTGTTTTTCTGATAAACTCATTAATACTCCAGGTTCCTGCAACCATGCACATCTGATCTTCATCTGATAAACCGGATGCAATTCCGCAAGCATCAACGTCAAACATACCTGCCGCTACCGGAGCATGCTCCGGAAGTAAAGTAAGTTCACTTGCTTCCTTAGTAATATAACCGCAGATATCGGAGGAATAGCGCAGAGGAGGAAGCTTGTCATAAATATCTTCCAATCCAAAAAATGAAAGCAATTCTCTGTCGTAATCTTTTGTATACAGATTGATCAGGTTTCCGCCTGAAAAATCCGTATACTCTGCATAAGCTTCACCCGTCAGCATATACCTGATATAATCCTTTACCGCAAATATGTATTTTGTGTTTTTTAACACCTCCGGCTCATTATCCTTAAACCACGCAAGGATACTCACCGGCTGACACACCAGAATTTCCTGTACTGACTTTTGATATACCTTTTCTTTTGTTCCGTCCTTATTCCATTTCGCTATGTATTCCCAGGCTCTTGCATCCGTGGATAGTATTCCGTTATATACCGGCTTGCCATCCATTCCTACCATATATAATCCTTTTCCGTGTCCGGAAAAAGAAACACCTGCTATATCTTTTGGATTAATACCGCTTTTTTCAATTGCTGTTCGTATTGCTTCTGAATTGACCCTCCAAAGCTCATTCATATCCCGTTCCGTATATCCCGGTTTTGGAGTAATGGTTACAGTAGGCACACTTGCAACTGAGATCTGATTACCATCTTCATCAAAAATAGATGCCTTTGAAAAAGTTCCTCCGTTGTCAATTCCAACCAAGTATCTCATATCGGCTTCCTCTCTTTCCTATCCGGAGTTGTATATCACTTCTAATCTTCTGTTACCTCTTGTGGCACTTCTGTATTACATGGGAAATGCTTTAATAGCACTAATGGTTCAACCTTGCTTTCATTCGTAATCGTAATTCCTTCCTCGGCTGCAACAGCTGATACAAAGAACTCATCGTTACTTTGCTGTCCAAAATGTAGTAAAGTAGGAGACTCGCAGTCAAATACACCAAATTTGCCATGTCCCTGTATAAAAATACAGCCATATGCCGTATTATCCTTAATCGTAACCGTCTGCCCGGGATAAATGGTCAATTCCTTAGCTGCAATATACGGGTTAGCGTAGGTAATCCATTTTTCAATATACTGTTCTGACTTGCTTGCAATCATCGGAGGACGGAAATAATGCTTTCTGTAATGAGGATCTACGTTCTTTTCCCAATCCAGTAAATTAAATACGGCATCAATATTGCCTTTTTCATTTTCTGGAAGCTCCTCATCGAGCATTTCTGGTGGGTATACCTCACCTGAAACAATATTCTCATATACAGAATTAACATCTGAATTCCACTGCGGTTCATAAGTAAGAACGGAAGCTGGTGCATGGATAACGCCCGCCGGGGTGTACCAGCCGGTACCTAATTGGACACGGTAAGCTCTAGATAATTCTGTTATCCTTGTATCATCCTCAGCAAATTTACTAATTCGCTCCTTGATTTCCTCTGGTTTAACATCGGGATCAAAACCGAAATAAGTATAATTAGATTCACCAAAATAATTATTTAGTTGTTTCGGGAAATAATAGCATTCCGGTTTGCCAAGCTTTCCAACCTTTGCAGCATCTTCAAACATAAGGTGAAGATGATGAAATAATGGATTTTCGTTATCAAAGAACTTCGAATACATCGGCCATCCACCAAATCGTTTCATCAGATCTTCTCCGACTAGATCAGCACCCAGTGTTTCAACTGCCTCTTTCAGACTAAATTTTTCATCCGTATCATAAGAGACTGCTACATAACTCATACCTTCATCTGGTAATGCCTTTGGTCCGTTGTTTGCAGCAATTGTAGATGAAAACCATCGTTCCGTAATCGAACCTCTCTCCATTCCATATGCAAAATAATCATCCGGATGTAATTTTAGTCTATGTCCGGCTTTACCAAATCGACGCGGAACGAATGCCGGATTTAATCTTAATACACCCTTTCCAGCCTCTAATACTTTTCTAATTAATTCTTTATTTGCCATAGTAATCTCCATTCTGCCAAAACGCCGCGAATTTGGGCGTCAGCACAAATTTGCTGTGTGAAAAATCTTGATTTTTCACGCTATCTCCTATTATTTTTGTTTTATTTTTTCAAACTCTTCTCTGCTTTCAAGAATTCGAAATTCCAAATGATACTCAACCGATTCCAAAGCATCCAGATATTTCGCGGAACCATTGTTAATTGCATCCTCAATACCATCAATTGTCGAATTGGCAGGCTCCAAACCCATAACATAATCCTTTGCCCCCATCATCTTCCACTGGACAAAGTAATTCAAAGTACTTAAATCCACATCAATTGCAATACCCATATTAATATCGGGATTAAAAATCGCAGCTACAGCATGGTTGTCATTATCCGGAGTCAATGTATGATAATAACACATCTCCTGATAGTCGGGATCAGGCTCCTGAGTCAACATCCACTCATTAAGTCCTGCCCTGGAATAATCATTTCTTGGTATAACCGTATTGGACGGGATATATACCTCACTGTTCGGACTTAGTATTGGGTATCCAATATTGCAATGATATAGAATCATATGCAGAGCTTTCTTATATCCCTCATTTGTCACTCTATCAGAAATTGTGATTTTCTTTTCTTTGTAATAACAGCGTATATTTCTATTCAACGATAACTTATCGTCGAAAATCATAGCATCTTCCACATAGCCGTTGATCTCCAAATACGGTGTTTCGCTTTCGTTCTCAACGATCTTATAGCTAAAGTTCGATGCTGGTGTATTGGAGTAATTTCCATGCAGACCATAGGATTTTCCTTCATATTCGTTGGGTGAACCTACTGTCTTCAAGCCACAGGTAGTCAGAAATCCTGCAGTAAAGCTTTTTAAGAATCCTAATTCCTTATCATCAAAATATTCCGGTGCCACTACGCCGCAGGGTGAAATGAAACCGATATTTTTTCCTTTAAAATTCAAATACGGAATATCCATACCCCGACTGATATTAACGTCAAACTGCAAGCCTGAGGCATCCAGCACATCCAGAAGTTCAACAGATTTTGCTCTGCCTTCTTCCATTTTTACTTTCATTACTTTAAATAGCTGGTCAGTATTTCCAACATATTTCTTTTCTTCTTTATAGTCCATTAGCAACCTCTCAATCCTAAACAACACCTTTTTGCAGAATGATATTCGCATATCGGGCAGTTGTCGCTGTCTGTACGATTAAGTAAGCATCTTCCGATTCCTTATAAAATGGCAGACGTTCTATATATCTAAACTCTTTGAATGCATTGTCTTGATCTCTTTTTCTGATAATTTCATCATATTCCTTCCATATTTCAGGAACCGGTTCTGATGAAAGATTTCTCATAAGAGCTACAGGATGTTCAACAAAATAATCTAAGGGAAAATACTGCAATATCGCATCAAGTAAATCTGGAATTTCAACACCCTCTAGGCGCAATAGTCGTTTTGCATGAGCTGTTGCTGGATAGTTAGCATCCGCTAAAATAATAACGTCTGAGTGTCCCATTTCCATCATAGTTTTCATAAGTTCAGGAGAAATAATTTTTGGTATTGTTCTTAACATATTTTAATCGCCTCTTTTTTAAAACCACTGCAGTGAATACAGAATTTCCGATAATCCTACTATCACCTGCAGTGGTTAGTTTTCTGAATAAAATCTTCCGTCAGATCTTATTTCATATATTCGTCAACATTATCCTTGGTTACAAGCTGGAACGGAATTCTGATATCTTTTGTTTCAACCGTCAAAGTTGCTCCCTCAGGTACTACATCCTTTAGATCATTGATGGTCTTACCCTGTGCAAATGCAATTGAAACATCAAGTGCAGTTGTTCCCTGTCCTGCTGCATCCTGGAATACGGTACAACCCATTTCGCCATTCTTAACTGCTGTAAGCGCATCAGTGATAGCATCAACACCGGTAATTAAAATATCTGTTCTGCCGCTTGCTTGGCATGCAGAGAGAGCTCCCATTGCCATATCATCGTTTTCACATACGATTGCATTCAGCTTTTTACCATAGGTTGTAAGCCAGTCTTCTGTTAATGCCATAGCTTCTTCACGTTTCCAATTAGCAGTTTGTTTTGCAAGTAATTTATATTTTCCGTCAGAATTACCATCTTTACCAATTAATCCTTGCTTAACATATCCTGCAAGACGTCCTACCTGTCCAGCCTGTCCCATAGGTCCTTCAATGATACAGATTCCGGATCCTTCTTTCAGGTTATCCAATACATAGTTTGCTTCAATAACACCTGATTCTTCATCCTTACATCCAACGAATGCCTGGTAATCGGTATTAGAGGTATCGCAGTTACAGCTGACAATTGGGATACCTGCTTCATTAGCAGCAACGATACATGGATTAGAACCCTCCATATCCTGTGCATTTAAAATAATTGCATCTACCTTTTGGGTGATCAGATTTTCACACTGCTCAATCTGTTGGTTAACATCACCTTCTGCATCACACATAATGAGTTTAACACCAAGTTCATCTGCATGTGCCTGCATAGCATCGGAGATTTTCTTTACGAAGGTATCGGAATTATCCTTCATTAAAGCGCCAACTGTAATGTCTTTTACATCTTTTCCTGTTGCAGCTGCAGCCTCTGTAACCGCAGTTTGAGCATCTTTATCTGCCGTTGTGTCTGATGAGGAATCCGATTTATCAGATCCTTTTGAGCAGCCTGCAAACATTGTTGTAATGAACATTGCTGCAATTAAAATACTAAAAATTCTTTTTTTCATAATTTTTTCCTCCTTTAATTTATATGTACTTAATTTAGTACCGTAATTTATTACTCTTTTGCACCTTTTGTCTTCATATCCAGTAATACTGCCAACAGGATAATAAGACCTTTCACCATCTGCTGATAGAAAGAATTTACATTTAGCAGGTTCAAAGAGTTACTAATCAGGCCGATTATAACAAAACCAAGAATCGTACCGTATAATCCGCCTCTACCACCCGACATACTTGTACCGCCGATGGCAGTAGCCGCGATGGCATCCAATTCGTAACCTTCGGCAGCCGTAGGCTGACCGGAGCTAATACGCGCTGACAAAATCAATCCAACAATACCGCAGCAGATACCGGATATCACATAAACCATCATTTCAACCTTCTTGGTCTTAACTCCAGATAATTTTGCTGCATTTTTATTTCCGCCAATGGCAAATATGTAACGACCGAATGTTGTTCTCTGCAATACGATCAATCCGATAGCTACCACAATTACCAAAATGATAATAGGAACCGGAATATCTAAAATAGTGCCTTTACCTATCTTCAAAAATGCTTTATTTGTAATGGTGTACGGTTTTCCATTAGAAAAAGCCAATGCAAATCCACGTCCGATCTCACAGGTTGCTAATGTTGCGATGAATGGCTGCAACCCTACTTTCGCTACAAGTACACCATTAAATAATCCAAAAGCTACGGCTACTGCCACGCCAACGATACATGTTATAAAAACATTATATCCAGATAAGAGCATGGATCCACAGATAACGCTTGTTACAGCAACCAGTGAACCAACGGAAAGATCAATTCCGCCAGTCAATATGATACAAGTCATACCTACAGCCAAAATACCGTTAATGGATATTTGACGAATAATATTAATAATATTCTGACTAGTTAAAAACACTGGTGAAATAATACTCATAATTGTTATGATGATTACAATGGCAAATAATAATCCAAAATCTCTGAGTATTTTACCAATACTTTTGTTCTCACGCATTCTTCTTACCTCCAAATGCAAGATTTAATATAGTTTGTTGTGAACGTGCTTCTTCTCCTACCAGCTCACCAGTTACTCTTCCGCTTGACATAACCATAACCCTGTTACTCATACCAATTAGTTCCGGCATCTCGGAAGATATCATAATAATTGCAATTCCCTGCTTAGCCAATTCAATCATCATTTTATAAATGGAAGCTTTCGCACCTACATCAATTCCCCTTGTAGGTTCATCCATAATCAGAACCTTCGGTTTACTAAGCAGACATTTGGCAAGAACTACCTTCTGCTGGTTACCGCCTGATAAATTGCTTACCAGATCATTCACACTGTTCATCTTCGTATCCATTTGCTTCGTGATGTCAGCACAGGTCTTTTTTTCTTTGATACTATTTAAGAATCCTTTTTTACTGTATAATTTTGCATTCTGTAAGGTAATATTTTCTTTGATGCTTCTGCATAACACCAACCCTAAAGCTCTTCGATCTTCGGAAGCCATAATGATATGATGCTCTTTCGCATCTTTTGGATGTTTGATTTTTATCCGCTTATTGTTAAGATAAATTTCTCCCTGCTCCAGCTTGTCATAACCAACCAAAGCTCTCATCACTTCACTTCGCCCTGCTCCGACAAGACCAGCCAAACCAAGAATCTCACCACTTCGTACCTTCAGATTTACATTGTCAAATGAACCTTTGTTGGTAAAATTCTTTAACTCCAGAACTACCTCACCAATTTTAGCTTCATTATGTGGGTATCCACCCTCCAGTTCGCGGCCGACCATCATATTAATTAATTCTTCTCTGGATGTTTCATTTACCTTTACGCATCCAATGAAGCTTCCGTTACGCAGAACGGATATCCTGTCAGCTAGTTGGAATACTTCATCCATACGATGCGAAATATAAATAATGCCAACCTTCTTTTTCTTCAACTGATCAATAATACTAAATAATATCTTTGTTTCTGTCTCTGATAAAGAGGAGGTAGGTTCATCCATTATAATAACCTTGGAATCATAGGATACTGCTTTAATGATCTCCATCATTTGAATTTGAGCAATATTTAACTCCTTCATCTTCATTCCCGGCAGGATCAGTTTTTCTAGATTGTATTCCTTTAAGATTTCATAAGTTCTTTTGTTCAGCTCCTTTTTATCAACAAAAGGAAGTCCTTTAATTAACCTATTTTCCCTTCCGAGGAATACATTTTCGGCAACTGTCATTTCTGTGATCGGAGATAGTTCCTGATGAATCATTGAGATACCATTTTGCAGTGCGTCCCTCGCACTTTTAAAATCTACATGTTCTCCACTTAGGATTACTTCTCCGCTATCTTTCGTATAAATACCCATTATGATTTTCATTAGCGTTGATTTACCTGCGCCATTTTCTCCCATAAGGGCGTGTATTTCTCCTGGAATAACACAAAGCTCTGCATTATTTAATACGCTAACTCCGGAAAATGATTTGCAGACATCTCTGGCTTCCAACACATACTTCTCTTCCAAATTATTTCCTCCCTTCCTGCTGTAGTTTATAACTTTAAGTCAGGATTTTCAGAAAAATGCTTCAGCATGACAATCGGATCCGTACTCGATGGATTTACAATAGTTACTCCTTGTTTTGCTGCCTTCTCTGTCACAAAATATTCATCATGGGTCAACTCTCCATAATGAATTAATGCCGGTGATTCAATCTGCCATGGTCCAAACTGTCCATGTCCTTCGATACAGATTAGTCCGTATGGAGCTGCATCTGTGATTGTTACAGTCTGACCCGGGAGTATGGTAAGTCTCTTTGCGGAAACTTCCTTGCATTTGTAGCAAATCCACTCTTCTATGTAGCCTTCTTTTTCCATCTCCTCAAACGGTTTTACAGGTATTGGCTTCATAAATCTGTTTTTATGGAAATCAGGATCAATATTCACATCCCAGTCAATCACATCTAATAAATAATCATAATTACCAACTTCTTCTTCCGGTGTATTCTTCCATAGCAGATCCTCTCCTACTACTTGTCCATTTAAAAGAACGGATTGATACATCGCATATACATCGGATGCGAATTGTGGTTCATAGGTACATAGGCTGCCCGGTGCATGCATTACTCCGGGAGGAACATCCCAGCCGGTGTCCGTATCCAGCTTATAGGCTCTTGACAGTGATAGAATACTATTATCTCCTTTTGCGAACTTCTTAAGTACTTCAAGAACTTCTTCTTTCGATGTCTCCGGATTAAAACCAAAAAAGGTGAATGGAAATTCGCCGCCATGGTTATTAAGCTGTGCCGGGAAGAAATACATTTCCGGCTTTCCGGATGCACCAACTCTTTTTGCATGCTGATCACGATGATGGATATGATGTGGAAGCGGTCCTGCATTGTCAAAGAACTTTGAAAACATTGCCCATCCGTGATATTTCTCCCACAGATATTCGCCGATGATTTCCTTCCCCATTAGATCAATAGCATCCTTTAATAATATTTTTTCTTTCCCTTCTTCATCAACTACAATATAGCTCATTCCTTCATCTTCCGGCGTACCAGGACCATTCTCAGCCCAAGTAGTAGAAGCAAACCATCTTTCGTCAATACCACCTCTTGTACCGAGTATGTTATAGTCATCCGGGTGCAGCTTTATTCTTTTACCTGGCCTACAAAAGGATCTTGCCACCCAAGTAGGAGCTAACCTGAAAATACCTTTACCATTTTCCAACGCTCTTTCAACTAACTCTTTTGACATCTTCATTCTTCCTTTCCCAATTATGCATGTTGCACATAAAAAATTGTTTTTCCTTTTAATTTTTTATCTTGTTGAACTTATTATTACAGAAAAACGTTTTTTTGTCAATAATATTTTTTAAATCTATATTATTTATTTATTTTGTATATTTATCAACATATTTATAAGTATTATATGTATATATTATATTATTTCAATGGATTATAACATTTTTCCAATTTTAATTTTAACTTTATATAGTATAATTATTATAAATCGTTTTTCTTCAATATTATAAACAAAATATACAAATCTGTTAATTTAAATACAGGTGTTTGACATACCAAAAAAAGCTGCTGGTATTCAGGGATTGCATAAGTTTTTCATAATATCGAAAATATATGTAATCTCCAAAATACCAGCAACTTTTTTTTGGCATCCTAATATTTACTTATAACATTACCAATCCGAAAGTATCCAGTCATCTGCTGCTTCGGCCACACTTGATCTTCTGACAACTAGATGTTCATCCATTTTAATCCGTTTTACTTCTACATTATCATCCATTTCTTCATTATCAATTCGTTCAAATAGTATTTTTGCCGCCATAATACCAACATGCTTCTTCTGTATATGGATGGTGGACAGAGGCGGTTCAACCACGCTCGAAATAAATACATCATCATAGCCAATTATCTTAATATCTTCAGGAACGTTCTTTCCAAGTTCTTTCAGTGCTTTTAATGCGCCAACCGCCATCTGGTCATTGGCAAAGAAAATTCCATCTATATCAGGAACATCTCTCAAAAGTGTTTTTGTTCCCATATAACCGCTCTGATGCGTATAATCTCCATAAGCAATCATAGTGTCTTCATCCACTTGAAGCTTCGCCTTATTCATTGCTTCGCGGTAACCATTAATACGTTCATTTGCTATATTACTAAAAACAGGTCCAGTTACATGTCCAATTTTTCTGCAGCCGCACTGAATTAAATGATTCGTAGCCTTAACAGCTCCAGCCTGTCCATCAAAAAACACTGAATCAATCCCAAATTTTGAAAAATCTTGTTCTACACTGACTAACGGTATATACTTATTTGCCATCGCCTTCTTTTTCAGCTGACGAAAATAATCTCCAAACATATCTGCAGAAACTACCGTAGAAAATATAATACCATCGACTCGGTTAGCTATCAATCTATCAAAACTATCCCGTTCTCTTTCAATTGCATCTCTTTTCCCATAGACACCAGCCGTATCGCATATGATTACCTGATAGCCCCTTTGATTGGCTATTTCATATACACCCTTAATTAGATAGGGATAAAATAAACCGCAGATATCCGCTGTTATTATACCGATTGTCTTGGTTGTTTTATTTTTCATATTTCTTGCAACGGGATCGACTTCATAGTTCAGCTCCTGTACTGCGATAAGTACTCTCCGCTGAAGATCTTTACTGACCGCTTTTTTCTCATTCAGCACATTAGATACAGTCGATATGGAGACTCCTGCCCGTTTTGCAACATCTTTTATCGTTGCCATTCTGTTTACCTCGTTTTTATATTTGTTTATATAATAAAACGTTTTTCTGGAAAAATCAAGTTAAATTTATCAAATTTTAATTTACCATCCATATAATTGCCCGTGCTACGATAAGATATATAAGCAATTGTCCCATATAAAAAAGCTATTATAAGTTAACGCATTCGAATCGCTTCTCTTATAATAGCCCGTTTCATTTATTGCTACATGACACTTTTTGCCGTTATTCCCGACGAATTATAGGTATTAGAATCTGGACATCATAGATATCATTCACATCAAAAATATTTAACATTCCTATCCCATTTGAGTTGAGCTCTATGTCTCTAATCATAATCCATCGGTATAAATCATCCACAAAAGTATTTCTAATATCAAGCATGTCACCATAGTATTGAAAACATGCATACCACCCAGCCGGAATGATACGCTTTTCAAAGTTGTGCTTTCTCTTGTATTGATCCAAGAAATGTGCTCCATAAAACACTGTATAAGCACCGCTTTCATCCTCATGGCAGTTTACAGCAGCATATAATTTGTAGTCCCCCATATAATCCAAGTTCATTTTGAGAAAATTACTTCCGTACGAGTTAAGAATATCATTAAAATCAGAATGATTTTCATTCACCTCTACAGACGTACCATATAACTCAATATCATCAAGATACAAATTATTTTCCTTTATTGTAAAGGATCCCTTTGCATTTGTGATATCTCTTTCAATAACGGAAGCTTTCGCTACTCGTTCAATTATATGATTACCTCTCATGTAAACGGAAGGCGAAATACTAAATTGTCTCTTGAAAGCTCTGCTAAAAACCTCGGGATATTCAAATCCATAATCAAAAGCAGTTTTAGTAACTGTATTGCCTTGTACCTTCAAGCTTTCTGCTGCCAATGTTAATCGTCTTCCGTTGATATAATGTTTTAAACTGATACCCGTAAGAATTTTAAACATTCGGCTAAAATGGAATTCCGATAAATAAAACTTTTCGGAAATATCCTGCAATGTCAAAGACTTAACTATATTTTCTTCAATGTAGTCAATCACTTCATTCATTAATCGAATGTATAAATTCATCGAATACCTTCTTTCGATTCTTAATTATTCTCATGATCCTTGCGGTACTTCGCAAGAAGTAGATCCAGCATCCGTCCATAGCTTTTCACACCATCTGTCTGGTTATTCGCCTTAAGATACGTATCGTTGATCTTGTTCGATACCGTACTTATTACTGAATCATCAAATTTCTGCCAGTAAACACTATTCGCACGCAGATCCGTTTGTACTTCTTTTGAATACTGATCCGCAATCTGCTGATACTTAACGGGATCCTGCTCATACAAAGCATTTCCTGCTGTTATCAGAACCTGCATTGTGCTACTGTATTCAAATTCAACATTATCTGTCTTCATTCCCGCAAGATAAGCCAGGTAATTAGCTTCATCTTCTCTCATGAAACCACGCATATGAGCAAGTTCATGGAGCATGGTATCCGGAATGCTATAATCAGGAACATCTACGTTAATATTCGCTTCCATTGTAAATGGGATAAAAATACCTGTTATCTCTGTCTGAGACATTAGCTTAGACAATAATACCGGCTTTGGCTTTCCATAGGAGCCACCGCCCAGTATCGGGTAATCCTTCGCCAATTCCTGATAAGCTTTTGCTGCCATTTTCGCAGCCTCATACTGGCTCATGGATAACCGAAATACACCGTCCTCATCTGTTTCTGGTACTTGAGCACGCAGTTCATTGGCTGCAAAAGCCAGATTTGCCGTAAGTGCATATAGCTCGTCTACAGAAGAATCCTGTATCTCGAGATTGGAATATTTTGCAAACGAATATCTATAATAGTTAATTCCGCCCATTATTGTAAATAAAAACATTGCGATACTAACTGTACAGAATATATTAATTATTCCCTTGATCATTCTTTCTTTCCGTTTACTTTTCTCAGCAAACATACGAATAATAAAACCGACGACTATCACCAGTAGAATTACCGGTATTGCTATAATAAGTATTTCGCTTATGGAAAAAGGTATGATTCCGGTTATTGTAGATAAAATCTCAGATATAAATTTATAGATATGCTTTGCATAAATCTGCTCCGCAAAAAAACTGCTATTTTTTGCTATGAGGATTAAAATGTAGGATAAAGGGAGTAACCCTATGAGGTAAATACGTTTATATTTTATAATGTTTTTCATATAGCGGACCCCCGTCTGTAAATACACCCCAGTTGTTTCATATCATTTACGATGATAGCACAAAATAGTACTTTTCGCAATAATTACGCGAATATTAGGGGAACACAATCTTTTCCATTATATTACCGGGGACTTATAGAAATACTATTCTTTCCACAAGGCATGCATCCTGCATAGAAATCCTTTCATTCATAGAACTTCCTTAAAATCATATAAAAACTCCCCCTTACTGGTCAAATTCGTTCCAGTCAGGGGGATGATCTATTATCATATTGTTTCTATCGGATTTTTAAATGATTGCATTTTACTAGAAAATCGGTACTACAGCACCCTTATAGGTGTTATCAATATATTTCTTAATTGTCTCGCTCTGTAAAGCAGCGATTAATGCTTTAATATCATCTCTGTCTTTATTTTCTTCTTTCACTGCAATTATATTACCATAGGTCTGTGCAGCTACGGAATTCTTATCCTCTGTGGCAATCGCATCCTTGGCTACATCTAAGCCTGCTTCAATTGCATAATTACCATTGATGACTGCTAAATCAACATCCTGTAAGGAACGTGCAAGCTGAGCTGCTTCAATTTCAACGATCTTAACTTTATTCGGATTCTCAACTATATCATTTTTTGTTGCATTTAATCCGACACCCGCTTTTAATTTAATAATACCTTGAGTCTCAAGTAAAAGAAGTGCTCTGGCTTCATTGGATGCATCACTAGGAACCGCAATCTGTGCTCCCTTTTTTAAATCCTGAATGCTTTTAGTCTTTCCGGCATAAATACCGAAGGGCTCATAATGAATTGCACCTGCAGATACAAGAGTTGTGCTGTTCTCTTTATTGTACTGATCTAAATATGGCTGATGCTGAAAATAGTTTGCATCAAGATCTCCTGTGTCAAGGGCTACATTAGGCTGTACGTAATCATCGTATATAACGACCTTAAGCTCATAGCCCGCTGCTTCTAATGCTGGCTTTGCCTGCTCTAAAATCTCTGCATGTGGTGTTGCACTTGCACCAACTGTAATTTTTTTAAGGGGAGCTTTGGTAGCCTCATCTGAAGCCTGGGTTACACCTGCTGCGCTTGTTACTTTTGCTCCTGCTTTCTCTGTTTCTGATTTTTTACCGCATCCGACAAAGAATGCTCCTACCAAAGTAAGTACTAATATTAATGATATAATTTTCTTCATATTCATTCCTCCTATTAAATTTAAATTTATGGTTATTATGTTTGCTTTACTATGTTCTAAAACATTAAATTTTAAACTATCATTTTTAACTACAATCTTTTATCAGTACGTCTCATCCACAGGGCTCCAAGTTCCTGAATAATCTGCACAATCAATACTAATAACGCCACAGTGACATACATAATACTTGTTTCATAACGGTGGTAACCATAACGGATTGCGATATCACCCAGTCCTCCACCTCCTACAAAACCAGCCATCGCAGAATATCCCAGTATTGTTGTCACTGCAATCGCACTGCCAATAATCAGTGACGGCTTTGCTTCTGGAAGTAAAACCTTATAGATAATCTGAAACGGTTTGGCTCCCATGCTTTGAGCAGCCTCAATCACCCCTTTATCCACTTCCTTGATTGAGGATTCCACGAGTCTGGCTATATAAGGTGCCGAAGCTATCACTAATGGCACTACGACAGCGGAGGGGCCTAATGTTGTATGAACAATTGCCCGTGTTAATGGCATAACCAAAATTAACAGTATAATGAATGGTACAGAGCGAAGCAGATTAACAATTACTCCAAGGACTTTATTTAATACTAAAAATGGTGCAATTCCATCCTTATCTGTAACAACCAACAGTGTTCCTAAAGGTAATCCGATTAAATATGCAATGAAGGAAGAAAGAAATGTCATATATAATGTGTCAACTGTACCTTGCCCAATCATCTTAATAACTGCTTCATCAAACATTACCCTCCACCTCCTCATATGGTATCTGATTTGTCGCCAGATAGTTCAGTATCTTCTTTCGGCTGATATCTTCATTTGGAAGTTGGATTACCATTTGTCCAAATGCCTTTCCATCAATATCCTTCGTATCAGCAAACATGATATTTACGGGTGTTTTACATTCTAATATCATATTAGATATCACCGGTTCAAAGGATGTTCTTCCGTTAAATATAATTCTGCACATATAGCTACCCTCAAAGCTGTCAATATGTGAGTCTCCAGAAAATACCAACTGTTTAGCAATCGCTGATTTCGGTTTTACAAAGACCTCCTCAACATCACCTACTTCTGCAATGTGACTCTGATCAATAATTGCAACCCGGTTACAAATTTCCTCTATGACACTCATTTCATGTGTGATAACAATGACTGTAATCCCAAGCTTCTGATTAATATCCTTCAATAATTTCAATATAGAACGGGTAGTTGTCGGATCAAGTGCACTGGTAGCCTCATCACAAAGCAGAATCTTTGGATTCGTTGCAAGAGCTCTTGCAATTGCAATTCTTTGCTTTTGACCTCCGGAAAGCTGCGCCGGATAGGCCTTTGCTTTATCGGAAAGCCCGACAATCTCTAAGAGTTCCTTTGCTCTATCTTTGGCCTGTTTTTTATTCATTCCCGCTAATTCCAACGGGAAACAGATATTCTGAAGAGAATTCCTTTGCATCAGAAGATTAAATTGTTGAAAAATCATTCCCATCGACTGTCTTGCTTTCAATAATTCCTTTTCCTTTAAGGACCCTAAATCAAAACCATCAAATATTACTGATCCTGAGGTAGGACGCTCGAGGTAGTTAATACATCGAACCAGAGTACTTTTACCTGCACCGCTAAGTCCGATAATACCGAAGATTTCTCCTTCATTTATGGTCAGGTTGATATCCTCAAGAGCAATTACCTTATTATTTTTATTTTCAAATACCTTCCCCAATTCAACTAATTGTACGATAGGATTATCTCTCATGATGCTCTCCTCCATCTGTCAATTCAAAATATACGGATCTTGATTTTATTAATCCCTATCAAATGGTAAGTTATTCACTTTAACACCCGCGAATATCTTCATCTGACTGCGCGCTTGGGATTATGCCTGAAAAGGTTACACACAATTATAAACTTATGACACCCAATCCAACTAATATGAAATAAAAAAAACAGGATAGCCCGGTAAGCTTCCTGTCCTGTCATCATATTATGGGAAGAAATTCACTTCTTCTCAGGCAACACGAAAACATCACATTCACTTATCAGGCAAATATGTATCACCGGCATAAAACACATGCCGCAAGTATTACAGCATTTTAAGTTATAAGATGTTCTCATAGTAATCAACCTTTCCAATTCATATTAAACCTATATATTTTGATGGTATTAGTATATAATATACTTATTCCTTTGTCAACATATAAATATAAAAAATTCCAGATTAATTTTCAAACAATTATATCAAACTTTATCACAAAATTCATTATTTAAAATTTTCCAGTTTAAGATTCAGTCTGTCTTTTTTACTTAATCGTTTCACTGCCTCGTCATAGGAATGATCTATCATGTCAAATATCAGTTCATCTTGTAATCCGTTATTTAAAAAAACTGTATTCTTATATGGCTTCTGACGATCCGGGCAATGATACCCTACTGTAACTAACCCCGAATAGGTTTGCCTATAAAAATCTGCCAGTACCGGTTCGCAACGAACTGTTATCTTTGTATCATCGGGATACCATTCCAGAAAGATACGGTTACTTACCTTGTAACAGACCGGAAATGCTCCAAAGGGATAAGTCTCATAAGCACCAAGCTTGGAAAGACAATAAGATTTAATATCTGAATAGGTAATCATAAAATGCCTCCTATCATATAAAATCGGCAGCCATAAAGCTACATCGGTAACCGGATTATTTTTCTCAATAATCCACCCTTAATCCACCCTTCCTATCATAATATCTGAATTTGGGTCATGTTTTTCGAAATTGCGGCGAATGGATGCCTCGCTGTAATTCGCATAACAGTAGACACATCCATTATTGCAGGTATTATAAATTCCAATATCAACACTCTGGATACAGTTACAGCCTGGACGTTGGTTTTTATCCGTTTTAACAGATATAGTATGTCCACATACCCGTTCAACAATCTCTTTATCAATACAGGCAGCCGGCTTGACTCCGTCTGTGCTAAGATCAAGTGTTTCACAGCATGCTCTGAGTTCAATTCCATAATTTTTTGCAATTTCAGACAAGCCGGCTGCCAGTTGATGCATCTGCTCCTTTGTAATATTCTGTATTATATTTTGTTTAACCTGTTTATTAAGCTTGCTATAAATATCAACAAAGCTGATTGTGCAGATCTTGGTATATCCCTGAAGGCTATTACAAAGCTGCTCAAAATTACATATATGATAATCGAACGTTATATTATCGTTCAGAATAATCGGGTCATATCGCCATAAAACTCTTCCATGACCCAGCTGATTAGATAGTTTTCGAAAGGTACACACTATCTGGTCTTTCTCCCGTAAGTTTCTCTCCATATCCTTCCTGTAAGGATTCAAGGTAAACTGAAAATAATAGGAGTAGCCCAAATCATCAATCACAGAAAGCTTATCCATCATATTCTGTGGATCTTTTGTCCAAAAAACAATACAATCAATATCTTCTGGAGACAATAATATTTTCCTCATCTGAAGCGGATTCATTGGATTTTTTGTATATACATACCCAGCTTTCAGCCGGTTGACAAACCACTGTGAATAATAACCGGGTATATCTGTTCTTCGGGATATCGAAAGAATCATGCCGTTCTCCTTTCTACCATTTTTCTATGGTATTAAAATCAAACAGTTTCCGTTATAAATTTAAATATTAATATTATAATTCAACTACAGGCGAACATATATTCTCTATTATCGTACTATATTTATCCTATTTAAACAATGCCTAAAAGCAAAAGTTTATATAGTGGTGAAATCGGATGATGACATTAATCATAGTATTTTTATGCTCATTTTCTAATATAGATTTGAATGTTAATGCATTGATTTTAAACAATCATTTAATGTATAATATTACCATATCTTTAATTTGCAATTATTTACTATTGAGAATAAAAAAATTTTTTTATTTTGGAGGTAATAATGAAAGTTGATGAAAATAAAATAATCCAGTCTTTCGAAAATTGGTGTAAGAAATTGCGTATATCCCCAGGCTGGGATATTAAGCTTGAATTTGTTGATGATATTAACTGGAGAAAAACAGGAGATTTTAAGGTTGACTGTGATGATAGAAAAGCTTTACTTCTTCTTAATAGAGCAAATCCGAAACAAGAAAATCTTGAAGAAGTAATTGTTCATGAATTGTTTCATTTGAAAATGTACCCACTTGACCAAGTTACAGAGTCTTTAATTACTGCTAATTTTCAAGAAGGGACACCAGCATATGATTTTGCTTATAGTCAATTCTTTATTTCATTAGAGCAAACAGTTGAAGAATTGACAAAGTGTTTTCTTCTTGAATATGGCGATATTAAAGAATTATCATATGGTAGATGCAAAAATCAAAAATCGTATAATGAACTTTTTGAAGGGTTAAAAATAATTGAATGATTTCCTAACATTTTCTATCTATATACCCCTTGACACATTATACTATGTATTATATAGTATATGACATAAGGAGGTATAAAATGGATATTCAATTAAAAAAGGGATTATTAGAATTTTGCGTTCTGGCGGTGCTTAATAAATCAGATTCCTATGGGTATCAGATCATTAAGGATATTTCCACCTACATCGAAATTTCAGAATCAACCTTATATCCCATTTTAAAACGACTCGAATCCGGATCTTATCTTACAACATACTCTGTTGAGCATAATAGCCGTCTGCGAAAATATTACCAGATTACTGATAAAGGCAAGGATTATATACAAGAGTTTCTTAAAGAATGGCAGCAGGTAATGAAAATTTATTATTTTATTGAAGGGGAGAGTAATCATGAATAAAGCGGTTTTTTTGAATGAGTTAGGGCTTTATTTACAAAAAATGAACGGTAAAGAGAAAAGTAAGTTTATCACTTACTATGATGAAATGATTTCTGACTATGTTGAAAACGGGATGAGTGAAGAAGATGCTGTGAAAAAAATAGGAGCTCCAAAGAAAATTGCTGAGGAGCTATTAGAGAACTATGATACGATTAAATTTAATTTATCTTTTACAAGTAACAAAAATTTAAACAAAGCATTATTAGTCTTAGGATTTCCACTATGGGGATGTATATTACTTACCATTATTTTATCAGTATTATCCTTCTACATGATTATCTGGGGTATTCCATTTACAACCGGCGCCAGCTGCTTAGGACTTTTTGCAGCTTCAGTCTACGGTATTATCGGTACACCATTTATGCTAGCTGATAATTTGTCTATGGGAACAATTCAGTTTGGAGTTTCTATTGCGTCAATTGGTTTTGCTTTATTATTAGGGATAATAACTGTAGTATTATCAAAAAGATTTGTTGTTACAACAAAGAATTTGAATGTAAAACTAACCGCATTATTTAAAAAGAAAGTGGTGATAAGATGAAAATTAGAGACTTTAAAAAGAATAGTATAATATTAATCATATCATTAATTGTTACAGGCGCTGTTATAACAACCATAGGCTTTGGCTCAGCAGGCTTTAATCTTAACAAAGTGAAAGAAATGAGCTCAAAGCCTCGCTGGTATCAAACAATTCATAATAATGATGATCATCTATGGTATGGGATCGAGCCCGGCAGTCATCTTCATATTATAAGCATAGGTGATGCTGATTAAACACTATCGGCTGTTACAGAGAATTTATTGTAACAGCCGTTAATTCAGCTTAAGTAAATACTAAATCTGAAACGAAAAGTATTCTACTAATATAAATTAACTAAATTTATCAATCAAGGTCTCTTAGTCTCTCATCTAACTATGCAGCCATTATTGGTATATGTTGGCATATAGGATAAGGTGTGTTAAAATATACATAATTTAAATATTCAATAAAATAAAGTAAACTATATCATTTATAATCAACGGGGAGAAAATAGATGAAGATCCATTGTATTAATTTTGTATATTTTAGTCCGACCAAAACAACGAAAATGGTTCTTGATTTGTTGGGAAAAGAATTTGATGTTCCAATGAAAGAATATGACTTAACAGATTTTAAAAATCATAATATAGAATTATTATTTAACAATACAGACTTAGTTATATTTGGTTTCCCGGTCTATAGTGGACGAGTGCCAGAAACATTTGTTGCACGTCTTGAAAAAGTAAAAGGCGATTACACGGCAGGCGCGATAATTGCAACCTATGGTAATCGAGACTATGATGATGCCTTACTTGAAATGAAAAATATAGCTGGACAATCCGGATTTAAAATTATAGGAGCTGCTGCAATAGTTGCAGAGCATTCCGTGGTTAGAGAAATCGGGGCTGGGCGTCCAAATATAGAAGATATATCTCTACTAACTGCATTTGGAAAGGAATTAAAAATCAAAATTGAAGATATAAATAATTTGATACAGGATGAAAGTTTGAGAATCAATGGGAATATACCATATCGTAAATATAAACATATACCAATGTCACCTAGAAGTACTTCCACATGCAATGCATGTAATGCCTGTTGCAAGCTTTGCCCAACGGGAGCAATTACATATGATGGGAAAATTCGTACAAACAAACAAAAATGCGTTGGCTGCATGCGTTGTATCCGAATTTGTCCCAAAAAGGCAAGAACTGTGGGGAAATTAAAAGAATTGGGAGCCAAAGTTCTTCTAAAAAACAAGTGTAAGGAAGATAAACATTCTGAAATGTTTATCTAGTAAATGACATCAGTTATAAGAAAGGATGATGGGGATTTGAAACGCTTATTGGTTATTATTATGGTATCAGCAGTAATATTTATGTGTTGGAGCTGCACCTCTAAAACGGAACAGCCTGCCGTGAATACCTCATCGGACTCAAAACCCTGGCCAACCAAATCATGGAGCACAAGCACTCCAAAAGAGCAGGGCATAAACTCTGCAGATTTGTCAAAGTCGGATAAGTATATTAAAGATAACTACCCCAGCGTTTGCAGCCTGCTTGTAGTGAGGCACGGATATCTCGTATACGAAAAATATTATAACGGCCGGAACGCGGACTCCGCCTTACCTGTTTACTCCGTCACAAAAAGTATTATGTCGGCGCTGACAGGCATTGCTATGCAGCAAAAGCTTATAAAAAGCATCGAACAACCCGTTTCGGAGTTAGTACCTAACTATTTCAAAGACATCGACGATCCAAACAAAAAGAATATCACCATAAAACAAGTACTTACAATGACCGGGGGCCTTGAGAGCATCGACAATAATTATAACGATTTTCATTCAGCTAAAGACTGGCTCAGCCAGACCCTGAAAATGCCGCTTATTGATGAGCCTGGTACAAAATTTGTTTACAACACCGGACTCATACAATTTTTATCGAATATAATCTCTAAAACCTCCTGTATGGACACGTGTAAATATGCGGATAAATATCTCTTTTCTAAGATTGGTATAAATCCGACAAGCTGGGATCGCGACTCGCAGGGTTATTATTGCGGAGGATCTGGCCTGGTTCTTACCGCCCGGGATATGGCTAAATTCGGCTATCTGTACTTAAATGACGGGCAGTGGGATGGTAAGCAGATCATCCCGAAAGACTGGGTCGAAGAATCCACAAAGAAACAACTCTACGCATACGATGGCTTCGATTACGGTTATCTTTTCTGGGTACAGACTGCACACGACTCTACGAAGAATGTTGACTATATTACCTATCGGGCAGACGGCTATGGAGGGCAAAAGATAATTGTAGTTCCACAACTGGATTTGGTTGCCGTAGTCACGGCAAGCCCGGATGCAAACACAAAGGATGACGACATGCAGAACATTGTTTTCAATTACGTAATACCGGCGGTAAAATAAAAACTGTTCCTATACTCATAGCAATTATACTGCTGAAACTCTAATTTTTGCTTTTGCGAAAGGTTTTATCACTCCTTATAATATAAAACAGTTGATTTTTATATGAATTTTGTTATAAATTTGTTATGGGTAATATTTTCCGCTCTCGGTGGGTATGCAGAGTGGGGCGATTGTATTATTAATTGAAGGTGAGATTATAAATAATCTAAATTAGAAAAATTAATCTGGAGGTTATTATGGAGGTATATATTATTTTAGGGATTATCGGTTTAATTATTATCCTACTTGCTTTTTACATAATAGGTACGTATAACAAGCTTGTAAAAAGGCGCAACAGAGTTAATACTCAATGGGCACAAATCGAAGTTCAGCTTGTACGGCGGACTGACTTAATCCCCAATCTTGTGGAAACAGTTAAGGGTTATGCTGCTCATGAAAAAGCAATTTTTGAAAAGATTGCCGCAGAAAGAGACTCGCTTAATAAAGCTTCTTCACCGGGACAAAAAATGGAAGCTAGTGATCGCCTTTCAGATCAGTTGTTACAATTGTTCGCGGTGGCAGAAGCTTATCCTAACTTAAAAGCGGACAGCAGTTTTGTCAATCTGCAATCTGCTTTAAAAGAAACAGAAGACAAAATCGCTTACGCTCGTCAATTTTATAATGACACGGTACTTATTTACAAAGATATAATTCATCAATTTCCATCAAATATTATTGCAAAGAGGTTTAAGTTTAATGATGAATTATATTATATCGTACGAGAAGATAAAAATGAAAAAATCAAGATTTAAAACAAAACTAACCAAAATACAAAAACGTAAAAATATACTGGTTATCTTCGCAGTCATTGTGGCTTCTTATATCTTTTGTTTGTTATTTAGTAGAGGTATCGGAATATTTGAAAAATGGACTGTGGAAAATTTAATAATAGCGTTTTTTTTAACATTTTTTGTGATTTCTATGACTTTGATACCGGTTCTGATTGCAGCTTGTGTTTTGGGAGTGCAAAGGGGTAAAGCCAAACGTGTGCGTGATAACGCCACATTTGTTCCGGTGCAGGGTATAGAGTACTATAGGGATAGCCTGAGTGAATTAAACCCCGCCCTTGTCAGTCTGCTGATAGATTTAGATATTTACGGTAAAAAAGATATCGTGGCGACATTACTGAGATTGCAAAACAAAAAAGCTATAAGCTTTCAAAAGAACGGCAAAATAATCGCGACTAGTGAAAACAAGCAGAAGCTTGACCAAAGCGAAATAGAATTATTAAATATAATCAAGGGCGGCAAGTTGAATAATAAAAATACATTATTGAACTGGAAGAAAAACCGTTTTAATAAAGCTGAACAGTTAGGCTATATTGAAAAGAACACTGTGGACAGGACTAAAAATATTGGTAAATATTCTATAATTGCTTTTGTTTCTCTTATTCCTACTTTTATCCTGTGGGGGATATTTCTCTCTTTGAACCTATATGACATAAATAACTTATTTGAAATTATAATAATGTTTTTATTTCTTATGGCAATTGATGTATTTTTGTTCGTACCATGGTATCTATTAGTACGGCAAGCAGTTTACTTCAACCGTGACGATATTCTATGGAAAAGAACGCCGCTTGGTAATGAAATAGCTGAAAAAATCGCAGGTTTAGCCAAATTTATACATGAGTTCAGTCGTCTGTCTGAAGCGGAAAAAGAAGAGATCGTTCTATGGGATGATTATCTTGTGTATGCAATCGTATTGGAAGAAAACGAACAGATTGTAAAGGAAATTTGTAAATCGTATAAAATTGATATCCGCAGTTTAGGCAGGTTGTGAGGAGGTTATTATGTTTTGGAGTAAGTTGTTTAAACCTAAGAGACTGACGAAAAATTCTCCGAAAGCATTTCGTTTAATGCTATATCATTACATATAGATATCAATAAATTTCGGCGTTGCTGAAACAATGGAATTACTGCAAAGTTGGAATAATGGGCATTTATTCCAAATCGCAATACATATAACCGCCAAAGCAATATAGTAAGAAGTTAGTTTGTTCCGTTTCAGTTCCAATCGAATTAGTTTATTCATTCGTTTCAGCCCCCTTTATTGCCTCAAAATAGTAATCCTCTAAGCCGTTTGAATATTGAGTTTTAATATCTTTCATTTTTGCTTGTTTTGCTACCATACCATTTACTAAAATTCCTACTGTGTCGGCTACATATTCTACTTCACTTAGCGCATGGCTGGAAAGGAGTATGGTTTTTCCATATTTCTCGGTTAGCTTTTTAAACAACTCCCGCATATCACGAATACCTTGTGGATAATTTCTCTGTTGTTAAAGCTCTGTTAGAGTGCGTTCTTCACTGCATGGTCATGATGAGCCATGCCATAGACCACCAAGATGACACATCTGTCCCTTAGCGGCCTGATCTCTTTTTTACAGCTTCAGTGTGTAAAGTAGGCTGCTCCTGCCGCCACTGCGAAGCCGCAGCATTTTCTCTTTTCTGTTGTTTGTGTACAGAACCGGCAATCACAGTCGGTGCTGGTATATTGGTAACGGCTTCTAATGACCCCGGTGCTTCGGGGAGAAAAGCCGGGAATTAATTGCATTTCTATTTCAGTTAAGGCGAGAGGCATACCTCTCATAAACCTCGCTGACATTGTTCTCATACCCTTCGTTACGTCTTGCAGGGCAGTACTTTTTGAAAAATGGCAATAAAAAAACGGCTGTGTTTTTCAGTTACGAAGAACACAGCTGCTTAAAGATTACCTGTAAAGGCGCGTTATTTAATTTTCGTATGTATGAAAAAGAGGCCATACCATTTTGGCATGACCTCTGAGCTTTTTATGCTATATATGATTGAATCCCCATCTATATTGGGCAAATTTTTAATCGAGGCGACAAGATTTGAACTTGCGACCTCTGCGTCCCTAACGCAGCGCTCTAGCCAAGCTGAGCCACGCCTC
>JAEWMT010000061.1 GCA_023393095.1 Bacillota bacterium
ACCTATGACTGTACACCAAATATAGATATAGTAATCCAAAACAATTATTTTGATGATTTGGAACGGGCAATAGGAACTCATAAATATTCTGAAGGAAAATACCATGAAAATGTAAAGATCCTAAATAATAAGATATCCAATACAACTTCCGATGCAATCCGAATAATGAATTGGCTTAATCCTGTTATTAAGGGAAATGAAATTAATTCAGTTGCTGGAGGTAAAGGGAATAAACGTGCTATACTTGCCAGCGGCGTAATAAATCCCACGATTACCGGCAATACATTTATAAAAGCATCAAGAACAATACAGATTATGCCTTGGAAGAATTCCGGAGCCGGTAGTCAGTATAACATAACCTACAATAATATCAGCCAAGAAAACATCTCATTAATGCTAAAAAATACTCTGATTAATATAGAAGAGAAATTTATTAGAATCAATAATAGGTATAATAATTTTTCATCATATACAGATAGATATTATTTTTAAAATGGCTAATATATAAAGCAGACCTTTAATATATCAGGAGAATGAAATGAAAACCAAGAAGAAACTAGTTGTTTTGTCATTTGCAGTAATTTTACTATTTTCCATTACAATAACATCGTTTGCGGCATTGGAACATTGGAATGATAATTCATCAAATAAAAAAATATCTTTAAATTGGGAAAATTGGAAAGCAGCATGGGAGAGTGTAAAAAATAATTACGAGTATATTTCACTTACACCTGGTGCAACAGAAAATAATTTAAATTTTGCATGGTATTCACAAAAGCCAAACCAGGCAATAGTTCGTATATCGAATATGAAAGATATGAACAAAGCGATTATTTATTCAGGTACTTCACAAAAATACAAGCAACTTAAGGGAGTAACCTATTATTCAAATAAAGTTACGGTAACAAACTTGAATAGTAAAACTTTATATTTTTATCAGTATTATTTAGATGGCAAATGGACAAAAACTATGAAATACAAAACTCAGAATACAAAAGAGTTTTCATTTCTTTATGTAGGTGATGCACAAATTGGTGCATCTGTCGGGCAGATCGCTTCCGGTTCAAAAAAAGCGCAGTCTGCTGAACATGCCGCGAGAAATGATGCTTATAGCTGGAATACCACATTAGAGACGGCCTTAGATGCAAATCCTGATTTAAGTTTTATTGTTTCAGCTGGTGATCAGATTAATGAAAAGGTAAAAGACAAAAGCCAGAAAGAGGATCAAGAACAGGAAATCGAATATTCCGGCTTCTTATCATCAAATGTATTAACTTCATTACCAATCGCAACAGTAATTGGCAACCATGATTCAAATACAGCAAATTATAAAAATCATTTTAATAATCCGATCTCCTTTACGGAGGAGACTACGCCAACAACAGCGGGTAATGGATATTACTTTACTTATGGGAATGTATTGTTTATCATGTTAAATACTAACAATTATAATTTTGCAGATCATGAAGCACTGTTAAAGAAAGCAACAAACGCAAATCCAGATATAAAGTGGAAGATTGTAACGATGCATCATGACATATATGGATCCGGTGCAGGTCATTCGGCTTCAGATGGTATCAAATTAAGAAAACAGCTTACCAAATTAATGGACAAATATGATATAGATGTTGTACTGCAGGGGCATGACCATACTTATTCAAGAAGTTATCAATTAATGAGTGACAAAACCGAGAAATCAGGTTATAAGATCGTAAGTGTTCAGAAAGATGCTGCTAATAATATAGTTACCAATCCTAAAGGCGTTCTTTATATGGAAGCGAACTCACCTACAGGAAGTAAATTCTACAACCTTATTCCCATCAAACAGAATTATATAGCATCAAGAAGCCAGACGTGGGCACCTTGTTATTCTGTAATTTCTGTGACAAAGGATTCACTGACAATCAGCACATACAATGTATCCACTGGTAAAAAGATTGATGTACCCTACACAATAAAAAAGTAAAAACTACTAAATGAATAGATCTTGTAACGCCTTGTAATAGCATAACCATGATAAAGCTGTTATTCGGTATAATGGCTTTAGACATGTTTGTTTTAACCGTTTCGATCATATTGTCGGGCGAAGAGAAAGTGGTAGAAGTTGGGTGTGGTAAAAAGCCAGTAAAATCATGCTTTTTACCACTTTTTTGATTTGTAATTGCGGCGAGGGCAAGCATGGAACAAAATGAAAACTTCTATCATATTTTATATAGAATTGAAATTTTCTATATAAAATCATGTTAAATAAGGAAAGGATGACAAGATGGGCATAGGTTTTTTGCGAATAAACGCGACAACAGGCGATGGGGCATTACCCGTTGCCAACGCACTCGTCCAAATCAGCGGCACCGATGGTACTCCTCTTTACACGACGATGACAGACGCAAACGGGTTAACACAGGCTTTTCCTATAACTGCTCCTGATAAATCATTTACGTTAGACCCGAATTACAACCAGCCAGCGTATTCTGCTGTTAACGTTGTAGTAAGCGCGCCGGGGTATATTACCCAACATATAAACGGAGTACAAATCGTTGATACCCAGATGGCAATTCTTCCGGTGAACATGAAGCCTTTGGAGCAGGGGCAAGCTAGTGGCGATAACTTTATTGATATCCCCCCTAACGGGCTGCTGATACCTCCGCTTGGCACACCCGAAGGACCGTCTGATACACCAGCGACTGCGAGGGTTCTGCCTGCTGTACTTATTCCTGATTATATAACAGTCCATCTAGGTGCGCCAAGCGATGCATCGGCAGGAAATGTGCGAGTGCGGTTTACTGATTATATTAAAAATGTTGCGTCAAGCGAGATTTATTCAACATGGCCAACGAATTCATTAACGGCTAATATTCACGCAATCGTTTCTTTCGCGCTAAACAGAGTATATACCGAATGGTATCGCGCGCGCGGCTATAATTTCGATATCACGAACAATACGAATTATGACCAATATTATAGAGAAGGCGCGATGATATACGAAAGCATAAGCAGAATTGTTGATGATTTTTTTAATACTTATATACGCCGAATAGGATTTGCCAACCCACTTTTTGCTTTGTTTTGCGCGGGCGCGTCAGGCTATTGTGAACATGGAGGAATGTCGCAATGGGGGACAGTTACGCTCGCTAATCAGGGATACAATCCGTTGCAAATTTTGCAGAATTCTTATGGGAATAATATCGAGCTTTCTGCAAGCGACAATATAGGCGGGATAACTACAACATACCCCGGCACGCCGCTAACCATCGGCAGCACGGGAGCAGATGTACAACGTATACAAAATTTTCTAAATAGGATTCGCATTAGTTTCCCAGCTATTCCGCGGATTGAAAATCCAAACGGCGTATTTGGCGCAGATACTGCGGCAGCTGTGCGAGCTTTCCAAGGCATAAATGGGTTAGCGCAAGACGGCGTTGTCGGCCCTGCAACTTGGAACAAAATTACGCAGGTTTATGTTAGCGTTACAAAGCTCGGGGAGCTTACTGGCGAAGGCACAAGGGTTTCAATCGGCACAACTCCCCCAAGCTCTGTTCTTTCCATGGGTTCTAGGGGAAATGATGTACTGGAACTCCAATTTATATTGAATACTGTCGCTGCATATTATCCAGAAGTATCGACTGTTATTCAAGATAGTCTATTTGACGCGCGAACAAGAAATTCCGTTATTGAATTTCAGAAAACATTTGGATTACCACAGGACGGAGTTGTTGGCCCTGCTACATGGGCAAAACTATACTTAGTTTATCATGGAATACGCGATAATGTAAAAGTTCCTCCGGCAGAAACTCCAACGAATCCTCCCCCAACTCCGCAATATCCTGGCACGGCGCTAGGACTCGGCTCGTCAGGGGATAATGTGCGTCTAATTCAGGAAAATCTTAATGTGATACGCAGGATGTATCCGAATATACCGCTTTTAACTGTGAACGGGACTTTTGATACAGCAACGCAAGCGGCAGTTATCGCATTTCAAAATCAATTTTTGCTAACGCCAGATGGCTTCGTTGGGCCGATAACATGGGCGAAAATCATGGAACAATATGCAATTGCAGTCGGAACGCCAACTCAGCCAATTCCAACACCTGATTATTTCTTTTATACAGTGTTCGCCGGTGATTCTCTTTATAATATTGCTCTTAAATTCGGTACAACAGTCGATGCTATAAAAAGCCTAAATGGTCTAACAAGCGACATAATTCTTGTCGGGCAGGTGCTGAAAATCCCAAGTGCAACAACGCCACCAAACTATTTTAATTATACAGTTGTAGCTGGCGATACTTTATTCGCACTTGCACAAAGATTTGGAACAACCGTTCAAGCAATTATGGATCTAAATGGGCTGACTAGTACGAATTTATCTATCGGGCAGGTACTGAAAATCCCCGGCCAAGCGCCAAGCTATTTTAATTACACAGTAGTAGCGGGGGATACGCTGTTCGCACTTGCGCAAAGATTTGGAACGACTGTTCAAGCGATTATGCAACTAAATGGGCTAACTAGTACAACTTTATCTATCGGCCAGGTGCTGAGAATCCCAGGGCAAGCGCCAACACCTCCGAGCTATTTTAACTATACAGTCGTAGCAGGAGATTCCTTGTTCTTACTTGCGCAAAGATTTGGAACAACTGTTCAAGCCATTATTCAACTTAACGGGCTGACCAGTACGAATTTGTATATAGGGCAGGTGCTAAAAATCCCATCAGGCGTGGCTCCGCCTCCTCCGCCTGTTCTTGGCAAAACAGTAGTGCTTGACCCAGGCCATGGTGGTATCGGCAACCCAGGTGCGGTAAGTGGTAATCGTCTGGAAAAAGATGATAACCTTCGCCTTGCTCTCGCTGTCCGTGATATTTTGGCAGCAAGAGGCGTAAATACTGTTATGACACGTAGCACCGATGTGGATGTCTCTCTTACTGAACGAAGCAATATATCAAACCGCAATAATGCCGATTTATTCGTATCTTTCCATAGGGACTCCAGTACAAACCCTGCCGCTAATGGCGTAGGTACATTTATATACACTGCAGCACCGGCAAGGACGGCAGGATATGCGTTTGCTGTGAGCGATAGTATTGCTGATGCAGGTGTTCAAACTAACCGTGGCGTATTAAGGGCTAATTATGCTGTACTTCGAAATACCGTCGCACCAGCTATGCTGCTTGAGATGGGATTCATAACGAACACAAGAGATAATCAACTGTTCGATACAAATTTTAATGCGTATGCCAACGCAATTGCGAACGGGATAGTAACAGCACTCACGCAAGGGCAGACATCATATAGACTTTATACAGTTGTAGCCGGCGATACGTTACCTAGCATTGCATCGAGATTCGGAACAACAACGCAAGCGATAATGTCGCTAAACAAACTTAGCAGCACTAGCATAACAGATGGGCAGGTTCTCCGAATTCCATAAAAACTAAGCTTTGTAAAAGTTACGGCAACCGTCGTGGTTTCAGGCTGTAGACAAACGGCACTTAGCAATTGTATGCTAGGTGCCGTTTTATCTGATTTACCAGATTGAAACGTATATGGAAGTTAATTTGGTATTGCTTGAAGGGCAAGTATACGCAGGGTATATTTTCAAAATACTTATCAATCACCATATACGATACAAAACCAGCCTGTAGTGCCATCCGGCGTTTTGACTTTATACCAGGGACCCAGAAGTTCGTCCCACTCTTTATTATATCTAAATACTACATCCATTATGGTAAGCAACGTGTCTGGGGGAACGAGACAAACAAAATTATCTTTATTATCTCCGATATAGTTATCTAGGTTTGCTTCATATTCCTCGTTAATAACATCCGATGTAAACGTATCTACATCTCCCGGACTCTTAAACAGTAGTATATTTAGATTTCTTTTAGTTTTCTTCCCCACAATATCTTTTTTAGGAAGCTGAACGAAGCCCTTGTATAAATCATAATAGTAGGTATCCGGATCATCCTGAATAGGATAAATTTTGCCTTTGCCTTTTTTATTAGGTATTATGATACCGCTGACAGCTTATAATTGCATTTTCAACTTATCTTTTTGATTCCTGTTTTATAAATAATAGAGAATGTAACTAAATATTTCTATTGCCATAAAATGAAATAGATAGTTCACAGGAGGAAAGAAGATGCCGATCTTATATACGGTTCAACATGGCGATACACTCCCTGTTATAGCAAAGAACTTCGGTATAACATTGCAAAGCTTGGCTCAGCTGAACGATATGCCATATCCATATTCTATTTATACAGGTCAAATATTATTTATTCAAAACAATATAAACCCTTCAAGGATATTTGATCATATTCCTGATTATACAGAGGTAAGTAAGGAGTATACGAATGCTGTTAAAAGTTATGATGAGGTGTTAAATAGATTCGATACAAATATAATTGAGAAGATAATGGGTAAAAATGGCTCATTGCAAGACAATGTTTTAAAGTTTACTTTTCCGCGTCATGACTTAGATGTTAATGTAGAAATGCTTCAGATAAAACCTGAATTAGCACTTACATCCTGGATGGCCTTCCATCAGGAAAACGATAATTGTATTGTTATGGGTGATATAGTTCTCCTAGAGAGTGAAGTGGATTTAGCTATTTCACAGTTAATTATAAATGGAATAGAAATCACGGCTCTACACAATCATTTGCTTTTTGAATTACCTAGGATCATGTATATGCATGTTTCCGGTACAGGAACTGCAGCGCAATTGGCGCAGGGTATCCATAATGTGTTTTCCGTAACAGGGACTCCGATAACAGGGCAGACATCAAACGAAGTTTTACCTCAGAATTATTGGAATTCTGTTGAAGCAATTATGGAAAAGAAGGGAAACCAAATTGGTCGAGTACTACAGTTCTCATTTCCTCGGTCCGATGTGATTGAAGAATATAACAAACCAATACCACCAAGTATGGGAATTTCCCATGCAATTAATTTCCAGGCAGAGGGGGAATATGCTGCGGTTACAGGAGATTTCGTGCTTATATCCGACGAAGTCAATCCGGTCGTAAGATCATTAAAACAATATGGAATATATATTACAGCTATCCATAATCATATGTTGTATGAAGACCCCCGATTATTTTTCCTACACTTTTGGTCTGTAGATAATCCGGACAGATTAGCTTATGCACTTAAACAGACGCTTGGGCAGACTAATTATATGGAAGAATAGCTTTATGAACAATAAAAACTATTTTTCATATAATAAGTAAAGAAGACTTTATAAGGTGTAATATAATATGCAATATGGACCTCCTGCTTATCCACCTCCAAAATCACGCCCTAAAAAACCTAGAAACTCTTATATAATTGACTGTATACATGCATATACTTATGTTTGGCCCAAGAGAGGAAATTCTTTCTGGTTTTATCCAACAAGAATAGAATACGGTGAAGTATCAGGTTATAGATGGGACGGAAGACAATGGAGATTTTATGGATTTGATCCTAATATCATTGACCAAGTATCATGCCCTCCAGTTCCTACACTTTATTAGAAAGATGAAGTTTAGAATCTGAAAAGAGCCAAATAATTACAGCAGATTAAAATACGAGATAAACACTCGCCTGCAAAAATGAGAATCAAACCTTCGGGTTTGGTTCTCATTTTATTTTGAATCTAATAAATAGTAAGGCCTTGGGCGTACAGGCGAAGACCACGAAAGATATGAAGATACTGGAAACACCATTGAAAACTCACGTCGTAAACGGTAAACCACCGGGGACCTAGCTCTTTGATATATAGGACATAAATATAGAAAGTAGGGTTTTCTTGAAGATATTTATCGTAATGAAATTATAGAAAATTAAAATTCAAGTAATATATTTTATCAACCCCTTTATTTATCTGGGTTTTAAATAATCTTTAAGGTTAAAGAAAAATGCATTGTTATATAATAAGCTAAAATATCACTATATTAGAATATTATGTAATGTAAAACTATGGCATTTTTTCTCATTTTATGTTACAATACATGGAGTGGATAGATAAACATTTTATAAAGGGATCTTCGAATGAAATTCGGGAATAAAGTAGTTAATTGAAATTCCCAACTAGTTTTGAATAACCAAGAAGCGGAGGTAAAAATATGAATGAACAAGATTTTGTAGTTAAAAGGGAAAAAAACGAATCAGATGATGAATTTATTAAGAAAGCTGATTTGAAGTTTATGAATGATGACTCTATAAAAGAATTTTATGACGATATAAAAAAGCAGTTGAAAGTAATATTTTGGATCAATGTTATATTTTGTACATTATCAGCATTAGTAATCCTAGTTGGGATATGTTATCTAATAATAAAGGATGATTCACAAACAGGAATAATACTGTCTGTAGCAGGTGTGATTTCGGAGTTTTTAGGTAACATATTCATTAATCAATATAAATCCGCGTTAAATAAAGTATCAGAGGAATACTATAGACTTCTTTTATGTAGTAATATGAATGACGCATTGAAATATGCCAAAGAATTGCCCCTTGTTGACATGAGGAATACTGAACTTAGATATTTAGAAATACGAGAAATTTTAAGAGCTATTATGAAGAATTTTGATCAACATATATCGTTAAAGTAAATTAAAATAGATACACTTATACGAGAGTTTATCTAGACTTAAGTTGGGAACGTCACCTAACAATATGTTCCCGGAAACCCCTTCGCCAACCGAGTCGCCGGCTGCATTAACCGACCCAGAGGGTGCCCCGGCATTAGCAATCGTCTGTAGGTTCAGGGGCGTCGGGATCACGAGACGTTATACGAATATGATTTATATGATGATAACATAAAAAAATCACAAAACCTGTTTACTTCTTCGTTAAACTTAGGTTTTGCGAATAGTTAGATTTATACTCTTCTAACTATTTGTAAGTAATCAAGTTTTAACGAATATTTTTTTATGCTACTAATGTAGTATTTTAGAACATATGACTAAATACATGAATAATTATGCCAAAATGGCAAGGAGGAATGAATTATTATGCAAGGAAAATTTAAGGTTGAGTTTTTAGGATTAAACAGTTTTCAGGGAAAGAAAGACCCATCAAAAACGTATTATTCAGCAAATTTGTTACAAGGTACTGATGTTATTAAAGTATTTCTTCAAGAAAATCAAGAAATTATGTTTTCTGGTTTGACAAAAATGGATGAAATTGAAGTTGAAATCAATGTTCAAATACGCGAAAAGACATATTTAACTATATTATCTGTTATGCCTTTGGAAAATGGTAAACCTATCGAAAAGTCTGTCAAAGCTTCGGCATAGTTTATGATTATATTCTTGTCAAGAAAAATCGTGGGTTCCTATTTTTCTTGATAAGGGGCAAAAAATTATAATAGGGGTATGGATGGTTGCATCACTCTCCTGCAACCATCCCTTAACTACTAAATTTTAAGTTTTATTTTTCTGAAGAAAAGTTTTATATGCAAACTGATTATATATATAGGAATGGAGTAATTATATGACTATTATTACAGGAAGTGTAACAGCTATCGTTTCTGGAGTTCCAACTGGTATTCCTACTGATAATGTTCCTGTTACTGTAGTGCCAACTGATATTCCTACGGATAATGTTTCTGATAATGTTACTGATTACACATCATTATTGATTTTAATTATATTTTTTATGGGTGTAATAGCTGGGTTAATAAGTGCATTTATTATGTGGGGGCGGATAAAATGACATATGAAATAGTTGATATTGTTAAGTTGTTTGGTATTGGCTATGGAGCTGGTTTTATATTATCAGTTCTACCTCTCATAATTGGTGAAGTTATTAATTTGGTTTTTAAAACTATGAAGGGAGGAATTAATTAATGGAAGCTATAACACAAGCTTTATCTACTGGACTTACAAGTTGTACTACTGATGCTATGGGTTCGATCGCTACTGCTTTGCCTGCGGCATTACCTATTATGGGTGCGGTAGCAGTAATTACTATCGGCATTAGAATTTGGCGAAAAGTTGCTCATTAATAATATCGGTAACATAAAGGGGGTAGGCATAATAATATGTCTATCCTCTTTTTACAGTTTATAAGGGGGTATTTATGATAAAAAAAATATTAGCTGTAAATCTTATAGTATTGATAATGTTTACATCATGTTTTACTGATTATAAAAAAGCACAGGCAAGTGAGTTATTAATACCATTAGCACCGGGAGCGGCAATTACAGTTGGTGAAGCTGTAGCATGGTTGTTAGGTGCTGTTGGCTTATGTGCGGCATCTGATGCGGTATATCAAAATATAGATAGTATAAAAGCATGGGGAAATGAGCAGAAAGATAAATTTGTTGGATTTTGTACTACTCATGGTATTACTGCGGATAATGCTATGAATTGGCTGACGGATGTGTGTGAGGGTACATTAAATAAAGCATCTGGAGTATGGGATACGTTCAAGTCATGGGCGGCAAGCTTGTACCCTAGTTCTATAAATTATACAGATTATGGTTTTAGTTCAGAGGGTGTAGATATAATGGATATAGATAAAATAGATTATACCAATGATATTTATAATGATTACTATGATTTAGCAAATTTGAGATTTAAGGATTATTTAGGTTATTTAAGTAAGATAGGTGTAAAAGCAATATGGATGCCTTGGAATATAAATGGTGTTGAATACAGTGCACTTATATTTTATTCGTCAAATTATTTTGAAATTGAAACATCAGCTTATTATTGGAATCATTCGTATGAATTGACAGAAGGTATCCAATATTTCAAGTATACGTCAATATTGGGTGATATTGATAGTTTAGTATGTCCAGAAGTACCAAAAACACATATGACATATAATGAAATACAAGAATATATATCTCCTGTAATTGATTTCACGAATATAGGTGGAATATCAGATATATATGATCGTGATGGTAACTTAGGTAATTATGATTTGGTTGGACGTGTTGGTAACGGTACTATTGCAGATGATAAAGTTTCCTTGGATTGGCAATCAGTGAAGGATGATGCAGATACTCTTAAAGGTACACTAGAGAAGGTGCGTAGTGGGGAACTTGCTCTTGAAGACTCGTTAGCTGATGTTGGAGTTATTGGATTAGATAGAGTAACGGATAAGGCTATAGATAGTGATAAGGATATTACAAATGATATACCGATTGAGCAAGTTACAACATCAGGAGAGATAAATGATTATAAGCTAAATCTTACGGATTTATTTCCGTTTTGTTTGCCTTTTGATTTAGTAGATTTTATAAAGGTGCTTAGAGCAGAACCAGAGTCTCCAAAGTTTACATGGAAATTTGCATATCCGACTATAAATGGCATGAAAACAGCAGATCTTAACGTTGACCTTGCTCAATGGAATACGGTAGCTTTAATATTTCGCAGAATGGAGCTTTTAGCATTTATTATAGGATTAATATTAATTACTAGGTCTAAAATGATAAGGGGGTAAAATATGGATGCATTAATGAGTATATTTAGTAAATTCGGCCAGGTATTAATGAACGTACTGCCACATAGTCCATTTCAGCAATACATATCATCATTTAGAGATATGCCATATATGTCATATCTTAATTGGTTTATTCCAGTTGGCGATATTATTACTGTATGTACAGCATGGCTTGTAGCTATAGGGGTATTTTACTTATACAGTATAATAATGCGTTGGGTAAAAATGATTGGTGATTAATAAGGGGGATTCGATAATGATATATTTATATACTGGTACACCGGGGAGTGGTAAATCATTGCATACGGCTAGGAACATAAAATTTTTATTATTTCGAAAAAAGCCAGTTATATGTAATTTCCCGATTAATCTTAAATATGTAAAAAATCCTAAATATTATAACTATATAGAGACTGAAAAATTAAGTCCAGAGTATCTTAAGGAATTTAGTCGTAATTATTTTAAAGATAAAAAAGTAAAAGAGGGTGAAATTACACTTATAATTGATGAATCTCAAATGATATTTAATGCCAGGGAATGGGGTAAAAATAATCGGGCAGAATGGAATAAATTTATGCAAGTACATAGACATTTTGGATATGATATTATATTAGTATGTCAGTTTGATACTATGATAGATAAACAAATAAGGTGTTTGGTAGAGTATGAATATGTACATAGAAAAGTATCAAATTATGGATGGAAAGGTATATTTTTAAGTGTAGTCTTATTGTCACCGCATTTAGTTATGCAAAAAAAGGTATGGTATCCTATGAAGGAAAAAGTTAGTGCAGATTATTTTAGGGCAAGTAAAAAATATTATCGTCTATATGACACTTATATGGTTTTTGATGTAAAGAAAGAGTAAACAAAAAAACAATGGACCGGATTGCTTGCAAACGGGAAATTGTTTTTTTGTTTACTCTCCTATCTTACTTCGGAAACAAAATAATTTTTATAGGGTATGTAATAAAAGTTGCCTAAGGCTAGTATTACCTTAGGCAACTTCTGTGTCATGTGTCAAAGTGGTTTAAAGCATTGAGTTTATTAGTAAAATCGGTTGTGTCAAGGTTGTGTCATAGTGCTGTGTCAGCATAACTTCTGTGTCATGTGCCGTAGAGAGGGATGCATATGGATAAAGATACACGTTCAAGGAAATGGCAGATAACAATCAATAATCCTGTTGAAAAGGGATTTACTCATGAACGGATTAAGGAATTATTAGAAGAATTTACATCATTGGTTTACTGGTGTATGAGTGATGAAATTGGTGAAAACGGAACGTATCATACTCATATATATATGGCTCTTAGTAATGCTTCAAGGTTCTCTACTATTCAAAGCAAATTTGAGGGTGGGCATTTTGAAATGGCAAACGGAACAAGTCAGCAAAATAAGGATTATGTATTCAAAGAGGGTAAATGGGCAAAGGATAAAAAGAAAGATACTAATTTAGTAAATACACATGAAGAATATGGAGAAGTACCTATTGAACGTCAAGGTGCTAGAAATGACCTACATGACTTATATGATATGATTAAACAAGGAATGAGCAATTATGAAATAATTGAATTAGAACCAAATTATATGATGAATATAGATAAGATAGAGAGGTCGAGACAAATAGTGAGAGAAGAAAAATATAAGAACGAATTCAGAACATTGGATGTACGATATATATACGGTTCTACTGGGGTTGGAAAAACACGAGGTATCATGGAAATGCATGGATATCAGAATATATTCAGAGTTACGGATTATCAGCACCCATTTGATAATTATAAAGGTCAAGAAAATATAATATTCGAAGAATTTCGTTCCAGTCTGAAAATACAGGATATGCTTAACTATCTGGATGGATATCCGCTTGAATTACCTTGTAGATATGCCAATAAAATAGCGTGCTTTACTAAAGTATATATAATAACTAATATCCCTTTGGAAAATCAATATGAAGAGGTACAAAAGGCATATAAGGAAACTTGGAATGCTCTCCTACGTCGCATTAATAAGGTTATCTATATGACTGATAAACAGTCCTTTATATATAATACAGATACATATTTCAATCGTGATACTGAATTTAAAAAACTGGATGATTATGACCAGGGGGAATTTCCTTTCGAATAATATTGCCATAATATTACATACAAGATATAATATTGATAAAATATTATATAGGGGTGTAATATGAATAAAAGACAAAAGAAATGGCAAAAAGAAGTAAATGAGGGAATTAATTATTATGAATTTAAGTATGATAATACATATGATTATTATGGTAAACTCAATAAAAGACATCATATAAAATCAACAAGAGGAAAATGGCATTATACGAATTTAATTCTTAGATGGATTGTTGGGTTGACACTAATAGCTATAACGATAAAAAACTATTTTGGTTTATAAATAATAAGGGCAGATTAGCTTGACCGCTACTGCCCTCTTCTATTTTCTACCCAATTTTTAAGGCTGACGACTTTACCTTGGAATTATCATTTGTGAGTTTGATTTTTGGGTGTACTGTTCCATCCTCTTCTACTATTAATTCGCCATGCTTGTCCTCAAAATCTTTGATATAATTAATAGCTAAATATTCTAGCAAGTTACTACCAGAACGATTATCATTGTCTGCTAGGTAGTTTAGTTTTGCCTTAATATCTGGATTCAAGTACGTTTTCATTAAAGATTTGTTAGTACTCATTTAAAAAAATCTCCTTATTAAGTAAAAAAACAGTTGACAAAGTGGTACCACTATGGTACCATATTATTAAAGGATGGTACTACTTTAGTGACCATAGTCAAAGCGGTATGTTACTTGGTATTCTATTGAGAAATCCACGGTTGTCGAGTTGATTGGTATGGTGCAATACCTCAATCTTACATTGTAAAATACGTTACAGTGTCTCGAACATTGATAACTTAACATTATTGGATACTGCCAATATCCAATGAAACTTTGTTTTATATTTATTGTATTATTGTAACACTCTGATGTTACAAAGTCAATTTATTAGTGGTATCAATTACATTAAATGGTAAATATAAGGGCGTGGGTTCAGCAAATAAAAGTAATCGGGTTGCATAGAAAGCATGTCGGCAGGGCTTGAATACTCCCACACCCTCTCACATAGATGATACAAAATACAGGAAATGTTACATTAAATTAACTTTAATTTGGAGGGTAATATGATTTTGATTATAGGATTATTTATTGGTATTGTGGCATTAGTATGTTTTCCATATGAAAAGTTATTTGATGAGTATTGGATTGATAAGATTCGAAAAGGTAAATAAAATGAAGTATTTGAGGGGTGCTTTATGTTTCATATAAATCGTGCAGAAAAAATAATACGTAGGGAAATTGATGATTTAACAATTGACCGAATATGTTTCCGCAGGGCTGAAATCGAAAATTCAATAAAATGGTTTTATTGGCAGGGTACATTTACAAAAAGAAAATATAATAAAATGAATTCCCTGCTTATGAATAAATATTCAGAAATAATGAATGAATGGGAACGTAAACTGACAGAGGAAACTGAAAGAAATTTTCAAGCTAAAATGAAGATGTACCACTCTCAACACTTCGATAATGGTATATCGTAACTTAGGTTTTGCGAATAGTTTTATATTTGTCTAATACAGATAATAGCTCTTCTTCTTTTGTTCATTAATATCCTCGGAACATCTTATATAATCGGACGCAATTTATAGTTAAATTTAAATTATTATGAAAAAAAACACTCATACTTTTTAGAGTGTTTCTTGATTTTTACTTTGAAAACCTATATGTATAAATAATTATGATATAAAATCTGTTAGCTATTCTTGTTTAAAAATTCTTTAATGTGCACGGATAGTTTTTCTGGCACGATAATCGGCATTAAATGAGCTACCTTCTTCATGACGATTAATTTTGATTCTTCTATTTGTGAATGCATAAATTTTGAGTACTCGACAAGAGCAAGGATTTCTTTTTCACCTGTTATAATCAAGGTAGGAATTTTAATATCTTTTATTTCATTTCTAATGTCATAGTTCTCAATCAACAAAAAGTCTTTTATCATAACATTTTGCGATTTAATCATATCATTGAAGCTTTTTATGAAAAAACCTATTGTTCTTGGATGAAGGTATGAACCAGAACATTTGTATAAATATAACTTATCCACTTTTCCATTTTTAATCTTCTGCATGAATTTTTCATTTAGAGCCATATGTGCTGCGGAATTAAGAATGACTATTTGTTTTATTTCTGGTATTTTTCGCAGTGCAAGATCTAAGCTGATGCATCCTCCCATAGAATGTCCTATACAGGTTATCTGATCACCAAGTAGTTGCTTCTCTGACCGAATGAACTTCTCAATAGCTGATGCAAAATCACTAACTTTCTTGGGTTCTATCCCACCAGAAAGGTTGTGTCCAGGTAAATCTACTAAAATGCATTTATATTCTGGAAATTGCTCTGCAAGTGCCCTTAATGCCTCCATATTTCCGCCAGCACCATGAATGCATAAAAGAGTACGGTCACTATGCTCATTCCCAGTTAAATCATAACTGATATCTGTTACAGAATTCTTTTGAATCGCCATTAATTATCCCCCTAATTGTAAATAATCGTTCTTATTATGCAATTTGAAAGCAATATTTTTTTAATTAAAAACATTTTATCATTATATGGTATATTTTTCAATTGAATTTTTGTTTTCATGATGGAAATAAATGTAGGATTACAATACATGTGTTACATTTCATAAAAATAAATAGCGAGAAGTTATTCCCTTTTGTGTTATATTTGAATCACCACAAAACAAATCAACCGAAAGGGGCTTCTCGCTATGGCTAGTAT
>JAEWMT010000073.1 GCA_023393095.1 Bacillota bacterium
TATTTGACAAACTTTGTAATAACAGCACTGTAGCAATTACACATATTTAATATTGGCAGGATTACGGATACTCAATTCATCCTAGAAACAAAAGTGTCAATGACCAGAAAGTTATTATTGAGGTTTACCCGGCGTTGGTAAAGTCTAGTCGATCAAGTGAGGCAAAAGACCCTATTAAACAACTCCTGCCTAGTAATTTGCAGACAGGTACAGACGCATATGATGCTGCTATTTGTGCAATCATGGCAATTGCTTATGGCGCCGAAGGTCGCCTTAGGAACATACCAAAACTAATAGAACCACCAACTATATCGGAAGCAATCATGGCAGAGGGTTGGATTTATCATTTGCCTATAGGTGCATGCCGATAATTTGGTCCAGATCACCATCGGATAACACAGTATTCCTGACACTTGGCAAAGATGAATGTGGTTCGGTCGCGTCGGGAATACCAGAACGTTAGACGCCATGTTCATATGAATGCCATTTTAAAGTATTTATATAAAGGAGTTGCTTCTTGTGCCTGATTATCTTGCATATTTTCCAAAGCCATTTCTTGATGACATAGTATGTAATAGATGTATACCCATTATTGGAGCAGGTTTCTCTAAAAATGCAATAAGTCCAGGAAAAAATATGCCGCTATGGGATGAACTAGGGAAATCTTTAGGTAAAATGATTCCTGATTATCAATATCTAGGAGCAGTTGATGCTATCTCAGCATTTGAACATGAATACACTAGAGTTAAATTGGTTGAGGAATTAAATAAAATGCTTCATATAAATTCTGCACAGCCTGGAGTAGCTCATACCTCTTTTAGTAGATTACCATTTGAACTAGTATTGACTTCTAACTTTGATTTCTTATTAGAACGTGGTTATGAAATGGTAGGGCGTTATTGTCGCCCAATAACGGAAGAAGACCAGTTATCTATTTCTTTAGATGGGCCAGTAGTTACTTTGCTTAAATTCCATGGTGATTTACATCATCCTTCTAGAATGATAATGACTGAAGATGATTATTCGCTATTCATTTCAAAGTATCCGTTGGTTGCTACTTTTTTGGCAAATATTCTTATATCAAAAACAGCGTGGTTTATTGGGTATAGTCTCGAAGATCCTGATTTTAGACTCATCTGGCAAATTATAGGAGATAGATTAGGGAAGTTGAGGAGACTTGCTTATACAATAAAAATCTCAGCGTCTGCCCATGAAATAGCTAGATTCGAACGGCGAGGGGTAAAAGTAATTAACATTCCCGGAAATCCAAATAACTACGCTTCAATACTTGAAGATGTTTTTCATCAAATTAGGGAATACTGGGCTAACAATACCTTGGAGGCTACTGTAAAAACTGAAGAAGATGTATTGGCTGAATTAATGCTTCCGAAAGAAGCAAAAACTAGAACATGTTTTTTCTTATTGCCTAGAGAAACTTTGAATTTTTATAGAAAAGAGATATTCCCAATTGCCGAAAAGTTTGGTTTTACACCGATATCATCATCAGACATCATTAGTCCTGGAGATTCAGTTTCTGCGAAGCTATCATCCATTATTGAACGATCAGAATTTCTTGTGCTTGATATTTCAACGAGATCAACAATGCTAGAGGCAGGGATTGTTTTTGCTCAACGTGACGATCTACAAAACATTCTTGTAATAAAGGATCCTGAAGCAGATTTACCTTTAGAATGGTTATCGAAGGTAACACTTATTAGACCAAGTAATTTAAGAAGTGATATGGATGAGTTCTTATTTAAAATAGAAAATTGGTTTATTATTCTATCGGAAAAAATGCAACCAGAACTTGATCAAGAACCAAAACGACTCTTAGAAATTAAAGAATACCGTTCAGCTGTTATATCAGCAATAGCTTTACTTGAATTTCAGCTTAGACAGCGTTTTATAAGAAATACGAATGATGATAGAAAATATAATTCTTCTTTATCAAGCCTTATTAGGCAAGCTGAAAAAATAGAACTTGTTAATATAGAAGAAGCTAATAAACTTAGATCATGGGTTGAAATTCGGAATAATGCGATACATAGACAAGGTAGTGTAAACGGAAAAGTAGCAAAACAAATTGTGAATAATGTTTATTTAATAATAGAAAGAATAGAAAAAAGATGGTAATAAATAGGTGAACACGGCGTATAACAGCACTTTTCCGAAACTTTGTAATTATGAATGATGAATGACGCTTCGGAAATCTGCACAACGTTATCGGAAATTCAGTTAAAAATGCAATAGTAGCATTAGCCGAATAGCAGTAACTTTTACCTGCGAAGATTTACTAAGTTTAATTAGATTTTTTGCTATAAGAAGGGATAGAAAAGTTTGCAAACAGAACGATTTAATCAACTTCGAAAAGCTGAATTGTCGGAAATTTTTATTGAGAAAAACATTGTTGAAGTATGGAGAAAAATAGTTAGAAATCAATTACGTAGCTTAGATATTAAAGACTTATATGACCATTATGATTTTAACTACAATATTGAGGAAAGAGCAATTTCTATTCGCAATGAGATATTAAGTGGAACATATAAGGTTTCACAATCTATGACATATCGTATTGAGAAAAAGTTTGGGATATGTAGACATTTAGTTGCTCCTCAACCTACAGATGCTTTAGTATTTCAAGTGCTGGTGGAAAAGATATCAAAAAATATATTGGATAATCAACCTTCAAAGAATGCTTTTTATTCTCGGGACAAACATTCAATATCAAAACCTCATGAAGCTGATGATTATAATCTTAATATGCGGGATTTATGGAAAAGGCTGCAGAAGAAGATTTATAATTTTAACGAAGAAAAGGATCTGATTGTAGTTACTGACTTATCTAATTACTATGACAGTATTGATATAAGTGAACTGCGAAAAGTATTTACAAGCTACTCTAAAATAAACGAAGTAGTAATTGACCTTGTATTTCAAATAATTGAAGAAATATCTTGGAAGCCGGACTATTTGCCATACTCAGCCCGAGGGTTACCCACAACAAATATTGAAGGAATTAGATTGTTGGCTCATTCATTTTTATTTGAGATAGTGGTCTTCTGTCAAGATTTCGGACAAGTTAAAAGTAAACATAATTCCTTTCCCTTTACTTAATAAACTCAATTTAGGTATTTATGGATAATAACTACCTGCGTTTACAACCCGCATTTATTCCACG
>JAEWMT010000082.1 GCA_023393095.1 Bacillota bacterium
AGTCAATTTCGCTTGAAGGTAAGGCGAGTCCAGATGAATATATATGCACAAATATTCATCTCACTACATAAATCTGGCTTTTGACACCCTAATCCTATATATTTATTATGATACCCTTTGCTTCGCATCGGCTGCACGTTTAATTGCCTGGCCGATAAAATTAATGCATAACATCATTACAACGATCAATAATGCTGCAGGTAACCATTGCCACCATCTTCTTTGCATATTCTCCGGAATTGCTGCATAACCGATTAAAGTACCTAAGCTTGGGGTATTGAAAGGCAATCCAAACCCAAGAAAGGTAAGTCCTGTCTCCAATCCCATATTACCCGCAAGATTTAAGGTTAGATTTACAATAATGAGTGATCCAATATTGGGAAGCACTTCCCGAAACATAATTACAATATTTCTGCTTCCTAAGGTTTTGGATGCTTGAACATAATCCAAACTGCTTTGCTGCAAGGTTTTGGCACGAACTAATCTAGCATCACTCATCCAACTGAAGGCAGTAATAACCAGAATGAAGGTTGCTACATTATAGTTAGGAATCAGAGAAACTATTACGATAATAAACATTAATCTTGGCAGCATCGAGATAAAATCCAGCATACGCATAATTACGTTATCCACCTTACCACCATAAAAGCCTGCGAATAATCCAGCTAGTATGCCGAGAACACCGCAAAGAATTGTTACACCGAAGGCAATCAAAAAAGAGTTCCTTGCCCCTAAAAATAACTGCGGCAGCATATCACGTCCTGAGCCATCGGTACCCAATATGTATTTTGCCGAAGGCGCTTTGTTCAGCTTGGTCAGGTTAATCTTTGTAGCCGTAGGTGAATCGATCATTGTAGCACCAATAAATACAATAATTAAAATCGCAATAAATAAAATAAAAGAAGTAAGCGCTAATTTATCATGAGAAATTTCTTTTCCGACCAGCTTAATAAAGGTTGGAGGTTGATCGGGCTTTTTTGACGTATTTTGTACATTAGCAAATGCTTTTGTTTTATTTTCTGCCATATGGAAGCGCTCCTTTCTTATTTTATTCTGATTCTGGGATCCACGATTGACAAAATAATGTCTGACAGCAGGGTACCTAACACAGTCAGAACCGCAAATAAAATAATCAGGGCATTCACAACCGAATAATCTCTTCTTAAGATAGATTCGATGAAAAGATTACCCATACCCGGATAGGAAAATACATGTTCAATAAAAATAGAACCTCCAAGCAGAAAGGCAATGTCATACCCCATAAAAGTGGCAACCGGCAGCAAGGCATTTCGAAAGATATGTCTTGAAAAAACTTTCTTTTCCGGTACTCCTTTCGAACGTGCGGTTATGACAAAATCGGAATTTTTATAATCAATGATTTCACTTCTAAGAAATTGTATGGTTCCTGTGGTATATAAGATCCCTCCAGTCAGCGCAGGTAGTATCATATGATAGATTCGATCCCAATAATAGGGGAGTGAACCAGCAATATATTTGACATTAACACTTCCTCCCATAGGGAACCATTTCAATTTAAATGAAAATATAAATATATTAATTAAGCCTAAAACAATGGTAGGTGTAGCCAAAGCCACATAGGTGTAAAAAGTGATTGCCTTATCAGCAAATTTATTATGATATCGTCCTGAGGTTATTCCTAAGATGATACCAATGATATAGTAGATTACAGCGGTCAACAGTGCAAGCCAGAAGGTATTACCGGCACGCTGCCCGATTAATTGCATGACCGGAAGCTTATATGCTGTACTTTCCCCTAAGTTGCCATGCAAAGCATCCCACGCCCATCTGCCATATTTCACATACCACGGGTCATAGAACCCCCATTGCTGACGTAGTTCTTCCAATCTTGCTGGTGTAACATTTGGATCAATCTTACCGGTTAATGCATCCCCAGGCATAAAATTAGCAAGTAAAAATATCAGTAAGCTTAGAATAATAACCTGTGGGATAAGTATTAGCATCCTTCTTACTATTGTTTTCCACATACCTTTTTCTCACTTTCTAGGGTAAAGCAACAAAATGGTTGTCACTTATTTTCTTTAAATCTGAAACTTGATTGCTATTCGTGTAATACTTATCATGCTGTAAGTTATATTCATTTGTTATCTGCTCCCTTAATTTCTGTGATTCTTCACGCTTACCGGGATCAATATTCGGTATTGCACTAATCAGTCTCTTTGTATAGACATGGATCGGATTATCATATATTTGTTTTCTGCCTCCCATTTCAACAAAACGGCCTTTATGCATAATCGCTACATTAGAGCACATATGCTCTACAACACCAAGGTCATGACTGATAAAAAGAAATGCAAGATGGAACATTTGCTGGACATCTTTCATGAAATTTAAAACCTGAGCCTGAACGGACAAGTCCAATGCAGAAACCGGCTCATCTGCAATAATTAGTTTAGGCTTTAATGCCATCGCCCTTGCTATTCCGATTCTCTGTCTTTGACCTCCGGAGAATTCATGAGGATACTTTAAGGCTGTATCCGGAGAAAGTCCGACAATATCTAATAATTCATCTACTTTTTTACGCTCCTGAACACTTGATAATTTTTCGAAATTCCGAATTGGTTCGGCTATGATATCTAAAACTCTCTTCTTCGGATTTAAAGAGGAATAGGCATCCTGAAATATCATCTGTACTCCTCGTCGATAAGGTGAATGATTCTTCCCCACAAATTTTGTAATATCTTCTCCGCTATAACAAATCTGTCCGTGGGTAATCCTTGTCAACCCAATAATTGCTTTTCCGGTGGTACTTTTCCCTGATCCTGATTCTCCGACGAGTCCCAGGGTTTCACCCTCTTCAATAGAAAAGGATATCCCGTCCACTGCTTTTACATATTCTTGAACCCGGCCCAGAATACCGCCCCTTACCGGGTAATATACCTTTAAATCTTTTACCTCAAGTAACGGCACAATTTCATCTCCTTTTCCAATTTAAAATGATAAGATTAGTTTCATAAGTCAGATTTATGTAGGTTAATTAATATCTGACTTTTGGCACCCTAAAATTATTTAAAATGAAAATTCCTATAACAGGAACACAATACAAAATGTCCTGCTTTTACTTCATGATACCGAGGCTCTGCTTCATGATAGGAATCTGAAATCCAGGGAATACGAGGAGCAAAACGGCATCCACTGCGTTTCATACTAAGAAGTGAAGGAACCATACCCTCAATAACGCGAAGTCTTTTATCCTCCTTATCATTGGTTGAGGTATTTGGTATGGAAGCAAATAATGATTTGGTGTAGGGATGCAAAGGGTTAGTAAAAATCTCCTGCACATCCGCTGTTTCCACAATCTGTCCCGCATACATAACGGCCACCTTGTCCGCCATCTCCGCAACAACTCCAAGGTCATGGGTAATTAATATGATTCCTGACTTCATTTCTTTCTGAAGCTTCTTAAGTAAATCTAGGATCTGGGCTTGTATCGTAACGTCTAAGGCAGTGGTAGGTTCATCGGCTATCACAAGGGAGGGTTTGCATGCCAGAGCAATTGCAATCATTGCTCTTTGCCTCATACCTCCGGACAGTTCATGAGGAAATTGGTGATAGGTCAGAGCTGGCGCTTGTATACCAACACCCTCCAGTAGCTCCATCGTACGCTTCTGCTTTTCCCAATTATTCATTGTAGTATGATAGGATAATGATTCTTCAATCTGAGCGCCTATTTTCATAAGAGGATTTAGCGCAGTAAGAGGATCCTGAAAAATCATTCCGATATCTCTTCCTCTGATTTCATTTAATTCCTTAAGATTTAGGGACAATAAATCCTTGTCTTTAAAATAAATATTACCTTCGACTTTCGTATATGCCTTATTATGCAAATTTAAAATAGAAAGAGCCAGTGCGCTTTTTCCGCAACCTGACTCACCCACTATGGCAAAGACTTCATTTTCATTTATACTGATGGAAACCCCATCTACTGCCGCATAATATTGACCATTAATACGAAATGACGTTACAAGATCATTAATCCGTAGAAGTTCTTTCTTAATCATAATAATCCTCTTTCAATCCATATTATGTATTTAATATTTATAGTATATCAACATTTCCAATATTTGTCAATTATGCTTTGTCTTAAAAATCAATACATTATGAATTCTAAACAAACATTATGGGAGTTTCTTATGCCTCCTGAGCATACAGGCTAAACTGTAACAATTAATATTTATAATATAGATATAATTGTAGAAATTCGTAGAAAACTGTGGTATACTACTCGAGATAAAATTTTAAGGGAGGGTTTTTCTTGGAAAGCAAAAAAATTATTCAAGTAGAAGACAAGGTACCAGCGAAGTTATTGTTTCCGCTGTCCCTTCAGCACATGTTCGCAATGTTCGGGGCATCAGTTTTAGTACCAATGCTCTTTAACATCAATCCATCAGTCGTGCTGCTGATGAATGGTATCGGTACACTGTTATTTATTCTTATTACCAAAGGCAAAGCACCAGCATATCTCGGCTCCAGCTTTGCTTTTCTTGCGCCAGCAGGAATCGTAATTACAAAGTGGGGATATCCGTATGCGCTGGGCGGTTTTGTTGCAGTCGGTATTGCTATCTGCATTCTGTCCTTCATTATTTATAAGTTCGGTGTCAAATGGATTGATGTCGTACTTCCTGCAGCAGCTATGGGTCCGGTCGTAGCACTCATCGGCTTGGAGCTTGCCGGAACTGCAGCATCCACAGCCAAGATTCTTCCAAATAAAGATGGAATAATCGATTCTAAAAACATCATCGTATTTCTAGTCACCTTGGCTTTCGCTGTACTTGGTAATGTGCTCTTTCGGAAATTCTTCGCTGTTATTCCTATATTGATTGCAATCGTTGCTGGATATATCACTGCATTGTTTACTCATGTTATAACAACGGACACTCTCGTTAAAGCGTTAAAAGCTGATTTATTTGTTACACCGAATTTCCAAGCACCCCATTTTAATATTCAGGCGATCTTAATGATCCTGCCAGCCATTCTGCTTATTGCCGCAGAGCATACCGGCCATCAGATTGTCACCAGTAAAATTGTAGAAAGAGATCTCCTGAAAGATCCCGGCCTGCACCGCTCTTTACTGGCGGATGGTGTCTCTACGATGCTTTCGGGTTTTGTAGGATCAGTACCAACTACAACCTACGGTGAGAACATCGGTGTTATGGCAATAACCAAGGTTTATTCCGTACAAGTGATCGGTGGTGCAGCAATCCTGTCAATCATCGCTTCTTTTGTAGGACCTGTTTCTGCATTAATTCAGACCATTCCAGGTCCGGTTATTGGTGGTATTTCCTTCCTACTGTACGGTATGATCGGTGCTTCCGGTATCCGTATTCTGGTCGATGCTCAGGTAGATTACAGCCGCAGTCGTAATCTGACTCTGACCTCTGTTATTTTTGTAACCGGTCTTTCCGGAATTGTATTAAAGTTCGGTGAAGTAGAATTTAAGGGTATGGTCCTCGCATGTATCGTTGGTATGATCCTGTCCCTGCTGTTTTATATTTTCGATAAATTCGGATTAGCCAATGACAAGCAGTAAAATATGATAATTCATAAATAAAGCCCCCGCATATTGATATGCGACCCCTCATATATGTAATTGAAATATAACAATTCCTAGATGGGGTAGCATATCAGTTTACCGCGGGGGCTTCTATACTTCTATTCATTTCTCTTTTTCTTTACAATACTTTATCTAATCAAATGATCTCATCTGAATTATTTTCTAATATACTAATCTCTTTTTCTGTCAATTCCCTATATTGGCCCGGTTTAAGTGAATTATCCAGCATAAGCGCACCAATGGAAACTCTTTTCAAATATGCCACATAGCATCCGACGGCTTTTAACATTCTTTTAATTTGGTGTTTACGCCCCTCAGCTATCGTAATATATCCGGATACAACCCGCTGCGTATTTGGATTTTTATTAACATCCTTAATTGTTACAGCATTCATTTTGTCTTTCAGCTCCTGATATAAGCCTTCCACTGTCACTTCAAGTTTTGTAGCTATTGCCAGGGTTTCGCCTTCACCAATATTGATACCTGCTTTCAGTCGTTTTATATCATTAATATCTAAGGAACCAAACGCCCAGAAGAAATATGTTTTTTCAACATGTTTGTCTGGATGCATTAAATTATGGTTAAACTCACCATCGTTAGTCAAAAGAAGCAGACCTTCCGTATCTTTATCCAGCCTTCCAACAGGAAATAATCGATTCCTGATCTCAACATCAAAATAATCAAGAACGGTTTTACAGCAATTATCCTGCCTAGCCGTAATACATCCCGCTGGCTTATGAAACATATAGTATATATTACCTGTATGCGTAACTTCCTGACCAAGGTACCTTATCACATCCAAATTCTCTTCAATTTCTACTGCCGGATTCAATATAATCCGATTATTAACAGTAACCTTACCTTCTTTTACATAATTACGAGTTACTTTTTTTGTGCCTATCGATGCCTCTGCCAAAAATTTATCAAGTCTCATATGATATCCTTCTTTTTTCCCTTATTAATACTTATCATGCTTTATTTTTACCAGTTAATCCGAAAGCTTTGGCTTACTCTCCTCCTCGATGAGCTCCAGCATATTATCCTCTAATTGTTCCCTTAGATAAATACGTCCGGAGGGCTGCCTGTCCAAATAGTCTCTTCGAATCTGATCTCTAATCCTGTCTATTTCCTCCTTCAGATCATTTGCAGATAGTCTGACTGCTCCCTGTCCCATTATAATTAGCTGTTCCAAAGCGTCTGATGTTGCAACTGTAACATGATGTTCCCTTGAGATTTCATGAGTCACTTTCTCAATGTATTGATCTGCTGTTTCTGCTTCTTTTGTAAATACAACATGAATATTATGATAAGCTTGTACTGCTCCTACCCCGCCTTTTACTTTGTATGCATCAAAAACAAGGATCAGAACGCACTTTTTAAATCCCTGGTAATTACAGAGAATATCCATCAACTTACTTCTTGCAGCCTCCATATTCTCCTTCGCCAATTCATTTAACTCGTCCCAGGAAAATATAATATTATAGCCGTCTATCAGCAAATATTCTTTTACCGGTTCTTTCTTCTTCCATACTGCAGGCTGCTTTAACTGTCTTTTTTCTATTGCCACCTCTTTTTCATAACCTAATCCACTCTGGGAATAACTCAGCTTCTGTTTGATTGGTCCATACGTACGGGTAAATATGGCTTCAAGCTCTTTATCCTCCTTCAATGAACTGTCATAATAGGAACGAGGCCTCACTTCAATTGACTTTTTCTTTAACTCTCCCCTTGTTTCTTCCTTTAATTCTACCTTTGATCCTTCCTTTGACCCTTCCTTAGCTTCTTCCGGTTCCTCCGCTTCTGTCTGCTGCCATCCACTTTCCACATGCATGTAATCCTGGACTTTCTCCCATTCCACTATAAATCCTGCACCATGGGCACAAAATACGGAACCTGTTGGATTGTCCAGATCCCTTTCACTGTCATAAGCAATCGCTTCAATCACTTCTTCCGAATTATGACAGGGTTGATATCCCTTCAGCGTACAGAATAATCTTCCTCTACCACTGGTATAAGCAGTCACTTCCGCCTGGTAGCCCCTCATTGTTGCAACCGGTGCACTTCCTGTTAGAACAGATATCTCACCATCAATTTCAGGAGGATTAATATTTCCACTCATCCGTTTTATATCTGACATGGCTCTTCCTACCGATTCTGATGGGATTTCCAGCTTATAATTATAATATGGCTCCAAAAGAACACTCTGGGTATTCTTTAACCCCTGCCGCACTGCTCGGTAGGTTGCCTGCCTAAAATCTCCGCCTTCCGTATGCTTTAGATGCGCACGTCCTGATATCAAGGTAATTTTCATATCCGTAACGGGAGATCCTGTCAATACGCCTATATGTTCTTTTTCCTCTAAATGGGTTAAAATCAACCGCTGCCAATTCCGATCCAAAATATCCTCACTGCAGTTACTGGTAAAAGTAAGTCCACTTCCAGGCTCGTCCGGCTCCAGCAGCAGATGCACCTCAGCATAATGTCGCAATGGCTCAAAGTGTCCTACACCCTCTACCGGTTCTAGGATTGATTCTTTATATACAATATTGCCAGCACCAAACTCTACGCTAACATTAAAACGTTCCAAAATAATACTCTTTAAGATTTCAATCTGTACCTCTCCCATCAGCTGTACATGAATCTCTTTTAGCTGATCAGACCACACAATATGTAGCTGTGGGTCTTCCTCTTCCAACTGACGCAATTTAGAAAGCATACTATGTGCATCGCATTCCGGTGGTAATAAAAGTTGATAATTAAGTACCGGTTCGAGAATTGGCATGTCGGAAAAAGTCTCTATTCCAAGTCCTTCGCCCGGATACGTACTGCTAAGTCCTATGACCGCACATACAGTACCTGCTCCCGCTTCATCTACCGTTTCATACTTAGCCCCTGAATAAATTCGTATCTGGTCAACCTTTTCTTCCCAGAATGCTGCCTCTTCCTCTTTACGTCTACCGCTGTTTCTCGTCTGTATCATCAGCTTCTCTTCATTCTCATCCTTTTTAGAAAGGTTAGGAGCTGTTTCATATTCTTTGCGATTTGTCAGTAGCATTTTTACCTTTAAGCTGCCCCCGGTAATCTTCATATAAGTCATACGGTTGCCTTGATCATCTCGTGAGATTTTATAAATCTTAGCACCAAACTTTTCTGAATAAGAAGTACTTTGTGTAAACTGTTCAATTCCATTAAGAAATGTTTCTACACCCTCAAGCTTCAGGGCAGAGCCAAAATAGCAGGGGAATATTTTTCTGTTAGAAATCAATGTCGTTATATCTTTTGATTCCACAACACCGCTTTCCAAATATTGATCTAGCAACGCTTCGTCACACATCGCAAGATTCTCCATCAAAACCTTTGGATCCTGATCCTCACTAAAATCTACACAATCTTCATTCAGTCGTTTTTTCAATTCGACCATTAATGCACTGCGATCCGTTCCATCCAAATCCATCTTATTCACAAATAGGAAGGTTGGTATCCGGTATCTTGTAAGTAATCTCCATAATGTTTGTGTATGACCCTGGACACCATCACTACCGCTGATTACTAATATCGCATAATCCAGAACCTGCAACGTCCGTTCCATTTCAGCTGAAAAATCTACATGCCCCGGAGTATCTAAAAGTGATACTTTTGTATCATTGATTGCAAATACTGCTTGTTTTGAAAAGATGGTAATACCTCGTGCGCGCTCCAGCTCATAGGTATCCAAGAACGCATCTTTATGATCTACCCTGCCTAATTTTCTAATACTACCGGTTAGATACAGCATGCTTTCCGCCAATGTTGTTTTCCCTGCATCCACATGGGCTAAAATACCGATTACCAACTTCTTCATTTATTATCTCCTGTGTACTTTTGTGGTTTTTGATGAAGTATTAACTAGATTGTGTGTCATAAGTACAGTTTAAAAAACCATATGAATATGTGTGCATATATATACACACATATTCATTGATTTATCTTATAGATGACTTATAACACACAAACTTTAATTTTATTACGAAAGATTCAAATACTCTTTAATGACTGCTACTACGAATGCATGATCTTCTTCTTCGGTTAATCCCGATATGGTAATTGTACCTACGACCCCCACATTTTTTATCCTGATCGGGAAAGCACCTCCGTTAGCGGCATAATCAAAGGAACTTATAAACCAAGCTTCTTCTAACGTTTTACCTGAATTTTGTAAGGAAGCTCCGACAAGAAGGGAACTTTTATTAAATCTGTTGACTACTCTATTTTTTCTGATAATCCATTGATCGTTATCTGGTCCGGTTCCCTCCAATGCATAATGAAACAGCTGATGACCGTTGCGTGTAATATCTATGGTAACAACAAGCCCTTCTGTCTTCGCCTTTTCTATAAACTTCAGCCCCAACTCCAGTGCAGTAGTACTAGTAAAGTCTGTAAACCAAAGCTCTTCTTCCTGCTTTTCAAGTTCTTTTATAGATTCCTCACTGTATTTCATATGATCCATCGCCCATCCATCGTTTATTTTTGAAAAATTTGTTTTAGTGCTTCATCAATTACCTTTGCATTATTTAAACTATCTTCATATGTTAATAACTGTTTTTCTCCATGTAAAATGCATCTGCCTAATTGCTCCACTTCAAGCATATAATTATGAGGACAATTAATATTTATTTCTTCGCTACCGGATTCCTTCGTTATTATAATTTTAGTATCTCCTTCTGCATTAAATACTACCGGAACATGAATGATACCCTTATCTCCTACCATTGTATATTCACTTCTGAATGCACTGATCATAGAGCAATAGGAAACTGCCTTTATTCCTCCATCAAATTCCATCATAATACAGCTGCTTTCATCGACTCCTGTCTTTTCTCCTACCTCTCCTACTGCATAGACAGCAGTCGGTTCAGAACCTATCATATGCCTGATGATATTCAAATTATAACACCCAACATCATAGGTTGCGCCACCAGCAAGTGCTTCATCAAATCTCACATCTGTCATATTGTCCAAATAATAATTGAAATGAGCCTCCATGAATTTTAGCTTACCAATTGTGCCTTCCTCTACAAGACTTTTTACCTCTTTGGTCAATGGACTATGGCGGTATGCGAACGCTTCCATAAGAATTACTCCATTTTTATCGGCAGCTTCCTTCATCGCTTTAACTTCTTTTGCACTAATTCCCAGAGGTTTTTCACATAATATGTGCTTTTTCTTCTCAGCTGCCTTAAGTGTCCATTCGTAATGTAATGCATTAGGAAGGGGAATATAAACTGCATCAATCTCCGGATCTTCTAATAATTCTTCATAACTGGTATATGCCTTAACCGGATTGAATTTATTACAGAAATCATCCAATTTACTGCCTGCTCCTCTACTAGAAAGAGCATAAAGTTTTGCATTCTTCGCATTTATGATACCCGGAATTACTGCCTTTTCTGCTATTCCGGCACATCCAAGAACACCCCAGTTAACAATCGTTTTACTCATTTTGTCTTCCTTCTTTCTTCTTAGTGATACAGATAAAATAATAATCCCCTTAGTATTACAATGTAACTCCCTTTCTATTTTACCATTATTGATTACAAAGATGTAGGGTTTTTTATATTTTTGTAACTATTAATACTATATAACAATTAAGTAATATACCATCTGTTATATTGCCAATTAAATAGAACATCTACCAAACTGGCTAACAAATTATATGGAATTACTGGAATTATCAAAGGAGGAAACAGCAAATTTCTATTCATTAAAATAATGGGGCAAAATTCAAATGAATCCCGCCCCATTAAATATGATATAAAAATATTAAATTATTTTCTGTTAATTACTCTGTAATATCAGCATACATAAAGAACCAATAGCCATAAGGAGAATGCCAGGATCCTGTTATTTTGTTGCTCTGTAAATAGAAGTCATTATAATATGCAATCGGAATACATGCCGCATCATTCATCAATATGTCTTCTGCTTTATGAAGCGCAGCGGAACGTTTCGCCGGATCGGTTGCTGTATTGGAATCTTTTATAGCTGCATCAAAATCAGGACTGTTATACTTACCATCGTTATTACCGTTTGAGCTCACAAATATACCTAACATATTGGAAGGATCACTGTAATCACCAACCCATCCATTTCTCGAGGATTGATAATCTCCTGCACGACGCATAGGAGTAAAGCTTGACCATTCAACAATTTCTACATCTAAGGTAACACCAAGCTCTGCCCATGCCTGCTGTAAATACTCAGCAACAACCTTATGATAACTTGCTTCATTGGTAGAATAGGTGATCTTAGGGAAGCCTTTACCGTCAGGATATCCTGCCTCTGCTAAAAGTTTCTTTGCTTCTGCTAGATTTGCCTCAAAATTTTTGGTATCAATATAGGGTTTTCCGCCATTTGCTTTATCCATGAAGGGACTTCCATCGGTATCTACCCAGCCGGGTCCTAATAAGTTGGAAGCAGGCGTATAGGTTCCCTGCATCAGGGTTCCGGCAACATATTCGCGGTCAATCGCGAGACTTAAAGCTTTTCTAACTAATGGATTGTCAAAAGGTTTTACTTTATTATTTAAGGAAACATAATAGGTTCCAATATTCGTATCAACATGGAATTCACTATTATCCTTAAGGCTAGGAATTTCTTCTGTCGGTACATTTTTGATCATCTGAACTTCACCTGACTGGTATGCGCTGTAGGATGCATTGGCATCTTCCATTAATACAAACTTAATACTATCAAGCTTAATCGATTTTGCATCCCAGTAGTTCGGATTTTTCGTCATTGTAATATGAGAACCTGGTACCCAATCTGAAATATAAAAAGAACCGTTTCCGATATATGTCTTTGCTGAAGTAGCCCATGCATCACCATTCTTTTCAATTGTTGCCTGCTGAACTGGACTAAGGGTAGCAAATGCTGCAATGCTTGCAAAATAAGGGCAATTACCAGACAACTGTACAACAAAGGTCTTATCGTCTGGTGCAGATACTCCCAAAGCATCCAGATCACCTGCTGCTGCTTCTTTATAACCCTTTACCATGGAAAGAACAGTTTCTGCATAAGGAGCTGCAACTTCCGGATCACAAACACGTTTCCAGCTATATACAAAGTCCTTTGCAGTAAGTGGGCTGCCATCGGACCATTTTAAACCATCACGCAAGTGGAAAGTCCATGTTAATCCATCTTCTGAGACATCATAAGACTCTGCCTGGCCAGGAACAATCTTATTATCCTTATCAATAATTAATAGACATTCATGTGTGTACAGAAGCATATTACCACCATCAACTGCACTATTTAATGCAGGATCGATTGTCTCTGGATCTGGACCAATCTGAACAGACAATTGCTTTTCCTTTGATGAAGTATCTGTTCCTGTAGCTCCATTCTTATCCTTTGAAGTTCCACCTTCTTTAGTGCCACAAGCTGCAAATCCAAGTGTACTTAAAACTAAGATTACAGCAAGTAGAAGTGCCGTTTTTCTTTTCATAAAATTCCTCCTATTGTGTTAAATTGATTAGTCAATTTATATATTAACAATCTGCATATCGTTCTATACAAATCGTTTCATATACTTTATTAATTTAATTTATCTAAATGGTGACATGCCGTGAAATGTCCAGGGGTTACTTCCTTCCACTCCGGTTCCATCTGTGCGCATTGTTCATCTGCATAGGGACATCTTGTCCGGAATCTACATCCGGATGGCGGATTCAGCGGACTTGGAACATCGCCTTTCAGCGTAATTCGTTTATTTTCCCGTGCACTTTTGGGATCTGCCACAGGAATTGCTGATATCAGAGATCTGGTATAGGGATGCATATTGTGGAAGGTTAATTCATAGCTATCTGCCAATTCCACTAATTTACCAAGGTACATTACTCCAATTCGGTTGGAAATATGCTTTACTACGGATAAATCATGTGCAATAAATAAATAGGTCAGCCCAAATTCAGCCTGTAAATCCTCAAACATATTGACTACCTGAGCTTGAATAGAAACATCTAGTGCTGATATTGGCTCGTCGCATACTATAAATTCCGGATCAACTGCCAGAGCTCGGGCGATACCTACTCTTTGGCGTTGTCCGCCAGAAAATTCATGGGGATATCTGTTCGCATGCTCTGAATTTAATCCAACTTTTTCAAGCATTGAGATGATTTTATCCTGTCTGTCCCCTTTACTAGAGGCTAATTTATGAATATCGATTGCCTCACCTACAATATCAGCCACCGTCATACGGGGGTCGAGACTTGCATAGGGATCTTGAAAGACAATCTGCATTTTTCGACGATAAGGAAGCATATTTACGGCAATTTTCTTCTCGCTGTCAAAAATAACATTATTATCATAAATAATGCGTCCGCCGGTAGGTTCATACAGCCGAAGTAAGCTTCTCCCGGTGGTTGTCTTACCGCATCCACTTTCTCCAACTAGTCCTAAGGTTTCACCCTTATTGATATAAAAAGAAACATCATCTACGGCTTTTACAAATTTTTTGTTCTTGCCGATTCCACCCATGGGAAAATATTGCTTCAAATGTTCAATCTGTATTAATTTTTCATTCATTTACAACACCTCCTTTAGAAACCTTACGAGCAGGATCTTTTCTTTCCTCCAGCTCATTTTTCTGGTTCATCCAGCACTGTGTATAATGGGTATCACTGATATGCGTTACAGGAGGCATTTCTCTTAAGCAGATTTTCATACAGTTTTTGCACCTTGGTGCAAAAGGACATCCCTTCGGAGGGTTCAGCATATCAATCGGTGTACCCTCAATCGGTACAAGCCTCTCGTGCTGTATTGCATCAAGCCGCGGGATACTCATTAGAAGCCCCTTGGTATATTCATGCTTCGGATGATAAAAGATTTCATCGGTGGTTCCATATTCTACAATTTTACCGGCATACATAACCGCTATCTTCTCACACATGCTTGCTACAATTCCAAGGTCATGTGTAATCATAATAATTGCCATTCCTAATTTACTTCCCAGCTCCTGCATCAACTCTATGATTTGTGCTTGAATCGTTACATCCAAGGCAGTCGTAGGTTCATCCGCAATGAGGAGTTTGGGTTCACAGGCTAGCGCAATGGCAATCATGACACGCTGACGCATTCCGCCGGATAGCTCATGTGGATATTGTTTTAGTCTTTTCTCAGGCTCATTAATTCCTACCAGAGTCAATAATTCAACTGCTCGAGCATGTGCCTGCTTTCGATTTAATTTTGTATGAAGTAAAATCACTTCCATGATTTGATTTCCAATTGTAAACACTGGATTAAGGCTGGTCATTGGATCCTGAAATATGATAGAGATTTCATTTCCCCTGATCTTACTGATTTCTCTTTCAGACAATTCATTGATTCTGTGTCCATTAAATTCAAGAGTTCCACCAATCAGCTTTCCCGGATGTGCCGTTAATCCCATAAGGCTGTACGCCGTTACGGATTTACCGGAACCGCTCTCACCAACTATACCAAGAACTTCTCCTTCTTCCAGATGAAAGGATACATCATTCAGAGCTTTTACTTCACCTGCCGGTGTAAAGAAGGAAAGCTTTTCATTTTTTATTTCAACTAAATATTTTTCCATCTAACTGCATCCTTTCGTTAATTTTTTAATTTAGGGTCGAATGCATCACGTAATCCATCCCCTAATAAGTTAAAGCTTAATATGATAAGGCTTATCAATAAAGAAGGTGCAAACAAAAGATAAGGATAAGTGTTTAAACCATTTATCGCATCACTAGCTAGGCTTCCTAGAGATGGCAGAGGTACAGCCACACCTAATCCTAGAAAGCTAAGAAAGCTCTCTGTGAAAATGGAGGAAGGAATCTGTAGCGTCGTCGTAACAATCAAAGTTCCGATGCAGTTTGTCAACAGATGCTTTCTGATAATTCTTGAATTTGATGCACCCAATGCTTTTGCCGCAGTAACATACTCGCTCTCTTTTAACATAAGAACCTGACTTCGAACCATACGCGCCATACCTACCCAATATAACAGTGCAAAAACGATAAAAATACTGATTAGGTTAACACCAACCGTCTGTATCCACTGGAAACCGGGTATCTCAGCCAAATGATTCAATGGACTTTTTAAAGCAAAGGATAAAAGCACGATTAATAAAATATCCGGTACCGTATAAATAACATCTACAATTCTCATCATAATCAGGTCTGTCTTCCCACCAAAAAAGGCAGCAACTGCACCATACATAGAACCTATGACCAGAATTATCGCTGTTGCGATTAAACCGACCAGTAATGATATTCTGCTTCCCATCATGATTCGAATTGCATAATCACGCCCCAGTTTGTCCGTTCCCAGAATATGAGGAAAAACCTTTTCACCAGAATCAATCCGCTGGATTTCTTTTACAGAATAGGTCAATGGCTTTAAATTTTCAGAACCTTTGATCTGAGTTTTATAAGAATATGGATAAAACATCGGAATAATAAAGGAAAATATTATTATCAGAATAATTACGACCAAGCTCACCATAGCCACCTTATTCTTTTTTAATCGACGTATTCCATCTTTCCAGAAGCCGACGCTTTCGCGCATGGCTACCAGATTTTCTTTTTCCTCATCCGTTGCCGGAAGAAAATCATCAGGATTCCATTTTTTTTGAAGTGTTATCGGATTAATATTCATATTTATACCTATGCATATTGCAAATATCTTGCAATTCTGCCAACAAAAATACAATTCATAAAACGGCAGCCTGCACTTATCCTTTCTTTGATTTTTAAACATTATAATTTCTTTTATTTCCATACTGACAGAAAGCCAGTATATTATTTCAATTTAATTCTCGGATCCACAAATTTATATATAATGTCAACTATTACATTCATAGTGACCATGAGAGCAGCTAGAAAAATAGTCGTTCCCATAATAACTGTATAGTCCCTATTGCTAATAGAGCCAATAAATTCTCCGCCTAATCCGGGAATAGTGAAAATCTTCTCAACAATAAAACTTCCCGTCAAAGTATATGCCGTCATCGGTCCAAGATAAGTAATCACCGGTAGAATAGCATTACGAAGAGCATGCTTAAATAAGGAAACAAACTGGGACAAGCCCTTGGCTTTTGCAGTACGCATATAATCATGTCCCAATACGTCCAGCAGCGAAGATCTCATTAATCGCATGATATATGCCGTAGGATAAAAAGATAGGGATATCACCGGCATAATATAATGCTTCCATGACGTTAAACCAAATGTCGGCAGGATCTTTAAATTCACCCCAAAAAAGTACATAAGTAAGGTACAAATTACAAATCCAGGTACTGCTATTCCACAGGTAGATATGACACTAATAAAACTATCAAGAGCCTTTCCTCTACGAATTGCTGCCAAACATCCTAAAGGGATACCTACCAATAAAGATATTAATATTGACCAGCCACCCACCTTTGCGGATACAGGGAATTTCGTAAAAATAATTGATGAAACAGTACGCCCCCTTTGCTTCAAGCTTTCGCCGAAATCACCTCTCATAGCATCAGAAATATAAGTAATATACTGTTGATGCAATGGTTTATCCAAGCCATACTTTGCTTCTAATGCGGCCTTTGCTGTAGGGCTTATTGCCTTTTCTGAAAGAAAGGGGCCTCCAGGAACCAGGTTCATAAGGAAGAAGGTTATGGTGGCTACTGCAAAAATTGTAATAATTGCAAGCAATAATCGTTTTGATACATATTTAATCATCGGCTTACTCCTTTTCATGAATTGGCAAATTGTTGTAATACTATTGCCTGCTATTCTATAATTGCTTAAATTTTCTTTATCTTTTTTAATTTGAATACACTATATTTTATAATCTGTTATTTATCATGTCAAGTGGAAATAGTATCAATTATAAATCTTATTAACCATTAATTTCATTTTATTAATACTTATAAGTGGATTTTCCCTTTCGATAATTAACAAAAGAATTCCTCATTCTTCCCATTAAGACAGAATAAGGAATCCTTTATTTTGTTATTTTATTAATAAAAGCTTGAGTTAAATTACCATCAGTCTGTTACTATTTTAATAATTCAAGGAGATCACCTTATCCTTCCTTCTCCATATTCTCCTTTGGTATGATCTTAAGGAATGCCCTATTACACTAACCGAGGCAAGAAGAATTAGAACTGAATTGATTAATGATAGCATTTATGATACAATCGACAAATACAAATTTAAACTAACCTAAATTTATTATTTCTATATTAGAAAAATTGGGGGAACGAAAATGGTACTGTTAGTAGTAGATACGCAAGATATGACTGTTACAAATCAACTTTACCAATTTGAAACATTTGTTAACAACATTAGGCAATTATTAACTGCAGCAAGAAGCAATGGTGTAGAAGTTATTTATGTACAACACGATGATGGTCTTGTACTGACCAAAGGCGCTAATGGTTTTGATATATATGAGCAGTTTTCGCCGATGAAACAGGAGAAAATTTTTAATAAGCACTTTAATAGTTCATTCAAAGATACGGGTATGCTTGATTACTTACATTTAAAGGAAGAAAACACCATTATGATAGTTGGTTGTCAAACTGATTATTGTATTGATGCGACGATTAAATGCGGTTTTGAGCATGGATTTAAAATGATTGTTCCAGAACTTTGTAATTCAACTATAGATAACGAGTATATGACAGCAGAGCAGTCATACAAGTATTATAACGAAAATATATGGAATAAGAGATATGCAAGTTGTATAAGTTTTGAGCAAGCAAGTGCTATGTTCAATTCATTAAGCTGATCTATATACTGTTGCGTTATCAAGGAAGGAAAATCCCAGAGCGGCCTTTCCTTCCTTTTTCTATTTTCTAAAATAGATAATTGTGAAACTCGTAACTTGTAAATAGTGTATACACAGCAAATACTGTTACGGAGTGAAAGTAACGTGTTAAAACACTTATGCCCGAAGGAAGCGTTGGAGCGGAGATATATGTATCTGCTGTGTATACAATTACAAAGTCTATATGTTTCGCAATTACCTATCTGTATTCTAAAAATTAATACAGTTAAAATATATAAAGATGGATAATCACAGTATGAGATTATAATAAATTTTATAAGCCCATTCAGTGTATAACTGAATGGCATTTCCTGTTCTATATCAATTTGGTACTAATAGAACTTATCTAAACATAATATTATAAAAAGTATAAAGAAGGGCAGAGCTAGTTGGTTAAAGTCAAAGTCAATTTACGGCCTATTATTAGTAATATAAATTTACCCACGGTTTTGAAAACGACGATACTTCCAGGTGACTCAATAGAAAGTTTATTTATTGTAACTCAGGTTGGAGAGATCTTTTACATAAGAAACGGAAGTATAGTGACTTTTTTAGATATACGTAGGCAAGTCTTAGAACTTGGTGTATCTTCTGGTGGATATGATGAACGAGGATTACTGGGACTAGCGTTTCATCCCGAATTTTATAATAACGGTCTGTTCTATCTTCATTATTCAGTAGCCGGTTCACAAGGCCCGGGGGCTCTTCCTGGAGCATTTATGCCAAATCCATGTGTTCCAGAAACTTTAAACCTAAATTGGACAAATAGAGAAAGTCAATATAATCATATTGATACGGTTGAAGAATGGATTTTACAAACGAACGGCCAACTTCAAAAGCAAAGGACATTGCTTAATATAAGAAGACCATTTTTAAATCACAATGGTGTTAACAGTTTAAATTTTTCGCCCGAAACAGGAAACCTCATTTTAACAACCGGAGATGGTGGGTCTGGCTATGATCCATTTAACTTAAGCCAAGATGATATGGAGATCGCCGGTAAAATAATTGAAATTGATGTAGATAAAAATACCTTTACTGACAATCCACCAGTGGTTACACGTTTTAATGAACTTCCCGTATCCATACAAGAAATACTTACGGTGATTGCCAAAGGAGTCCGTAATATACCTGGTATCTCCTTTCAAAGATTTTATAATCAATATATCAAATATGTTGGAAATGTTGGACAGGATCTGGTAGAGTCGATTTATTCATTCATTGAGTATAAACCAATACCAGTTACTCAACTTATTCAAGCTTCTTCTATGAGCTCGGAGCTTGACTCGGATGGATTTATTAACTTTGGTTGGAGAGGCTGGGAAGGTGCTCTTCCCACAATGTTCATGAGGGACTGCTCTACTAATCCGGCTTTGGATGAGAAAACAATTGCTTATTATGATGAAACAATAAGAACTTCAGTAAAACGTCTTCCACCGTTAACCAGTTATTATCATAAAGAACCCCGACCCGACAAATTTGGCTCAACTGCACTTACCGGAGTGCAGCCATATATGGGGAATGCAATTCCTGATTTAACGGGAAGTGTTGTGTTTACCGATCTTGCCCGAAATGAAGATTCCCCCCCTCCGGTCAGAGGGGCTTTAGCTTATACAAGGGTAAGATCAGATTGTAAGATAAGTGATTTCAGCGTGATTGATACGGATTATAATTTTGGTACTCAATCCGCATATTATGTTAGTTTGGGAACAAATCTAGATCAAAGCAGATTATTTTTAGGGGTTTATGGTTCTATAAAGGTGGCTGACGAAAACTTGGGTACTGTTTTTGAAATAGTTCCGTGATACCGTAAAACACCCATGAAGTCGAAAGAATTTATGTGTTTCTGGACTTCATGGGTGTTTGTATATGCCCAAATAACATGGGTGTTTGTTTTGAATATATTAAGCTATTATTTATTTTGGAACATTTGCTTGTCAAATTCCGGATTGAAATAGTAGAAATTCCGGCTGTCCAGCTTATCCTTTGTCTTCTCTAATGCTTCTCCGAATCTTTGAAAATGAACGATTTCTCTGGATCGCAAAAATTTTAGCGGTTCCTGGATTTCAGGATCTGGAATCATACGAAGCAGATTATCGTATACTGTTCTCGCTTTCTGCTCTGCCGCGAGATCTTCTGTCAGATCGGTGATAGCATCTCCCTTGGATTGAAATTCAAGCGCAGTGAATGGTACTGATGACGCTGCTTGAGGCCAGAGAGCTGTTGTATGATCGATATAATATGCGTCAAAACCGGCTTCCTTCGCCTGCTCAACAGAGAGACTATTGGTCAACTGATACACCATGGCACAGATAATTTCCATATGTGCCAATTCTTCCGTACCGATATCAGTAAGAAGTCCGCCTACTTCTTTCACTGGCATAGAATATCGCTGCGACAGATACCTCATAGACGCAGACAATTCTCCATCCGGACCTCCATATTGACTGATAATGAGCTTTGCTGCATTAGGACAATTCTTTGTTATTTTGACCGGGTATTGGAGCCTTTTTTCATAAATCCACATTTAAACACACGCTCCTTCCCAGGGCATTGGACCTTCCTGCCAGCAGAAAGTAGACTCGTTATCATTGATGCAATAAGGAATGCATAGTCTGGACAATGGATAATATTTCTGAGCAAACTGCTTTCTTAACTCCGCATATTCTTTCACCTTCGCATGATACAACTGGATTGCCTGTGTATCCTTGTCATGAGTATCCAGATAGAGGGTCAGATCATCCAGATAAAAGCCGATCTGATTGATCTTTGTCATCAATTCTTCTCGTTCAGCTTGTGTCTTTGACTTTGCTTGATTTCCTGAAGCTGTAGCAATGGGGCTTTTGTCTCCCATTACAGCTTCCGCTGCAAAAAACGGCTTGTTCAAATCTTGAAAAATGGTACCAATATTCAGAGCATCTTCTTCATTGTATAACATGCCCCATTTCTGAATTGGTATAGTTGTTATTGCCAAATTATTTTCAGACATAAAAAGCTCCTTTCCTGCAGATACTATTTCGCAATCAAATATTATTTTAAAATATAAGATTACATGAATAGTATCCGCAGTACAGGAGTTTTTACTTTGGTAATCAATGTATTAATAACATCCAAATCAACAGCTTATCAGTTTTTCAACTGCAACAGGATGTCCATTAAATTCATGTCTTTTTGACTCAATATATAAATATTTATTTATTGACATATACATACATGTATGTTAATGTATCCGAAGGTGATCATAATGAAAAAAACAAAACAGGAAAATGAAAATACAAAACAAAAACTTTTATACTCTGCTCTTAATGTATTTAACAATTTGGGCTATGATAAAACTCGCCTTGAAGATATCGCACAGGAGGCTGGATTTACTCGTGGGGCAATCTATCATAATTTCGGTGGAAAAATACAAATATTAGAGGCTTTAATTGATGAATTTGGGGTTAGAGCATCTGTGTTAGTAAAGAAGGTTTATTCTGACAATGCCACTCCTTGTCAAAATATCCGAATTTTCATAGAACAAAGTTTATCCTATATAGAAATCAACGAAGATTACCGTAAAATACAAGCATTAACGATGTTTAATAATTTAAGATTGTACGAAGAATTACAATATATTTGTAAGAAAATTTCAGACGATGTTGATATATACCTTGCTTATCTTTCAGACTTATTACAAGCTGGAATTAATCAAGGTGAAATTAAAGAAAATATCAATATTCACGCTACCGCTATTTCTATTTTGGGATTGGTAAACGGGATTAGTACGCTATGGTTGATAAACCAAAATAGCTTTTCAATTAACGACTATGCAAATAGCATTACTGAATCTTTTTTAAATGGTATAAAAAAATAATAATTTGATTAAATATTTTTTTAAATAAAAATATACATTCATGTATGTATAAGGAGGTAAGTTTAAATGTGTACTATTAACGCTATCGTTGTTAAAAAGCTTCGGGAAAGAACCGGGGTTGGCATGATGGAATGTAAAAAGGCTCTATCCGAGACAAATGGAAATATGGATAAGGCAATCGAGTATTTACGCGAAAAGGGGTTAGCTACCGCTGTCAAGAAAGCTACGCGCATTGCGGCCGAAGGACTTGTTAATGCCTATGTTACCACTGATAAAAGAGTTGGTGTCTTGCTGGAAATAAACTGTGAAACCGATTTTGTGGCTATGAACTCCGATTTTCAAAAGCTTGTTCATAATATAACTAAGCTAATAGCAGCTAAAAATCCAATAGACGTTTCCGCTCTAAATACCATGACAATGGTTAATGGACTGACTGTGGAAGAAACTGTTACCAAAATGATTCAAACCCTCGGTGAGAATATAAAAGTTCGTCGTTTCATCCGTTACGAAATCAATGGAATTGGTATAATTCATTCATATATCCATTCCGACTCCCTGACTAAAGGAAAAGTAGGTGTAATACTGGAATGTGCTGCAAATAATCCAGAAAGTACATCCAATCCGGATTTTATTTCGATCATGAATGATCTTACCCTTCAAGTTTCAGCTTACAAGCCGGAGTATGTTCGGAGAGAGGATGTTCCTATAGACCTCTTAGAACGGGAAAAAGCAATCTATAAGATACAATGTATGAATGAAGGAAAATCAGAAGCTATTGCTGATAAAATCACACAAGGTAGAATTGAAAAGTTTTATAAAGAAATATGTTTGCTAGAGCAGCCGTATCTCAAGGACGATAAGAAATCAGTCGGTGATATCCTGCAAGATATTAATACCAAGCTGGGCAAGGAAAATATCTCCATCACCCGATTTACCCGATACGAAAAAGGCGAAGGCATCGAAAAGAAAAAGGATGATTTTGCTATCGAGGTAATGCGACAGATCAACGGATAGAATCTACAGAAAATAAAGTATAGACTGTCGCAAAATAACCTATAGTGATATAAGGTACTCCGCATAATCTTCTTAATGCACTATTTGGAAGACATGTTTTCTATTTTGTATGTCAAATACGAACATTTATGTACGAATATGACATACAAAATCGATAATGTGTCCAACCTGTGTGTGTGGAGATTATGCGGAGTATCTTATATCATATATATCTAAAATGCGACACCCCCCTCTTAACTATATCATCACCAATTATTCCACATCTAAAATAATCTTATTGACTGCATTGATAAATGCAAGTGCACTTGCTTTCATAACATCCTGCTCAATGGCTTTCCCTTGATATAATTTGTCTTTATATTTTATCTGTGTAGTCACCTTACCCAGGCTTCCTTTCCCTCTGCTTAAATTATTGATACGGTATTCAATCAATTCAATTTGATATTGTACAGCCTCAATAATTGAACTATATAATGCATCGATTACTCCCATACCGTTACTGCTGCTTATTACTTCTTTCTTCCCTTTTGACAATTTTATCGTTGCAGTTGGCATTGTACTTGTTGCCGTCATCTGGTAATCCTCCAATTGCCATAATTCCTTGTCAGTGATACATGTTACATTCTCGCAGCTTTTAAATAAAGCCAATAAATCATTATCATATATTTCTTTTTTCTGATCAGCTACGGTTAAAAACTTTTGAAAAACTTCAGGAATATGTTCCTCCTGTATCTCGAATCCTAATTTCTTTGTTACATGCAAAAAGGCATGTTTACCGGATCTTGCTGTTAATACAAGCTCCATCGGCGGAGCTCCTACTGTTTCCGGATCCATAATTTCATAGACATCCTTTGATTTTAACAGACCATCCTGATGAATACCGGATGAATGGGCAAATGCATTTTCACCAGTAATTGCCTTATTGACTTGTACGTCCAGCCCCATCGTAGCACTAACCATACGTGAAGTTTCATATATTTTTTTGGTATCAATTGATGTACACCCACCATAATAATCTTCATGAAGCTTAATTCCCATGACTACTTCCTCTAAAGAAGTATTGCCTGCTCTCTCACCGATTCCATTGATGGTACATTCCACTTTATCGGCTCCGTTGCGAATAGCAGCCAGAGTATTCGCTGTTGCCAATCCAGTATCATTGTGACAGTGGACACTTAATAATACATTTGGATTTAAGTTTTTCAACCTATCATTAATTCGATAGATCAACTTACCAAACTGTTCCGGCACAGCAAATCCCACGGTATCAGGAATATTAATGATGGTAGCACCTGCTTTTACCACTGCCTCTATCGTCTTCCACATATATTCAAAATCTGACCTACTGGCATCTTCTAATGAATATTGAACCTGTGGAAGATATTTTTTAGCGTATTTTACCGATGCTGCTCCCATTTCAATTACCTGTTCGGGTGTTTTACGAAATTTCTTTGCAACATGCACATCGGATGAGCCTAATACAATGTGAATCAATGGATTTTGCGCTTCACAAATACTCTGATAAATGGCATCAATATCAGCTTCAACTGCTCTTCCTAATGCTGCAATACATACCTCCTGACCAATTCTTTTACTGATTGCTTTTACAGCCTCAAAATCTCCCTGAGAGGAAGATGGAAAACCTACCTCCATCATATCCACCTTCATTTTTGCAATCTGTACTGCTACATCCAACTTTTCTTCTAAATTAAGCTTAGCTCCAGGTACCTGCTCTCCATCTCTTAATGTTGTGTCGAATACATAGATTTTTCTTGACATAATGACATCCCCTTTATGAATTTTAGTGTAATAAAAGCCCCCTTCATCTCTATCTGATGACAAGAGACGAAAAGGGAGCTTTCCGCGGTACCACTCTAATTCATACAATCATGTATGCACTCATTCGATACCCTATATTGTAATGGTGCGGAAATAGCTGAGTTTAATTAGCTTTATTTCCTAACAAGATGAACAAAAATAAAAAAACTCCTGCCTCCTAAAGAGACAGAAGTTATATCTGCTACACCACTCTATATTGGTTAATTTCAATACAGGTACAATAAAACCGATATCTATCCCTTATAACGGTGGGCTTCCGGCACAGCCTACTTAATTTCAACTGGCAACTCGAAGGCGAGTTCACTCTTCTCTAATTCCTGTTTCACACCAGCCAACAGGTCTCTGAAAATTATCCAACAGCTACTATTCCTTGTCAACGTCTTTTTCATATTTTAGTATATAATATACAAAGAGTTCTAATTTGTCAATCCGATTTTACAAATTTAGAAAACTTTTTATACTTTTCATAATATGAATCATCAGCGAATTAAAGAAGCGATGTCGTCACCTATTATACCAGTAATTACATTGATACCTATTCCACTGACTTCAGCGATTCAACCATATCAATAGTCCTTAACTTAAAATAAGTAACTATCTGCATAATCACTGAGAATATTATGGTAATTAAGCTTGCAAGAAGAAAGCTGGGCCACCTGATCACTTTGATAAATAAAGTCGCGTAACTTTCCATAACACTAATAACAAAGCCATGAAGATAAATTCCCATAATCAGACCAACCCCGATACTGATTAAGGTCAGAATAAAGGCTTCCCGGTAAATGTAACCGTTTGTTTCTCCATCCGTAAAGCCCAGTACTTTCAGAGTAGCAATCTCTCGTGTCCGCTCGCTGATATTAATGGAGGTTAAATTATAGAGAATAATAAATGCTAAAAGTGAAGCTACTACCACAAGTAATATAATGATTCCATCAAAGCTTTTACTTGTATCAAGGGCTTTTTGCATAATATCACTGGTAAATACCACATTTAAAACCAAACCGCAGTCAATCAGATGCTTTGCTAATGTTTTCTCATCTGTATTATGATTTGAAATAATTGCATTATAGGCTGCGGATTTCCCAAAAACCTTTTGATACTGGGTATTATTCATATAAATATAATTGGCTGTATAGTTTTTTGCTACACCGGTAACGGTTAACCTATAAATGTGATTATCAGCGTCTTTAACTGGGATGGCATCCCCAATCTTCACCTCAAATTCATCAGAGATACTTTGTGTAATAATAACACCATCATCCTTCAAGGCTAGCTTGCCATTATCAGCACTATTAATCAAATGATAATATTGATAGAACACCGCTTCATTTTCCGGCACAATCAAAAAGGCATCCATTGATTTCTCTATTGTTCCACATTGGAAAGCCATTTGTTTGATTAAAAGAGGTTCTTTTATATTCTCTTTTGCCAAAAGATTTGAAAGATTTTCATCAATTTTTTTCGTTTCATCCTTGAGAATAATCATGTTATCATAGCGGAAAATTTCATTATATTGTTTTTGTGCAACACCGCTCATACTATCCTTCAAACCAAATCCCACAAGTAAAAAGGAGGTACAGCCTGCCACCCCGACTATAGTCATAAAGGCTCTCTTTTTATATCGAAACATATTCCGTAGAGTGACCTTCCCTGTAAAAGAAAGGTGTTTCCATAACGGTCTGATTCGTTCCAGCAAAATTGTCTGCCCGTTCTTTGGCGGTACTGGGCGCATTAAAAATGCAGGCATCTGTTTTAATTCCTTATTACAGGAAATGATCGTTACCAAAGTCATAATCGCTAAGGTAATTACTAGAATAACTGAAAAAGTCAACATATTATATTGGATATCAATCGGCGGTAAAATAAATTGAAAATTGGAGTAAATAAGCGGTGGAATAATGCGACATCCTACCAAAAATCCGGCTAACGCACCAAGACCTGAAGCAGACAGGACATAAAAAAGATATGTGGAAACAATCCTGTGATCTTTGTATCCAAGTGAGGTTAAGGTACCGAGTTCATTACGTTCTTCCGCTATCATCCGAGCCATGGTATTCGATGTCATAAGCACACCGATTAGTATAAAAAAGAAGGGAAAAACAGCAGCAACAGATGAAATGACATCAATACCGATTTTTAATTCACTATAACCGATCGCAGCATCTCGGTCAAAAAGATACCACTCTGGTTTTTCAATATCAGAAAGGTCTTTTCTGGCATCATCCAGCTTTGCCTTGGCATCTGCGATTTTAGTTTTAAATTTCTCCAGATTCTTATCGTATTTATTATAGCCATCCTTTAACTTTTTTTCATTTTCCGCTATTTCGCTTTTCCCTGTTTTAATTTTGTTCTTTGCTTTTTCGATTTCCGAATCAAAGGTTTTTATTCCATTATTCAGTTTAGCTTCTTTGGCAGTTAAAGTTGAAATCGATCCTTTCAGTTTTAAAAGTCCTTGATATGATTTAGAATATTGCTTTATGGTTTCACCAAGCTGTGCATATTCCGGACTCTCTGTCGGAAGCTGACTCATCTGCTGCTTCATTGATTTAATAGCAGTATCCAACTCATTGACTTTTGTGTCAAGTTCGTCTTTTTTCATACCATTTTGGGTTAATGCGGTATTAATTTCATTCCAACCGGCTGCGATTTTCGCTTTCGCAGTATTAAATTCCAAGTTTTGTTTTTCGATTTTTAACTGTAGACCATCTTCGCTTTTGAGAAGCCCAGCTTTGCCATCTTCTATTTTCTTAGCGCTATCATCCAGTTTATCTTTTGCATCAACCAGCTTTTTCTCGCCTTTTGTCTTCTCATCGTTTAGCTTTCTTTCATTTTTACTTATTTCCCGGTTAGCTTTATCATAGATCTCTTGGAATCTTGCATTTTCCCGATCGGGCTTTATTTTTACCAGTTCATCATTAAGCTTCATTGCTGCAGTATCAAATTCTTTTGAATATGCAGGGTTACCCTTGGTATCGGAAGCAACTATATAAATCTCGGTATAGGCATCCATAATAAAATTATTTCTGTTAACAAATATATAGGAAGACAGTTTTCCATCACCTATGGTGGTGCTTCCATATTCCTTGGCAAGATATAACACCGACTCTGCTGTGCCGACTACGGTAAATTCGGTGTTCTTCAATTTATCTTTTACATTACTTGAGATTTTAATATGATCACCAATTTTATAAGTTTTGCTATCTGCAACGCACTCATTATCACTCTTAGGCATCCTTCCCTCAAGGAGTTTTACCGTGTTGACCGTATTTTCGATTGCATGTACCCGAATTCCTTTGTCCTTTTCCAAAACATCAAGGGAATAACTTGGAATAACAGAATCTTCATACTTTAAAGCCTTTAGCGATTTGACATCGTCATCCGTTAAGCCCATGGAACTGACGATCTTAAAATCCATTAAGTTATAATCCTTATAATAATGATCGGCAACTGAAAGCAAATCAGGAACAGTTGCCTGTATTCCGGCATAAAAGCCGACAC
>JAEWMT010000108.1 GCA_023393095.1 Bacillota bacterium
TTTTTTCACATTAACCTCCAATCTGCCACATAATCCAAAGCGTAACGTTTCGTTTTTGATATAAATTTTGTCACTATTATTAGAGCCCCCAACTTATTCACTTTTTCGCTTTGACCTCTATATAGTAATTATAGAATGAATAAATCCTATAAATTTCTAATAGAATTACCTTCCATGATTTCTGTCTGTAATTTTAATATCTGATAGTTCCATTCGCTTCCGTTTTCATTATCTTCAATTCGTTTTAACATTAATTCTGCGACACTCTTACCTATTTCTTCCATTGGCTGTGTAACTATTGTTAATCTTGGCTTACATGCTCTGGCAAATTCCGCATTATCAAAGCCTATGACAGAAAGCTCTTCGGGAATTTTGATACCAAGTTCATTAACACCTATTACCGCCCCCATGGTCATCTCGTAATTTGCAACAAGTACTGCTGTCATATCTTTATTATTCTTCACCAGGTTTTGTAAACAACGAACTCCGCCATTGATGGTATAATCACCATGTTCTATTAGTCGTTCTTCCGGTACAATGCCTGCCTCCATTAAAGCTAGTCTATATCCGAGCATTCTTTCCTGGGCAGTAAATATATCCTCGGGTCCGCCAATGATACCAATTCGTGTATGACCAAAATCGATTAATTTCTGAATTGCGTTTTTTACTGCCATAAGATTATCTACTAAGACGTAATCGCATTCAATACCATTTATTTTACGGTCAATCATTACAATTGGTTTGTTTGCCTTATGAAAGCAACTCAAATGGGATCCATCCGAATTTACCGGCATATTTATTATTCCGTCCACTCTCTTTCGATATAGAAAATCTACAGCATTTCTCTCAAGCTCTTTATCGGTTCTACAGTCACAGACAATGGTAGCATAACCATGATTTCGTAAAATATCCTCCATGACTGTTATGATTTCCGTACAGAAATTATTATTTAATTCTGGAATCACTACCCCAATTGTTTTTGTTTTGTTTGTTTTTAAGCCACGGGCTACTTCATTTACCTCAAAGCTTAATTCCTTAATTGCAGCTTCAATCTTCTTTCTATTCTCTTCACGAACATTACCGCCATTCAAATAGGATGAAATTGTAGCAAGCCCAAGTCCTGTGTGTTTTGCTATATCCTTAATAGTAGATGCCAATGCTATACTTCCCGCCTTTTTATAAAATAACCAAATAAGTTTACATTATTTTACCACTTTATTATCACAACCGCAAACCAAAATACGGTTTTTAACTAATTCCTTGACCTTTTCCATACTTGCTTTTCCAAAGCTTTTCGGATCAAAGGTATCCGGCTTATCCTTCAGTAATTCCTTTATTCCATTTGTATAAGCAACACGAAGCTCGGTAGCAAAATTAACTTTACATATTCCTCGTTTTATGCAATCTCTAACGTCTTCATCGCTCAAGCCGGAAGCACCATGTAATACCAGAGGAATGGAGACAACCTTTCTGATTTCAGAAAGTCTTTCTTTATCCAATACTGGAGTACCATTATAAAAACCATGAGCTGTTCCAATCGCAATTGCAAGCGCTGTAATTCCAGTTCTTTCAACAAATTCTTTTGCTTCCATCGGATCTGTATTGGTGTCGGCTTCCGCTTCAAGATCATCTTCCTTACCACCGACTTTACCAAGCTCTGCTTCAACAGGAATACCGTTTGGTTTAGCAACCTCAACTACCTTTTTACTTAATTCAATATTGTTTTCAAAAGATTCATGGGAGCCATCTATCATAATTGAGGTGTATCCCTCTTTCATTGCCCTTACTGCTAGATCAAAGCTGCTGCCATGATCCAGATGCAGTGCAACAGGAACGGATGCTTTATTTGCTTCTGCAGTGATAATTGCTGCAAAGGTCTCCAGTGTACCGTATTTTACGGTAGAAGGAGTTGTCTGAAGCATAACAGGTGCATTAAGCTCCTCTGCCGCTGCTATTACCGCCTTTACCATCTCCATATTTTCAACATTAAATGCTCCTACGGCATATCCTCCCTTTTGAGCATCTAAAAGCATTTGTTCTGATGTAACTAATGACATATCCTTTTCCTCCTTATTCATAACCGAAACGTTTCTGTTTTCAATTACATTATAGCCGCGAGGGCTATGATTGTCAACAACATAATCTTCCTGTTTTTTTATTTATTTTTTTATTGACATGCAGAAAGCATACTTATATGATAAGCTTAACTTAGTATTATTATACTAAATTTTGAAAGGTGGCAAAAATATGCAATATTTATTGAAGAATGACAACACTACTGTAAAATTCGATACGAAAGGTGGCGGAATCGTTTCGATTAAGGATTCTGACGGCTTGGAATACCTGTGGCAGGGAGACGCGGCTTACTGGTCAGGACAGGCACCCGTCATGTTTCCTATCTGCGGAAGTCTGAGAGATAAGAAGGCTACCATTGGCAATGGATTAACCTGCACTATGGAACGTCATGGATTAGTAAGAAAATTGGAATTTACTTTTGTTGGTCAGACTGAAGATTCCATAACATTCTCGATATGCTCCAATGAAGATTTAAAATCCAGCTTTCCTTATGATTTTGAACTGCAGATTACCTATATACTTAAAGAAAAAACAATTACAACCTCCTACAAGGTATTTAACCCCAATTCCATTCCTATGCCCTTTTTTGTTGGAGGTCATCCGGGTTTTAACTGTCCGCTTTTACCTGGTGAGAACTTCGAAGATTACGTGGTCGAGTTTGAGAAGCCTGAAAATGCACATTGTCCGGAATCTGTACCAGCAACCGGTTTGGTTAATGTAGATAACCGTATTTCGGTACTTAATAACGAAACAGTTCTACCGCTGGAACATAGTTATTTCAGTGTTGATGCATTGATTTTTGATCAATTAAAATCCCGTTCTGCAAAATTAGTCAATCCGTCTACCGGAAAGGGAATTAAATTAGATTTTGCAGATTTTGATTATTTCATTCTTTGGTCAAGTTCAAACAATGGCCCTTTTGTCGCTTTGGAGCCATGGTCGGGCATATCTACCTGTAATGATGAATCAGACGTTTTTGAAGAAAAACGAGGTGTAAAAATACTACCTCCAAACCAATCTGCTGTATTAAATTTTGATATTACAATATTATAGTTTCCTATTGTTAACCATTTTTAAATGATTATTATGAATGCTATAAATGTTTCAGTTATATTTTATTTCTTTAAGTAGAGGCTTTCCGGGGTTAGTATTGGGTAATTAAATGGGTAAAGTGATTTATATATCTTTTTAAGTTATTTTTTTATATATAGTTTAATTGATTTTAGGAGGGTGTTATTATGAAGTATGGGATATATTTTGCATATTGGGAGAAATACTGGGATGTGGATTACCTTAACTATATATCAAAAGTAAAGAAATTAGGCTTTGATATATTAGAAATATCCTGTGCGGCTTTAAAAACTGCATCCAGAGATGATCTTCTGAAAATGAAGGAAGCTGCTCAGGCATATGGGGTAACATTAACTGCGGGATATGGCCCTGCAGCTAATGAAAATCTTGCTTCCACAGATGATGCAATTGTTAAGAATGCAATTGCCTTTTATACGGATATTCTTAAGAAATTGGAATTAATGGACATACACACAATAGGCGGCGGTATCTATTCTTATTGGCCGGTAGACTATAGTAGGCCGATTGATAAAGCCGGTGATTGGGAAAGAAGCGTAAAAAATGTAAGAAATGTAGCAAAAATTGCTGGTGATCTGGGTATCGATTATTGTCTTGAGGTATTAAACCGTTTTGAAGGCTATATTTTAAATACAGCAGAAGAAGCTAAGCAGTTTGTTGAAGAAGTTGATGTTCCTTCAGCCAAAATTATGCTTGATACCTTCCATATGAATATAGAAGAAGATAATATGGCAAGTGCTATCCGAGTGGCCGGTGATAAACTGGGACATCTTCATGTAGGGGAAAACAACCGCCGCCTCCCTGGCAAAGGGGGCCTTCCTTGGTATGACATCGGCTGCGCATTAAGAGATATCAAATATCATAATAATGTTGTTATGGAACCCTTCGTTTTAAGCGGGGGTAAAATAGGTTCCGATATTAAGGTTTGGCGTGATCTCAGTAAAGGAGCATCTGAGGAACAACTGGATTTAGATGCCAAGAATTCCGTAGAATTTTTAAGGTATGTTTTTAGCGGGCCATATTCTTTACAAGATTAGAATGTCAAGATTAGGGTGTCAAGATTAGGGTGTCAAGATTAGGGTGTCAAATTCTCACGCTGACTTACTCAACAGTGCGTGAGAATTAGACAGCCTCCGGCGGATGCACACTCGCTTCGCTCGGCGCTTATATGAAGGTTTTCATAATAAAGTCAGTTAACTAAATTAATGAATCTGCGTGTATCTATATTCAGATGGCGAAGTCCGGCTAAAGCGACACTTGCATAAAAACTTTATATACAGTTAATTTCGCTTGGGTAAGGCGAGTCCAGATGAATATAGATGCACGCAGATTCATTTCACTTCATAAATTTAAGAATTATCAGTCATACCATTCCCGTTCAACAAGTACCTTCGTTTTATACATCAAGAAATCTCTTGTAACAAAACCCAAACGTTCATAAAAACGCTGACCGTCCATGTTATCAGTATATATCGGTACGGTTACTTCCGATATACCCTCGGCTTTTAAGGCTTCAAAGACCTTTTCAAGAAGCTGTGTGCCAATTTTTTGGTTTTGATGTTCGCGTAAAACACAAACGTGTGATAGATATCCGTTACGACCATCATTACCACTAAGTACCACCCCGACAATCTCACCATCTATTTCGGCAGCAAAACAAGTATTGGGATTTCTGCGTAAGTATCGTTCAATGCCATCACGGCTGTCGTCAATATTGTTTAGCCCCATATGCTCCGTTTGCCACAGGACGTAGCATTTGTCATAGTCTGTAATTTTAAGGTTACGTATTGTCATTCCATTCCCTCACTTTGTTTTCTTAATATTACCATATTTTCATATTTAATCAATTTGATTTTGGATATCCGCTCTGTCAAACTGCGAATTGACTCTTATACAGTTCTGCATAAAAACCATTTTTCTCCAATAGAGATTTATGGTTTCCCTGTTCAATGATTTTTCCATCCTTCATGACGAGTATAATATCCGCCGATTGTATGGTAGAAAGCCTGTGTGCAACAATAAAGCTTGTTCTGCCCTTCATCATTATCGCAAAGGCATTCTGGATTTTCAGTTCTGTTCTTGTATCAATGGAGGAGGTTGCCTCATCAAGAATGAGCATTGGCGGCAGACATAGCATAACTCTGGTAATACACAAAAGCTGTTTCTGTCCCTGAGATAGTCCACCTCCATCTTCAGTAATCCAGGTATCAAATCCATTGGAAAGCCGTTTGATAAAACTGTACGAATGCGCAGCCTTAGCTGCCTGTATGATCTCAGCTTCAGTAGCATCCGGTTTACCCATGGTAATATTCTCTCTGACGGTACCTGTCTTCAACCAAGTATCCTGGAGAACCATTCCATAGGCTCTTCGCACACTTCCCCTTGTGATATCCATAATATTCTTATCATCAATCCTTATGCTGCCGGAATTCACCTCATAAAAACGCATTAGAAGGTTAATAATTGTTGTTTTTCCACATCCGGTCGGCCCAACAATCGCCACACGCTGTCCGCTGTCCACCCGAATATTAAAGTCCTTAATCAGACTTCTTTCCGGTATATAAGAGAAATCCACATGCTCTAAATCTACATTACCTTCCACATTAGATAAAACTATCGCATCCTCAGCATCTGGAGTCTGCGGCTCCTCATCAATTAATTCAAATATTCTGGTTACACATGCTAGTGCATTCTGAAGCTCCGTAACTACTCCCGATATCTCATTAAACGGCTTGGTGTATTGATTTGCATAGCTCAAAAAGGAGGATAACTGCCCAACGGAAAGACTTCCATAAACAGCAAAAACTGCTCCACTAATAGCAACACCGGCAAAAACCAGATTATTGACAAATCTGGTAGAAGGATTTGTAATCGAAGAATAAAAGATCGCTTTCAATGAGCTTTTTTGAAGCCTTTGATTAACATCATCAAACCGCCTTAACGCTTCTTTCTCATAGCCAAACGCTTTCACCACTTTTTGCCCGCTAATCATCTCATTAATGAATGCCGTTTGCTCACCCCTAATTTCTGATTGCTGCCGAAACATGGAATACGTATGCTTTGCTATAAACCTTGCAACTAGCAGAGAAATGGGTGTCAAAAGCACTACAATCAGTGCAATATAGATATTAATAGAAAACATGAAGCTCAAAGTTCCCACAATGGTAACCACTCCGGTGAAAAATTGCGTAAATCCCATCAAAAGTCCGTCTGCCACCTGGTCCACATCTGCTATGACACGGCTTACAATATCTCCATGGGAATGACTATCAATATATTTCAAAGGAAGAATCTCTATCTTCTCAATTGCTTCATTGCGAAGATCCCTTGTAATATAATAGGTAATTTTGTTATTACAAATATTCATAATCCACTGAGATATTCCCGTGATGCATATCATTACCGCAACTTGAATCAATACCAAATAAACTCGATTAAAATCAACCCTTCCACGATCGACAATAGAATCAATTGCCTTACCGATTAAAATAGGTACATACAATGTAGTTGCTACCGTGATTCCTGCTGCTACGATAGAACCGATCAAATAAAACCGATATTGTTTCAATCGTACCAAAAGTTTTCTAATCGTAACTTTTTGTGTTGGCCAGTTCCTTTTTGTCCTATTCGTGTCTGCCATAAGAACCTGCCTCCCTCTGATATTGTGAATAATAAATCTCCTGATATTCCTCGCAATTGTTTAATAAATCATCATGCGTTCCAATCCCTGCAACCTTACCATTCTCCAATACAATAATTTGGTCAGCATACATGATGGAAGAAGCTCTTTGTGAAACAATGAAAACAGTTGGTGCCTGTTCTATTTCTCTAATTGCCTTTCGTAATTTCGCATCAGTCGCATAGTCCAGCGCGGAAGCACTGTCATCCAAAATTAAAATCTGTGCCCCCTTAATTAAAGCTCTCGCAATTGTAAGCCGCTGCTTCTGTCCTCCTGAAAGGTTTTTTCCTCCCTGTTCAATGAAAGCTTCCAGTTTTCCCTCCCTAGTTTCCACGAATTCCATTGCCTGAGATACCTCCAACGCTTTCTTAATTTCCTCTTCTAAAGCCTCTTGGTTACCGATCAGAAGGTTATCACGAATACTTCCCTGAAACAGCTGTGCCTTCTGAAGCACTACCGATATCTTATTCTGCAGGGCGCAGAAGCTATAATCCTTGACATTGACTCCATCGATCAATACTTCTCCTTTGGTTGCATCATAAAATCTTGGAATCAAATTGATCAAGGATGATTTCCCGGAGCCTGTACCTCCAATGATACCAATCGTCTCGCCTCTTTTTACCTTGAATGTGATATCGGTAAGGGATTCATCTCCGGCATTCTGATAAGTAAGACTTACCCCACGAAATTCTACGGCATAGTTCGTATTTACTCCCTTTGTTATAGTTCCTTCCTGCATACTACTTTCTATGTCAAAGGTATTTGAAATACGATTAGCGCAGGCTAGAGCCTTTGTTATACTGATAATCAGATTGGCAAGCTTGATCAGTTCTATCAGAATCTGGGACATATAGTTATATAATGCTACTACCTGTCCCTGTGTGAGCAGTGAGTTGTTTACCCTGATCGCCCCTTCCCAGATTAGTGCAATGACGGCGGCATTGATAATGATATAGGTTAGCGGATTCATTAAGCCCGATATTTTACCTGCATACTTCTGGATATCGGTCAGACTTTCATTTGCTTTTTTAAATGCTTCCTTTTCAACCGTTTCTTTATGGAAGGCTCTGATCACCCGGACTCCGGTCAGATTCTCCCTTGTAATTGCAAGGATTCTATCCACACCATTCTGTACTTTTTTATACAGCGGTTTTGTAATCAGCATTACTCCAAATACGACAATAGATAGTACCGGAATTGTAACCACAAATATCAGAGCCGACTTGACATCAATGGTAAAAGCCATAATCATCGCTCCAAATACAATAAAAGGCGAGCGAAGAAATAGTCTTAATACCATATTTACGGCATTTTGTACCTGATTGATGTCACTTGTCATCCTCGTAATCAATGTCGGTGCTCCAATCGAATCCATCTCAGTAAAGGAGAATGACTGTATTTGTTTAAAAAGAAAATGTCTTAATGAAGTTGCTGTGCCGACCGCCGCTTTTGAAGCAAAGTACTGCGCTGTTATAGAGCAAATCAGTCCGACCACCGCCAGTGTCACTAATAGCAGGCACATCCGGATAATATATGGAATATCTCTGTGCCCGATTCCTTTATCAATAATTGCTGCCACAACAAGTGGAACAAATAATTCAAACAAGGCTTCAAGCATCTTAAATAATGGTGCCAGAATGCTTTCTTTTCTGTATACTTTTAAATACCTTAGAACATATTTCATAAATAATACCTCTTTACTATTTCAATCTAAACTTCCTTGTATTTTTACACACACATTATTATATCATTGAAATAAGTATAAGAAAAATACTATATATGTATTCTTAGTATACAATTCTGATATGGTATGGCAATTTATGGATATAATGCTTGTACTACACTGCACTAGGCAGAAGCTGCAAAATTATCAAATCATTGATAAAGAATATATATTGCATTTGTGGAGTATTTCAATTTATCCTCCTTATCTCTCATCTGCAAGATTATTTGATCTGTTTAATATATCTTTCTTTATAATTTCAACCACTTTCTCAGGTTCCTCAAATATCGGACTATGAGCTGATTTCCCAAATAAGTAAAATCCTTTTATCGGAGCAGACAGCTCTCTAAAATAGGATTCCGCCATTTTGTAACAGACAGTATAATCATATACTCCCGAGAAAAAATATACAGGAATATTCAGTTTTGTTACCATCCTTGATATATCCATGTCGTTTAATTCCTGCCATAGATTTGTATGCTTGAAAGAAAAATTTTTGCCTATCCATAAATTAATTTTCTCCCTGAACGTATATTCCGGGAATAATAGGGATGGAAAAAATATACCCTTTATTACTGATTTCATGTCTCGTGTCGTACCAATTCCGGCTTTATGCATAACTTCATCTCGAATGGAAAAATATTTATTTGATTGAACCGTTATATTTTTTAGCTTATTTACAGTCTTTTCATCGCCTCGTTCTTTATAATAGTCAAGCATATATTCATAAGCCATTTCTTCTGTTTTCACTGTATTTGTTATCTGAGCCACACCAATGTAAGCATTATAAAGCTCCGGTGCTTTGGCTGCTGCCTGTATCGCTATGAAGGTACCCCAGGAATGTCCCATCAGATATATCTTTTTCTGATTAAATCGTTTACAAAGATATTTTGATACTTCGATTGTATCCGATACAAACTGTTTTGATGTCATCGTATCAGCTTTTATCTTACTGTTATAGGATAAGCCTGCCCCACGCTGATCCCACCAAATAATGGTAAAGTAATTTTCAAGTCCTGTTGGATATTTCTCCGTAAGAAAATATTCGGGCATTCCAGGGCCTCCATGAACAAACAATAATACCGGATTTGATCTATTCTTGCTCTTTATAAACATCCCCATCTTTACACCGTTAATCTGGACAAACGATTTTTCAGAAATACTGTTCTTAAGTATATTGCCATTTTCATCTTTAAACTGCTTCATTTTTCCCGGACTTCTGATTAGCAGAAATAATACAATTACTAAAATACTAGCCATTAGCACAACTGATAAAATCAGCATGAATTTTCCCGTTTTTCTTAGAAGAGATAAATAAACCTTTTTATTATTCATATTGAAATTCCTTCCTTTTATATTCTACCCGCAATGCTATCATATCGTATGAACTGCTACAACACTGTTGGTCATAACGTACAAATACCCTGTCATGACTTACATAATAAAAAACAACAAAACAGCATCTAGCCTTTTCTGCTAAAAATGCTGTTTTCTTATTGTTTCATTTTTTTAGATAAATTTTAATTTTTTATTTATTCTGATAAATAACGAATTAGTTATTATATTTCTTTTCCTTTAATTCCTTTAACTTTTTATTAATATAGTCAGCATCCCTTCTGGCTCCTGCCAGCCGAAGTATATAGCAGACAACATATACAGGTATCGTATAAATTATAGCAAGCCATTCCATCCCCTTAGGATACCATCCAAATTTAACTCCAAAAACAAAGAACAGAAGGATAATTGTTATATATTCCAAAATCATTGAAATTACTGGTCGGTCATCCAGGTAATAATTAATAAAAAATTGAATCATACAAAATATAAATGCATATAGCATAATTGAAAATACTACTTTAAAAAACCTCCAGGTACCATACATAATCGCATCCATACAGAATGCCCAAAATACCGATATCATAGCAATCGCCAGACTCGAAATGAAATATTTTATTATTATCTGCTTTTTATTCATCATGAAAATCCCCTCCCTTATCCAGCCAATCTTTCACTACAGGTATGTATTTTCTGGTGATAATAACTTTTTCTCCATTCGTCAATGTTGCTTCCAGCCGGCTATTAAACAATATTTTTACATAATCCAGTTCGTTCATGTTTAAGATACAGGATTTACTGATTTGTACAAATCCGAACTCTTTTAAATCATCAAAAAGCTGGTATAACTTCTTACTGCTTCTGTATACACCCTCCTGCGTATAAATGAAAGTTTTTCTCTCAATACATTCAATGTAAAAAACATCATCAACGTTAAGTAAAATATTTTTTTCACCGTCACTTCCGATGATTTTTATATCCAAGCTTTTTATCTTAAAAATCAGCTGCTTTACGTATGCATTCATTGCAGGATATCTTATCTGTACTTCAAGATTGCTTTGCTTATCTTCTATCAGTTTAATTTTCGTAAGAACACTCCCTCCCATCATCCTACCTTATAATCTAATAATTTTAGTCGCAATATTCTCAACGAAGGCTCTATCATGCTCGACAAACAAAATAGTCGGTTTGTATTCCAGTAATAGTTCCTCTATTTGCATACGTGAAATTACATCAATATAATTTAATGGCTCATCCCAGAGATACAGATTCGCCTGCTCACAAAGGCTTCTTGCTATTAGCACCTTTTTCTTTAACTATCAAAGGTTTACTTTTTATGCTCTATTTTTCTTTTACAGTCTATGCAGTGATTAAAATGTACTTTGAAAGATCAAAAAATCACTAAAAATCAGGTCGGATCCTATACAGCCTTCTATCAATTTCGATTTCGCAATTACCTAATAATATTGATTATAATTGCTATTCAATTCATCACCTAGTTTCATAAATAGTATTTTGTCCTAAGCACTTTCAGTAAATTATTTGATATAATTACTAATACCAATTTAATTTATTCTATTTTATCTATCGCAAAATTAATCATTATGTTAATAAATCTATCTATCAACTTTTATTAAATCACCTATATTATATCTATAATGAAATTTTTTATTTGATTTTGTAATAATTTCTATTGTTATTTTAGAATTTGAATAATATTTTTTCAAATCATGTAGCGTAAAATTCGAAAAATCAAATAATATAGATCTTGTTATTTTTGCATAGTTATCATTAAGATTATTATCTTCTTTATAACTCATTTTAAATGATCTAAAATAATCAATATTATCAAATACATTCAATTCAGGTATGTTAATTTTTCTAACCTTGCATTTAGGCGTATTAATTATATTCACCATCACAATTAATTTTTTAATTTTATTAGAAGTCAATTTATCTATTTGATCTATACAACTATAATAATCATTTTTTGTAATGTTTTTTAGTTCAACTGAAACATTTATTTTAGGATTTCTATTAAAGTAAACATTATAGCCAAACATTATTACAATAAATGTAATAACTATTATTGATAAAATAGTAAAACATAATAACGTTTTTTTATTTTTCATTTAATAATCCTTTCTACTAATTATTTATTAATAATTAAATTATAGCAGACTGTAAATGATTCATTACCACTAATTACATATATTCGCTAGGTGCACATCCTGATTATCTATAATCTAATAATTTTTGTTGCAATATTCTCAACGAAGGCTATGTCATGCTCGACAAACAAAATTGTCGGTTTGTATTCCAGTAATAATTCCTCTATCTGCATACGTGAAATTACATCAATATAATTTAATGGCTCATCCCAGAGATACAGATTCGCCTGTTCACAAAGGCTTCTTGCTATCAGCACCTTTTTCTTTTGTCCCCCACTAAAGTTTTCTATCCGCTTTTCAAATTGCTCTCTTGAGAAATCCAACTTTCTAAGGATTGCCTTAAACAGGCTTTCATCAATACTATATTCATAAGCATAGTCAGTCAGTTTACCGCATAAATGATCTGTATTTTGAGATATATAAGAAATCTTCAACTGTTGACTCCTATTTACCGTGCCGGTGAACGTAATATTCTCATTGTAAATAAGCTTTAATATACTTGATTTTCCGGAACCGTTCTTTCCCTGTAAGGCGATTCTATCTCCCTGTTCAATAGTAAAATTAATATTCTTGCAAGCAATTTTATCTCCATAGCTGATACTTACATCCTTAAGCTCAACCAATTGGTTTGTATGATAGATTAGCGGTATAATTTTCAGTTTCTCGTTATTTTCAATGTTTTTCAATAGTTTCGATTTCTCTTCAATCAGCGATTGCTGCCTGTTTTCAATAGACTTGGAGCGCTTCATCATTTTAGCAGATTTGTGCCCTATATAACCTCTGTCCACCTTGCTTCCTGAATTAGTCCCGCCAATCTTACTTGCTTCAACATTTTCAGACCATTGGGATGTCTGTCTAGCGGATTCCTTAAGCCTTTTTATATCCTTTTTCATTTTCTCATTCTCTGCCAATTCAAAGTTGTCCTGAAACTCCTTGTTCTTCCACCAAGCTGAAAAATTGCCCTTGTGTATCTCAATATTCGTTTTATTAATAGCAAGAATATGGTCAACGCAGCGATCAAGAAAGGCTCTGTCATGTGAAACTAGTATAAATCCCTTTTTTCTTTTTAAATAATTACTTAAGATTTCTCTTGCTTCAGTATCCAGATGATTGGTAGGCTCATCAATCAGTAAAAAGTTATTTTCCTTTAAAAACAAGGCAGCAAGTAAAACCTTTGTCTGTTCACCATAAGAAAGTGTTGAAAATTGCTGATATATAATATCCTCCGATACATTCAGTAATGAAAGTTCACGGATTACTTCCCAATCAAGAGAATTCGGACTGGTCTCCCTTATTACATCTATTGTTAAAAATTCTTTGTCCTTTACCTCATAAGGAAAATATTCAAAAGTAACGCTTGTTGAAATATCTCCGCTATATTCGTACTTGCCAAGTAACAGGTTTAAGAAAGTGGTTTTACCTCTGCCGTTACGCCCGGTAAAACCGAGTTTCCAGTCAGTATCTATCTGAAAGCTGGTATTTTCAAATATATTATCATAGCTGCCATCATAGGCAAAAGTTAAATTTGATACATTGATCAAAGACATATCTATATACCTCCTAAATAAAGAATGTGTGTGTACAATCTCCGTGCCCGAGTAAGATGCCAGTATCATACTTCCATACTGCGAAGCGTATCCTGCACGAAGTGCTTTTTACTTCACAGTTTGTAATCCTCTACAACAAAAATTCGAGCTGCAAGAAAGTTATTCTTGTAGCTCGAAAATACAACTTTGCTATGTCAAAATATGACTGGACAAAGATATATAAGAGTGTCTGAATATCATAACCTTCTTGCATTTGCATAACAAAAGACACGACAAATCCTGTCGTTACCCTTCACATTATGCATAATAAAAATTAGCAAGAAAAGTTAATCATCTTTTCACCTCAAATCATTTTAATAATCGTATTGTATTATAAATTACTTTAAACGTCAAGGATTCCTGCACAACTTCTTCATTCGGTAATAATATGCCGGAATAAGCGGTATTAACGCCGATGCCCAAGCAACCGGATGGGCAAGACAGATTCCTACATATCCAAGAGGCTTGGTAAGTAAAAAAATAACCAGCACTCTAGCAATTAATTCAAAAATTCCACCCATCATTGGCAATAACCCATATCCCAAGCCCTGTAATGAATTTCGATACACAAAAATTAGACCAAGGGGAATATAAAGTCCTGCAGCCGCGTAGAAATATATCCTTGCCTTTTCAACTACCAAATCACTGTTTTCAGTAATAAAAAACTTAACCAAAATATCTCCGAATACTAATACTGCTATCATTGAAAATACACCGCAGATTATGCTCAAAATGATATTTGCTCTTACACCCTCTTTCACCCTGTCCATCCTTCCGGCTCCCGTATTCTGCCCTACAAAGGTCGCCAAACTAGCTCCAAGAGACGGAAATGGCTGAGTGATAATATTTTGAATCTTACTTGCTGCTGTAAATGCAGCGATATAAATTGGTCCCAACCCATTCAATGCAACTTGAACAATCATGGTGCCAATTGCAGTTATGGAGAATTGAAGCCCCATTGGTGTTCCCATTCCGATTAATTTTCTTACACTGGCTCCAGAGAAATAGATATCCTCTTTCTTAAGCCTTAAGACCGGATATTTCTTTAACATATAAACCAAGCATAAAATTGATGCAAAGGCTTGGGAAATTACCGTAGCATATCCGGCACCTTCCACACCCATAGAAAATCCACCAATAAATAAATAATCCAATATTATATTTAGAATGGAAGAAAGCACCAAAAAGTAAAGAGGAGTTTTACTATCGCCAATTGCTCGTAATATAGATGCTAAAATATTATATGCAATGGTAGCTGCAATTCCTATATAGATTACCTGAATAAAGCGATAGGTATCGCCATAGATTTCCTTTGGAGTATTCATTGACGTCAAGACCAAACCGTTTGTCCATAATAGTCCAATCGTCATTATAACTGCCATAATAATACACAGAAAATAGGACATAGCCACATAATGTCTCAGACCATCGATATCTTCTGCACCGTAACGTTGTGCAACGATTATTGCAAAGCCTCCCGTCATTCCCATAATCCACCCGATTACCAAAAAGGTAAGGGAACTGGTAGAGCCTACCGCTGCAAGTGCATTAACACCAAGATATTGTCCTACGATAATGGAATCTATGACATAATACAATTGTTGAATTATATTCCCTATTAAAATTGGTATGGTAAAGCCTATAATTAGTTTCATAGGTTTCCCTGTAGTCAAGTCATTTGGCATGAATTTTGCCCCTTTCTGTCGTCTTTCCTGTAATATACTATTATATAGAGTATTCTCCAAAGTGTCCATACGGAATTTCAATAAATGTAATCCAATTAAAACCATAGTAAAAGAGGCTGTCGTAATTTAAGCATGTATGAAATAAGGTACTCCGCATAATCTCCTCACACATAGGGTGGAAGACACATTCTAGATTTTGTATGTCATATTCGTACATAAATGCTTGTATATGACATACAAAATTGAAAACATGTCTTCCAAACTGTGCATGCAGGAGATTATGCGGAGTACCTTATTTCACTGAAGATTATTTTGAGGCAGCTTCTTCTGTGATTTCTTTACTAAACTTCCAGATTAATATTAAATATATTTGTCCTTTCTCTCAAAATTAATTCTTTCCCAGAAACACCTTGATTCTCTTGTATTAAGGTTAATTACTTGCTTATAACAATATGTTTTAGGCCAATTACGAAAAACAGATTTTTTACCAAGCATAATTTTAGTCAGCAGCATATGATTCGTTACTGTCCATCCCTTGGAAGGAATTAGTTCTATTTGCACGACATTATCCTTTTTTGTAATCTTATAATCTCCGGAAATATCCCCCATAGATGTATCCATCTCCATTTGCCACGTCCCCTGTATAGCCGTGTCACCCATATGTATTATGTTGGGAAAAGCTTCCATAAAGTTTAGCTTAAATCGGTGCTTTGACTCTTCAAATGACATGGCTTTTAATTTATATGAACCATTTTCATATTGAAATTCAGAGATTAAGCCATCCTGTTTCACGATACTGTCTTTGACTTCGAGAAGCTGTAATGTTTCTTCTCTCTCTTTTCCAAACTCAACCAGCTCACAGTCATATCCATACCTTGTAAAGTAGCGAAATTGACCATCCTTAGGAAATGGAACCAGAAAAGGATCTGGTTTTATGGATTTACCATTGATTTTGATTGAGAATTCCGTACCTCTTTTTCTAACCAGATCGAACTGATACATCGCAAAAACTGGTAGAATAACCGGCTTTATTGAGGAAACTCCGATAGGAGCAATTAAATCAAACAGTCTGCTTTTCTTCTTACAGTTTTCCTTAATCGTTACATCAATTTCTCTCCCCAGATAATCTGCAAGAGCAAACTCAACCTGTATGCCCTCCCCGCTCATCTCAAACCCTATTTTAGAGAAAGTCACTTTTCGAAAATTGGCAAGACCATTTTCACAAACTTCAAATGAGCCGACATCTTGGATGTGCAAGCTTTCTTCATCATATACATCTACATATTTATCATTGCGATATGCAATCAGCCGATAACCACTCCCCTCATTCTTAGTTACCAGATATTGCAATTCCAGTCCGAAATAGATCTCCTCAGGATTTTTATCAAAATTCACTAATATAATTTTCTTAATCGGAGTAATTTCCATATTAAAAGGTATTATGATGTGATTGTTGATAATATCATTCTCCAGATTTACTGTATTTTCCGATAAATCATTCATTCGTTGACGTCCCCTCCATATTTTTCAATAACTTTTCACTTACACTCATGCATACTTCAAGTTCTTCCTCTGAAACACCTTGAAACAAGCGTTCTGTTATCTGCTCGGCCCATTTCTTATTAGAATCCATAAAATTCTTCGTTTTATCGGTTAATGTTATGCTTAGTGCTCTCGAATCCGTTAAACTTGGCTTCATATCAACATATCCTTTTCTTTCAAGAATAGAAAGCATCTTACGGATATTTTGCCTCGAGGTACCCATAACTTCAGCGATCTGATTAACGGATGGTGAATCCATTGACATCTCCTGTATCATTACTAACACAAACCATTGTTTTAAACTGAAATCCGACAACAAAGAATCTCCGAATAACTGAAGCTTGTTCCCAAATAGTAACGTATACCCAAATACTCTTTGTGCTTTTTCAATTCGATTCATTTCTTACCCCCTCGTATCCTATGCACATAACAAACGCAACCAGTTGCATATATTATATGCAACTGGTTGCGTTTTGTCAATAGCACAAAAACACCCTATCACTTTTATATGATAGGGTGCAAAACAATAATCAATATTTATCTTTCATAATTTAACAGCTAATCTTAAGAATGATTATAAACTATGAATTACTAGAATTTTTATTATTTAAATTTGATACTATAATTTCCGGAGCAGGTTTTCCTAGTTTTTGTTACTTTGATATAATAAGTCCCTGCAGGCATAGAATCCTGTGTAGAATATACACCGCCTCCAGCATCATAAATTCTAACTGTACTGCCAATTAGAATAACATTTTTACTTGCTGGAATTATTTCAAAACAGATTAAATCACAAGATTTTCCATATATTTCAAAACTTAATTTTCGCTTTGAAGTTAACTTTACTTTATACCAATCAGCTTTACTAACACTATCTTCAGATAATACTAATCCTTTCGCAGTTTTCCCTTTTCCTATTGAGGTTGCTTTACTCTTAGATGGATTACCGGTATCCTTAACAGCAGTGAATTTATAACGTAATTTGTAATCATTAGAAGATTTGGTTTTAATATAATAAGTACCTTTCTTAACAGCAAAATAAGTAGTGTAATCCTTAGAGCTGTTTATATATGTCTCTTCGGAGAGTTTTGCCTTTTTACTATTACATAAAGTAACACCAAAAGAACTGTAATCAGAGGTGTCAATACCTTCAACGGCAATATATCCAGATGTGTTAACTGTAATCTTATTACTAATCTGACTGCCATATGAGAACGGATGGCTAAATACCCATGTATTATTCTTTAATGTTCTGTCTTCACTGTTTAAAGAATATGGAGTTATTGATACAGTTGCATCAGCTTCTGCGTAAGAAAGCAACTCAAATTTCAAGTAATATGTAGCTTTTTTTGGAATATCTAATTTCATATCGTCTTCTAAAGAATATGAACTAAGATATTTGGAATTTCCGATTTGACTGGTACAAGCTTCATCACTATATAAATAGATATTCATTCCCTTGGAAACTTCCCGTCCTAACAGATTAATCTTTAATTGACCCTTATAATCCATATTAATTGGTACAACCAAAGACTTTGTTGCTACTGGTACTTTAAGGTCATAACTTGGAAATGTAGTCGGATCTTCATCACCAGTAACTATAGAAACAGGTTGAATTGGTTCACTAACTGTTCCTGTTGCTTCAAAAGCGCTTACTTTTAAGGAAAATAATCCAAGACAAAGAATCATTGCAAAGAAGCTAAAAAATAATTTAGACTTTTTCATAGTTTAAATCTCCCTCTCATCAATAATATGTTAAATGCTTACATTTAGTTATAAAGAATTACTAAATCAATGTAACATTTGGTAAATCTATTATATACTGGAATTTAACGAAAGGCAATCATATTCTATCTAAGTTACATTTAGCTTATTGAAGAATAATGTTTTTTACAATGTAAAAAGAAGTCTAATTTTCAAGACTCCTTTAATTTTGCCTACATAAAGATGCCCTACCAATTGCACTGCTATGTTACGAATTATATATTGATAGCTTAATCGTATATTACATTTTTTCCTTCATCACTTAATTTTTTTAAGGAAGTTAGCATATGATCTATTTCCTGGTCGGAATGTCTTTCCCATGAGCCTAATTCGGCTATTATTTTCAAAGGAGATTTCGACCTATAAGAACGTGTTGGATTTCCAGGAAATCGTTTGTCAGTTACGTTCGGGTCATTTTCAAATTCACCTAATGGTTCTACAATATAAATTCTTTCCTTTGATTTAGATATCGCTAATTCAGCCCCCCATTTAGCAGCATTTAATGTTGCAGTAAAATAAATAAAGTTAGCTTTTTTATTTTGGTAATTAGATAAGTGTTGTGGTTCTAATAAATCTCCAATCTTTAGTTCTGCTTTAGTGCCATGAAAAAAAGGACCATTATCTAAAACATCTTTTTTGTCATTCATGCTGATACACTCCTTTTATATTTTTAAAATTAACATACCCTTGTTTTATAAAATTAAGTCCTAAGCTGCGGAATAGAGAAATGTTTTCTTTCGTACAGTAACTCTAGCACAACACATTTCAGAATAACAGTCTTGTTTTTTGGGGATATTTACGTTATTATAATTATGGAAAGAAAGATGATTGTTGTAGATTATGCAACCACCTTTCTTTTTTTATGTCACTCCGATCAAAAATGCCTAAATCAAACAATAATTCAAAGTACAATCTTCTAAATACCCTCTACAAGCTAGTATCTTAAGCATTTTAATCAATATTTAATTTGACATTCTTATATGTATTCTATAAAATACTCATAATATAAGGGAGTAGTTGATACCAATAAGTGTTTGCGATGCACCAATACACTTTTATAATTATATGATCAAAGGAGAAACAGATGGATCTCTTATCAAAGAAATCTAACATTTCAAAATTATCAATCGGAGGAATTCTTGTAACATTAGGTATTGTATATGGAGATATTGGTACTTCTCCTCTCTATGTAATGAAATCCGTACTTCATGGAAATGGTGGATTAAATAATGTATCAGAAAATTTTATCCTTGGAGTCTTATCATTAGTGTTTTGGACTCTCACTATATTAACCACCATAAAATATGTTCTGATTACATTAAGAGCTGACAATAATGGGGAAGGGGGTATCTTCTCCCTTTTCACTCTTGTTCGTAAACGTTCCAAATGGTTAATCATTCCTGCAATGATAGGAGGTTCTGCTCTATTGGCTGATGGAATGCTTACTCCGGCAGTTACTGTTACATCAGCCGTCGAGGGATTAAAATTACTCCCGGCTTTTCAAAACATTTTTGGTAATAATCAAAGAAACATTGTGATCCTTGTTATTTTTATAATTTTTACACTATTTTTTATTCAGCATATTGGAACTGAATTTATTGGGAAATTATTTGGTCCTATCATGTTTATATGGTTCAGTAGTTTGGCTGTTTTTGGTATCATTAATCTCTTAGGTGATCTGTCGCTGCTTCGCGCTTTGTCACCATATTATGCCATCAACATCCTATTTAGCAGTGAAAATAAAGTTGGGTTTCTAATATTGGGAAGCGTTTTTTTATGTTCAACAGGTGCAGAAGCACTATATTCTGATCTAGGGCATGTAGGCAAAAGAAATATTTATTTGACATGGCCTTTTATTAAAATAAGTCTGTTGCTCAATTACTTTGGCCAAGGTGCATGGGTTTTATCAGTAAAAAACAACTCTTCTCATACCTTAATGGAAGAAATTAACCCATTTTATCAAATGATTCCAGATGGTTTTTTGATCTTTGGTATTATAATCTCAACGCTGGCCGCTATTATAGCCTCACAGGCTTTAATTTCTGGCTCCTTTACTCTTGTATCAGAAGCTATAAAACTTGATTTATTTCCAAAACTTCACACCCTATATCCTTCCCCGTTAAAAGGACAGCTTTATATCCCAGCAATTAATAGGGTATTATGTGTTGTTTGTATCGGTATCGTTCTTTTTTTCCAAAATTCAGAGAAAATGGAGGCCGCATATGGTCTTGCAATCACAGTTACCATGCTAATGACAACAATCCTATTATTTAACTATATGCTCAAGAAAAAAACACCTGTTATTTTATCAATCATAATGCTAGTTTTCTTTATGACATTTGAAATATCTTTCTTCGCTGCTAATATCGTTAAATTTTATCGTGGTGGATTCGTAGCTGTGATTATTGCTTTCTCAATACTGTTCGTTATGTATCTCTGGTACAAATCACATATTGTTAAGAATCGTTATCGCGAATATGTACGGATTGAAAATTATATAAAGCAACTAGATCAATTACGTAATGATTCAAAAATCCCGAAATACGCCAGCAATCTTGTTTGTCTATCTAATTGCTCTGATCCAAAGGAAATAGAACGTAAAATAATGTATTTTCTTTTCGATAAAAAGCCAAAAAAAGCAGATGTCTACTGGTTTGTTAATGTTACCGTTACAGATGAACCTTATCAGGCAGAATATTCTGTTGAAAATTTTGGTACTTCATATGTATTAAAAATAGAGTTAAAACTTGGCTTCCGTATTGAGCAAAGCCTTAACGTATTTTTACGGCAAATATCAACGGATTTATTGCATAATAATGAAATTGAACCGCAAACCAATATTTATTCTATAATTCCAAACCGCAAATTGGGTGATTTCCGCTATATTTTCATTCAAGAAATTCTTTCTCATGAAACCTCGCTTTCAAGCTGGGAAGCCGAGCTTTTAAAAATTAAGTTTTTTATTCAAAAGTATACAGTCTCCCCAACGGATTGGTTTGGACTTGATCATAGTGATGTTTATATTGAAAAAGTTCCAATGTTTTATAAACAATCAAACCGAACTGTCCTTACTAGGAAATAGAAATATTTAAAACATATTTATAAGTTTTAACTGTATACCGAATAGTCGTTTTTTAAAGGGCAAGCCTTTATTGATAGGCTTGCCCTTATATTTTTAATCCTATTTCCATAATTTCTCTTTGCTTCTTTAGGAAACTACTTCTATGTAGAAAATTGTGTATCAGTACCTAAACCGCTTATACCTATGATGGGCAGAACAGCTGTTTCTAAAGCGAACAGATATACAATTGTAGATCGCATTTAACAGACTCTTGTTTGGATCCATAGTATCCTCTGAAAGCTCCCAGATCATAATCCCTCCAACATGATCAAGTGCCCACATCGTCTTCGCCATAATTGTCGGTACACCATTATAATATATCGGTGTTCCATTTATTATAGTTACATCTCTTAGATAAGCCTCTGGATCTACCTCTAAAATATCAGCATATGCAATTCCATAAGGTCTCCCAAAAAAGGGGACACCTAAGACCACTTTATATGCAGGCACATTTCTTATATCCCTCCAGTACTTGGCACAGTTTATTGCAAATTCCAAGGAAGAATATTGGCCACCATCGTAAGCCATCACATTGATCCAGTCCAAACGATGAAGAACCGCATCCGTTTGTGCTGCTGCATCCGGGTATACATCACCTTCCGGCGACACGGCGCCAAGGACTGCTGCTGAGAAAAGCATATCCTCCTCCTTCAGCCTGTTGTATAGATACTCCATTAACCCTTCATACTGTTGTCTGCTTACATCATTATTTCTTGGATGCTCCCAGTCCATATCAACACCATCAAAACAGTATTCCTTTGCCATGGTTACGATGGCCTCCCCAAATCGTATAATCTTCTCGGGAGAATCCGTAGCTTCCATAAAGGTTGGTTCCAAAGGTATATTGTTATAAGACCAGCCTCCGATGGATAGGAGAACCTTAACACCTGTGGAATGAGCATTACATATTATCAGTTCTGCTAATTCAGCATTCTGTAAAGGAAGAAGCTCTCCATCTGAAGTGGGTATGGCAAACGCATAATTAATGTGAGTTAATTTATGATACCGGATCTTATCTACCTTGTCAGGTTCCCATGCCGGATAATAACCAACCACTTTAAAATCGATTTGTTTTGCTTGCCAATTTGCCATGGAACTCCTCCTATTTAAAGCTCATTTACCCAATCCTTAATTAATACTTCTAAAAAGGGTAAAGTTTGAGTATTAGCGCCTATTAGCCTGTTATGTAAATCCTTCATCTCACTCATAAATTTCGTTCTTTCAGCATCAGAAAATTCTTTTAATACCTTAACTTTACAAAGCTCAAGTTTGTTAGCTGCATATTTTAAATCTCTTGTATTGTAGTATTTCAATATATTTACAAATGCGTCGTAATCGGGGTCCGTTATGAATGAATCCTCATTACTCTTAGTTATTAACGTCAAGTAATTATTCTTATCTATGGAATTACTTGTGATGATATAGGAATCTTCATCCTTTTGCTGCTCATTAAACAAATTCGTTAAAGATTTTAAGATTTCACTCTTATCCATATTATTCCTCCATAGGCATTTATATTCCAATTGATTCTATATTCTCCATTATAATACATTTTACGACATAGTAAATAATTTTTTATTTATTTCTAATTTTACACTTTCCCAACTATCTTATATACTGATCTTCATAAAAAATTTTTAAGGCGATACCTAAATCATCCCTTCAACTATCTGTTTTATATGACTTTCTGCTAAATCTATATTACCATCTATATTGCTTAGTTAATTAATTTGATTCAATGTGAAAATCAATTATAGTATCTCCCTTCTGGTCATGTGATTTCATCACAGAATTAACCTGTTCTTATTGTTATAATTTCAACAGAACTTAAAACAAGGATATGAAAGGTGGTTGTTTAAATGTCAAACGTAATTATTATAGGAAATGGTCCTGCTGGGATCTCCTCTGCTTTATATACAACCAGAGCTGGTATTGAAACTACTATTATCGGTAAAGATCTTGGAGCTTTAGGAAAAGCCTCCGAAATTGAAAATTACTACGGATTTAGTCAACCGATTTCAGGCAAAGATTTAATTCAAAATGGAGTTGAAGGTGCCAGACGACTTGGAGCCAATATAATCTCAGATGAGGTTGTTGGAATCTCTTTTGAGGATAAATTCATTGTTTTAACAAAAGAAAAAAAATATTATGCTGACAGTGTAGTGATAGCTACCGGTACATCCAGATCAGCACCGAAAATTAAGGGATTGAAAGAATTTGAAGGACATGGGGTTAGTTACTGCGCAGTATGTGACGCTTTCTTTTACCGTGGAAAAGATGTTGCTGTTTTAGGTGATGGTGACTATGCATTGCATGAAGCTCTTGAACTATTGCCTACCTCTAACTCAGTTACTCTTCTTACCAACGGCAATAAACCTAGTACTGTTATTCCAAACACCATTAAAGTTAATACGAATGTCATCGAATCTATCAACGGAGGCGAAGTTGTAGAATCAGCCTTATTCCAGGACGGTTCTAGCTTGCCTATCTCAGGATTATTTGTTGCCGTAGGAGTCGCAGGAAGCACAGACCTAGCAAAAAAGTTGGGTGCGGCTACACAAAAAAACAGAATTCTAATTGAAGATAATACAGCAACCAATATTCCCGGCTTATTTGCTGCTGGTGATTGTACGGGAGGATTATTACAGATATCGAAAGCAGTGTATGAAGGAGCCAAAGCAGGTACTGAAGTTATTAAATACTTAAGAAGTCAAACCACAAGAAAAAGTGCCTAACAATCACTAATAACAAGACATTCCTAGAAACTCACTCTCATAATTAGTGACCTCGTTATTCTTACACAAGCTTTATAATATAAAATACATTTACAGGAACGGAGAAAAATATGATTATTAAAATGATAATAGGAGCTGTGATTGGTGGATTGTTAGGATATCTATATTACAAAAAAGTTGGTTGCCCTAACGGTACATGTCCTATTACATCAAACCCTTATGGTTCTACTATTTATGGAGCACTGATTGGATTAATGATTAGTAATTCCTTTTAAAAAACCTGATTGCCACAAAAAAGGAGATTATCCAATGGATTCTAGTATTCGTATCAATGTTTTAAAGACATTTTATTAACTATCTAATCGACAAAGGATACTTTTTAGCCATAGGTAATAACATTTGTTTTAGTGATGATTACAGAGTTTAAACTGCTCTGAATGACCAAAATGCTGAAATACTTCTCCATTTTCATAAGTTACTGCAATTTTCATTTGATTTTACCTCCATCATATAATTCTCAATTATTCTTGCTGCATCTCCAACCAATTCCATACAAGGACGTTTTTTATAATATTTTTCTGTTCTTTTCTCTGGAACCGGGTTATCGTTTATCCCTTGAATACCTAATAGCTCTCGACAGATTATTGAATGATTACATTTGCTAAATTCAAGAGCTAAATTTTGAATTCTTGCATAATGCTCTGACTTAGTATTATGATCTTTTGGGTCATTATACCCATACAAAACTCCAGCCACCATAAACATCCCGCTCACTGCTCCGCATACTTCTCTTAATCTTCCCATGCCTCCCCCAAATGAGGACGATAACTTGAGTGCAATTTCCTGATCCAAATTCATATCTTCACAAAAAGCTACGAAGACAGATTGTGCACAATTATAACCTTCTTTAAATAACTTCTTTGCCTTTTCTTCATGAGTCATAACTAACACCCCTCGATCCTATCTGATATCTGATTTAGCCAGTCTCCTTCAAACAATTCTATCATTCCTCTTTTGTCTTTTCAATGAGACTTTCTAGCTCTGTTCTTTCCGAACAATTAGAACTGCAAATGTCACAGCTATTGTTACATTCTTCACTCAACTGTTTTTAGCTCCATTATATTTTGGGGACAACCTTCCTTAATACAAGGCCTTTCTCCTTCACTAAAGCATTTATGCCTACACCCTTTTCCACAGCATTCTTTGTTATGCTCACATAATATAAATTCACCCCCATCAATAACTAATCTTTTCCCATTTATCAGAGCATCAGCTATTTTAAAACGAGCTGCATCATAAATACTAGTAATCGTAGTTCTTGAAACAACCATCTGAACAGCGCATTGTTCCTGTGTCAAATTTTCAAAGTCGATCAATCTGATCACTTCATATTCATCAATATTAAGTACCACTTCACCGTTTAAAGCTGAATTTAAACTTATCGGTTTAAAACCATCTGTTAGTGGCATAGAACATATTCGTCTGTATTTTCTGGGTCTTGGCATGTGGTCGCCTCCTTTACTGACATATGTCAATTATTATACTCCATTACTGACATATGTCAATAACATGTATTCATATCACCATTTCGGGTCGTTCAGTATAATATCATTGAATGTGATTGAGTTACAGATCATGCCGTTTAATAATGATATAATGAGTTAAAAAATTACCCATACACGAAAGGATGATATCATTGTGAATACAAAAACATTAGTAGTAATCAAAGAAAACTGTCCGCAAAGAAAGCATTGGTATTAGCCTGATATTTAATGTAATAATGCAATAATACTCAAAAGGAAGGAGTTTTCTATAATGAAAGATAGACGATTATGGATATTGTTTCTAATTCTCATAATTACCACATTAAGCGGATGCAGCTCAAAACATGATAATTCAGCTCCTGGTTATTCTAAAATAACCGCAAAGGAAGCAAAAGATATGATGGACAAGGACAGTGCTATTACTATTTTAGACGTCCGAACCGAAGAAGAATTTAACACCGGACATATTGATGGCGCAATACTCATTCCTGATACCGACATTTTGGAAAAGGCTGAGGAAACATTGCCAGATAAGTCTGCTACTATCTTGGTATATTGCCGCAGTGGTCGCAGAAGTGCCCTCGCAGTCGCGGATCTGGTATCCCTCGGATACACCAATGTATATGATTTTGGTGGTATTATTGACTGGAAATATGATATCTTTACTGATTAAAATTCTATGTAAAATAAAGTAATACCAAATTGGTATTGCTTTATTTTTTGTTATTGAGTCTAGAATTTGGTATAGTAAAGTTTTTACAAGTGTTCCTTACTTTTTATATATAGAGCATAAATTATTTCTTTCTATCATGTAAGCAGATTTCGTAACATTTACATAACAACCTTCACTTGAACTTTCTTTTAACATATTTAATATCCTTCAAAATTCATTTTAACTCTGCCTTTTTTGCTTCCTTCTTAATAGCTCTTATAAATTAGCCATCACAATATAAAAATGCTCATTCAATTGTATCGTAGATATATCTTTAAATCCACAGTTTAGAAGTTCCTGTTTTACATCATTACTATCTAATCTGTGATTAATTGGCGGTCCCCAATCACTATCCCTCTTTATCCATTCAACAACAACAATTTTCCCTCCGTTAATAAGAATACGCTTGGTCTCATTAAGGAATTTAGTTCTATCGTCAATTTCATGTAAAACAGTACACATAAATGCATATGAAGCAGACTCATCCTCCAGTTTAAAATCATATTCATCTGTAATAACAGCTCGAATATTATTTAAATAATTCTCTTCAATCTTCTTGTTAAGCACTTCAATCATTTCTTCTGAAACATCAAGTGCATAAACTACGCCTTTTGCACCCACTACTTCTGCCGCTGGAATAGAAAAATAGCCAATTCCACAACCAATATCAGCGAATCTATCCTCTGCGTTTAATCCAATTTCGGTTAGGATTTTATTTACCGGTAACATTTCTCTTCGTTTTGGATTATCTAATTTACTTTTATTATTAACATCAAATTTATGAGTCATCACTGTGTATCTCCTTTAAATATCATCCAAGAGCGATATATCTCTTCTTTTCCCACATCATGATTATTAGGATACTCCTCACTAGATGGATTGGCAATCCCCAAAAATACTACTTCAACCTTGTTCAAGATATATTCATAATACAGTTCCTCAATATCTGGCAGTTTCTTGTTACATGGAGGATACCAGGTTGCCTTTTACTAATAAAACATTTTTACTTTATTCATCGCAATCTTAAGTTAAAAGAAGAGCAGGGTACATTTTTTGTACTCTGCTTCTCAAAACTTTATCTAAAATTGTATTCTGTTACAATGGTATTTCTTCCCTTTAGCTTGTCATTATAGTATTCATAGAAAGAAACTCCCAGAAAGCTACCAGTAATATTAATAACGTTATGAAAGCCCATATTCTGAAGTGCCAAAGTTGCATTGTAACTGCGTTGACCGGTTCGGCAGTGTAAATATACCGGTTTGTCTTTTGGAATTTCTTCTATTCTTTCCCTTAGCTCGCTTAACGGAATATTGATTGCTCCTTTGATATGTCCTCTCTCGTATTCATAGATTTCCCTAACATCAATAATGATATTATTATTTTCAACAAGCTCTCTTACTTTATCTACATTCACTTGCTTAAAATCACCTTTTAAAAGGTTTGAACCTACATATCCAGCATAATTTACAATGTCCTTTGCGGTTGAAAATGGAGGTGCATAGCTCAATTCCAAATCTTTTAAATCTTTTACTGTTCCATCAAACTTAATAGCCGTAGCAATGATATCAATCCGTTTTGTTACATCGCCTTTACCGATTGCCTGAGCTCCTAAAATTTTTCCTGATGGTACTTCAAACAAAAGTTTAAAATGCATTGGAGCCGCATCTGGCATAAGCCCTACTTTATCGGAAAGAATAATTCGGACAATATCATAATTTATTTTCATATTAAGAGCTTTAATTAAAGATTCATTCAATCCGGTAGATGCACCATTATATTCAAAAACTTTAATTGCAGACGAACCAATAAATCCTTTGTTCCAAGTACTTTTATGATTGATATGATCTGCAACAGATCTTGCCTGCTTTAATGCCGGACCTGCTAGAGATAATTTTGTCATGGTTTGGGTTAATGCATGATATACTTCGATTGCATCACCGACAGCATAGATATCCGGATCACTCGTAAGATAATTCTTATCTACTTTAATTGCTCCTGTTTCTCCGATTTCAAGACCAGCTTCTTTTGCAAGATATGTTTCAGGTGATACACCGATTGCCATTACAACAGCACTGGCATTTACCGTTTTCCCAGAAGCTAAGACAACTTTATCTTGTTCAAATCTCTCTACTTTATCTCCTACGATTAAATTCACCTTATGATCAATCAACACTTTATGAAATATTTGAACCATATCATAATCAAATGGTCTGAGTATCTGATTAGTTGCTTCTATCAGTGTTACATTGTATCCGACTTCATTTAAGTTCTCGGCAACTTCAACGCCAACATATCCACCGCCGATAACCGTTATGTCCTTGGTATACATTTGCTTTACAAATTGATTCAGTTCATCAATGTCAGCCACATTTCTCACTGTGAATACATTTACATTTTCAATACCCGGAAGCTTTGGTACAATTGGAGACGCTCCTGGTGATAAGATCAATTTATCATAATTTTCCGTATACTCTTCATCTGAATCTATTCTCTTAACTTTTACAGTTTTGTTTTGTCTATCAATTGAAGTTACTTCACTATTTACTCGTGCATCTATATTATATTGTTTTAAAAACAGCTCTGGATTCATTAAAACCAAATCATCTGCAGCCTCAACAATTCCACTTAAATGGTAAGGGAGCGAACAGTTAGAAAATGAAACATGAGGTCCTCTTTCAAACATAATAATCTGATCTTCTTCATTATTTCTTCTGAGTCTCGCTGCTGCAGATGCTCCACCGGCAACTCCACCAATAATCAATATCTTTCGTCCCATGATATAAACCTCCTATGTTAAATATTTATTTTTTCTTTGTTCCTGCATAGGAACCCATGCCGCCAGCAACATTAATCACATCAAAACCCTGTTTTGTAAGTGCTCTGCAGGCACCTCCACTTCTCCCTCCTGACTGGCACATGATATAGTATGTCTTATCCTTTGTTAAATATTTCTCTGGACTTGTTAACAAAGTACCCATCGGTATGTTTTTAGCAGTCTTTAAGCTTCCACTTTTATATTCATACGGTTCTCTTATATCGATTAGTTCCACCTTACCAATAAGGTTTTCCATATCATTTACATTAATAACTTTACTATCAGCTCTCTTTAGAAAATCTAACATTTTATCTTCCTCCTAGGTTATGAAATTATATTATTAAGTTGATTTTTATCTTACCTTTATCCTAATTATATTGAAAATCATATTATTATCTGTGACCAAATCACATAAATTTATACAACGCTAACAAAATATATACACCTCTATCTATACAAACAAATAAGGCTCACCTGTCCTTATAAATGACAAGTAGGCCCTTTTTGCTTATTTCTGAATATCCTGCTTTATCCGATTAGGTAATTCTGCTGTAGCAACAACATCAGATAACGATTAATAATACCTATCTGATTTTTTCTAATAACTTTACTGCTTCTTCGACCTTTAAAACTTTACCATAAGCTACAACTTTACCATCAACAACTAATGCCGGTGTAGTCATGACACCATATGCTGCAATTTGCGAAAAGTCTGTTACGTGCTCAATGGCAGTATCCATACCTAATTGCTCCAATGCAGTTTTTACATTTGCTTCCAGCTGATTGCATTTTGCACAACCAGAACCAAGAACTTTTACACTTTCTCCTTTTGTCATTGCTTCTGTTGCTTTTTCCATAGATTCTGCATCAATAGAGCCACAGCAACAACCAGAACTCTTTTCTTCCTCTTCTTTTTTCTTTCCTAAACCAAAGAATGCCATAGTAAATACTCCTTCCTTCTTTAATACTTAATAATATATTTATACTCATATTAGTAAAAATCCAATCGCATTTAGTAAATATCCAATAATCATAATACCTAATGTAACAATACCTATAAAGGTAAATAATAATTTAGGCTTTACTACTCTTTTTAACATTATCATAGAAGGTAAGCTTAATGCGGTAACACCCATCATAAAGGAAAGTATTGTTCCAACTCCTACCCCCTTCGACAGTAAAGCTTCTGCAATTGGAATTGTTCCAAAAATGTCAGCATACATTGGAACACCTACAACCGTTGCAATTAATACAGATAACGGATTATCTTTACCTAATATATTTTGAATAATTTCTGTTGGAATCCAGTTATGAATGAGGGCACCTATACCTACACCTATAAATATATATAGTATTACTTTCTTAACTGTCGCTTGAACCTGTTCTTTTGCATAAATCATTCTTTCCTTCTTTGACAATTCAGGTGCTTCAATATCAATAGTGGCACCTGTATTCGTAAAGCGCACCACCTGATTCTCCATACCAAGCTTATCAATGATCGTCCCCCCGATTACTGCAAGCACAAGTCCAACTACTACATAGGTTAAAGCAATTTTTACTCCGAATACGCTCATCAATAGTACCAATGCACCCAAATCAACTAATGGGGATGAAATCAAAAATGAAAAGGTTAAACCAACTGGCAATCCCGCATTTGTAAATCCAATAAATAATGGTATAGAAGAACAACTGCAAAATGGTGTTACTGTTCCTAGTAACGCACTGAGTATATTAGCTTTTATACCATGGAATCTACCAAGTATTTGTTTTGTTCTTTCCGGTGGAAAGAAGCTTTGTATGTAAGAAATAATGAATATCAATACAGATAACAATACTAATATTTTTATTGTATCATATAGAAAGAACTGAATACTTGCACCTAATCTTTCTTGGATATCAAGTCCTAAAGCAGACAATCCATCACCAATTAACGTATTTAACCATTTCATTCCTAGTATCTGATTTTGAAAGAAATCCCATATCATTTTCATATAAGCTCCATTCTCTTTAATATATCGATATACATCGATTTATTAATAGTATATGCTTCATATCGATATGTGTCAATATGTGAATCGAATTTGCTGCGCTTATCATCACACTCGGTATGATAATCAACTATAGTGTTATACAAATTTCCCAAATGAATAAAACCAGTTGGACTTGGTCCAATACGAGTGACTTTAGCCTCATTATCTAATCTTCTTATCGGATATTATTTTTCAATATTATCTGGTGTTAATGTGACACTAGGAATTAACAAATCTTCTAATCGGTTATTAAACATACAGTATCCTTTCTCATAAGACAACCTCCAAATTCTTTTAGTTACAACAAAAAAACCTAAGTTAATTTATATCAACTTAGGGCGAACATTAGTCCGTGTTACCACCTAACTTCAAAGAATACTCTTTGCTCTCAACCAGTACAGAAGTAATCAATACTGCTTTCCTTATTACGGCGGAAACTCCGATGTAACCTACTTAGTATTATGTGTTCAGTCCACAACTCAGAGGCCTCTTCAATATTGGTTACGTAAAGACTCTCAGCTTGAGGTAATCCTCTGTCTTCTCTCTGTAAACATAATTCAAAATTTACTAATTCTCATCAACGCCTTTAATTATTTTTCTCATATTATCATAACATTATTTTACAGTGAAGTATCATTTTAAATAGACCTGCCACTTATACATGATAGGGTGTTCCGTCTGGAATTACTTTCCTCTTTTAATATAATATCAACAGCAAGCTGACCATAAGCCGTCTTGAGGGTATCTACAATGGAGAGCGTTTTTTCTAAATGCCAACGAAACAAATCATAAAAATCTATACCAGACTTCTCAAGTAGGTTAATAGCTTCTTCTCCTAAAGCCTTGTTTCTACGATATTTGCTGTTCTCTCAGTATGAAAATTGTGCATTCCCCCAATTGCTCCAATTACTCCGGGATCTCGGTGATGAAAAAGCGGTATCGCATTACTGGAAGGAGCTATGGACGACTGTTTAGGCTTGAAACTAATAAAATTTCAGTTAAAAGACTTGAAAACTGTGGGCTCTATTTCGCATAAACGATTACATAACTGTTCCAACGTTATGGAAGACATCTTTTCCCTAACTGTATCCCCTATTTCTGCATAGGGCTCTGCCAAAATATCACCTATATTTCTACCAAACGGACATTTTTTTTCTGGATGAGCATGTATACCAATCAAGTCTTCAAGAGGTGTAGAATCCACCGTATTATAAATATCCAAAAGTGTAATATCTTTTGGGCTTCTTTTTAATCTCGCTCCTCCAAGTCCTCTGGTAACTTCGATAATATCAGCCTTTTTCAGATTACTTAATAATTTACGAATTTCCACAGGGTTATTTCCAACACTGGATGCCAGAAACTCACTTGTAATTTTATATGTGTCAGGCAAAAGTGCCAGCATCAGCAAAATATGAACTGCTGAAGAACATTTAATATTGATACGCATAGGTTCACCTCGTAGTTTAGTATATCATAGGTATTAATAGAATTCAAGATGTAGGTATTGACATTACATCTACAAGTGATATAATGTAGGTATTGAGATTACATCAAAATATATAATGGAGGTATCCGGATGGATAAGAATTACAGCATCATAGAACTCGGTACATTTAAAGAAGATTTAGCAAACAAGAAACGCATTATGGTCGGACAAGACTTAGGCCTTACAGGATCTGAAATTTCGTTCAATCATACACCTGCAGGTGGTTTTACACCATTTGTTCACTCTCATAAGTTAAATGAAGAGGTATATATTATCTTAAGCGGAAATGGCATGTTCATGGTAGATGAAAATGAATTTCCTATTAAAGAAGGTAGCATCATACGTGTTGCTCCGGAAGGTGAAAGAGCCATAAAAGCTGTTACCGATATGGACCACATCTGTATCCAAGCACAAAAAGAAAGCTTAACACAGGCCACACGTGATGATGGTGTGATCACGGAAACTAAAGCTTCATGGATGAAGTAGTCCTATAAACACACTAAAAGAGAGCCCCTTTATCTTATATTGCCTTATCTTGAATCTCTAATTGTCTTTTGAGCCAGCATCTCTGACTTCGCTGTACATAGGCTTCGCCCTGCCGAATAATAAAGCTCCGTAAGCATACAAGTATGCTCCGGAGCTTTTATTATTCGACTTGGCTTATTGCTAACTTATTAATTATTTATTATTCAACACTGCCTGTGCTGCTGCAAGTCTTGCGATCGGCACACGGAAAGGTGAACAGGATACATAGTTCAAGCCAATCTTGTGGCAGAATTCAACAGTTGAAGGATCTCCACCGTGCTCACCACAGATACCAAGCTTAATGTTAGGTCTGGTTGCGCGGCCTTTTTCAGATGCCATCTTAACTAACTGGCCAACACCATCCTGATCAAGTCTTGCAAATGGATCAGACTCATAGATCTTGGTCTTGTAGTAAGCATCAAGGAACTTACCAGCATCATCACGGGAGAAACCGAAGGTCATCTGTGTTAAATCGTTGGTACCGAAGGAGAAGAACTCAGCTTCTTCAGCAATCTCATCAGCAAGTAAAGCTGCACGAGGGATTTCGATCATTGTACCAACATGATACTCGATATCGGAACCTAATTCCTTCTTAACTGCTTCTGCTGTCTCAACAACTACATCTTTAACATATTTTAACTCTCTCTTCTCACCAACAAGAGGAATCATGATTTCAGGAATGATATCGAAGCCTTTTTCTTTCTTCACTTCGATTGCTGCTTCCATAACTGCTCTGGTCTGCATCTTAGCGATCTCAGGATATGTTACGGCAAGACGGCAGCCTCTGTGTCCCATCATAGGGTTGAATTCGTGTAAGGAATCGCAAGTAGCTTTAACTTCTTCAACGGTAAGACCCATATCTTTAGCTAATGCAACAATATCGTCTTCCTCGGTAGGAACGAATTCATGAAGCGGAGGATCCAGGAAACGAATTGTAACCGGTCTTCCTTCCATTACCTCATAAAGACCCTTGAAGTCACCCTTCTGGAAAGGAATTAACTCGTTAAGAGCTTCTTCTCTTGCTTCAACAGTCTTAGAAAGGATCATTTTTCTGATCTTAGGAATTCTCTCTGCTTCGAAGAACATATGCTCTGTACGGCAAAGACCGATACCTTCTGCACCGAATTTAACAGCGTTAGCTGCATCTGCAGGAGTATCTGCATTTGTTCTAACCTTTAATGTTCTGATTTCATCAGCCCATTTCATAATTCTCTCAAAGTTACCACTGATGGAAGCTTCTACCGTTGCAATATCTCCAATATAGATGTTACCTGTGGAACCGTCTAAGGAAATGTAATCTCCTTCTTTTACAGTACTTCCTCCAAGAGTAAATACTTTAGCTTCTTCATCAATTACAATATCACCGCAACCGGATACACAAGCAGTACCCATACCACGAGCAACAACGGCTGCATGGGAAGTCATACCACCACGAACGGTTAAGATACCTTCTGCTGCATGCATACCTTCAATATCTTCCGGAGAGGTCTCAAGACGAACAAGAATAACTCTTTCGCCTTTTTCGTGATTGTTCTTAGCGTCTTCTGCTGTGAAGTATACTTTACCAGCTGCTGCACCAGGAGATGCCGGAAGAGCGCTACCTACAGGCTTAGCTGCTTTTAATGCTGCAGTATCAAATGTAGGATGTAATAACTGATCTAAGGATTTAGCTTCGATTCTCTTGATTGCTTCCTCCTTGGTAATCTTTCCTTCGTCTACTAAATCACATGCAATCTTAAGAGCAGCCGGAGCTGTTCTCTTACCATTACGAGTCTGTAAGAAGTAAAGTGTCTTATCTTCAATAGTGAATTCCATGTCCTGCATATCTTTGTAGTGATTCTCAAGTAAAGTAGCAATTCTCATGAATTCTGCATAAGCTTCTGGCATATCCTGCTCAAGCTTAGTAATAGGCTGAGGAGTTCTGATACCTGCAACAACGTCTTCACCCTGAGCATTGATTAAGTATTCACCATAGATCTTAGCTTCACCGGTGGAAGGATTACGGGTAAATGCAACACCTGTTCCTGATGTATCACCCATGTTACCAAATACCATAGCCTGAACGTTAACTGCAGTACCCCAGTCACCAGGGATATCATTCATTCTTCTATAGTAAATTGCACGAGGGTTATCCCAAGAACGGAATACAGCGGTAACAGCTTCAATTAACTGCTCAGCAGGATCCTGAGGGAATTCTGTACCTTTCTCAGCTTTATATAATGCTTTGAACTGTGTGATTACCTCTTTTAAATCATCAGCTGTTAAATCCGTATCAAATTTAACACCCTTCTTTTCCTTGATTTCATCTAAAACTCTCTCAAACTTGGATTTACTGATTTCCATAACAACATCTGAGAACATCTGGATAAATCTTCTATAAGAGTCATAAGCAAATCTAGGATTACCGGTTTTCTTAGCAAAGCCTTCAACAGCTACGTCAGTTAAACCTAAGTTAAGGATGGTATCCATCATACCTGGCATGGAAGCTCTTGCACCGGAACGTACGGATACAAGTAATGGACTCTCGGTATCACCGAATTTTTTGCCCTGTTCATCTTCGAGAATTTTTAAGGAAGCAAAAATCTGATCCTTAACTTCATCTCTTATTTTCTTTCCGCTATTGTAGTAGTCTGTACATGCTTCTGTTGTTACAGTAAAACCCTGAGGAATTGGAAGACCTAAGTTAGTCATTTCAGCTAAGTTAGCGCCTTTACCACCAAGAAGGTTTTTCATATCGGCTTTGCCTTCTTTAAACAAATAAACCCATTTTGTCATTTTGTAAGTGCCCTCCTAAAAATTTATATTTACAATTTGTTATAACAAATATGATTAGAGTACATAAATAACGCTCTAATCAATTTATCCTTTCATAGGATGTCTAAGGTATATTGAGAACTTTATTCTCAAAATACCTTAAACATCCTATAATCTATGAGCGCCAAAAGTACTAAGCAAACGTAATGATAATTTTCATTAAGTTTGCATAATACTTTTATTACTCAAAGGATGATATGAATATCATGATTAATATCCATATCAAGGATAAGTGTTTATATCAAATTATAACTCATCTTTGGCTTTTTTTCATTGCCAACATGCATTATAACATAGAATATTAAAAATAGGAAATATTTTTTTTAAAAACTGAACTTATTCTCAAAATATGTTTTTAGATCTTCAATTTTAACTCTTTCCTGTGCCATCGTATCTCTATCACGCACAGTTACAGCACCATCCGTTTCGGATTCAAAATCATAAGTGATGCAGAACGGTGTACCAATTTCATCCTGTCTGCGGTAGCGTTTACCTATATTACCTCTGTCATCAAATTCACAATTATAGGTCTTACATAATTCGTTAAATACTTTCTCGGCAGGCTCAGCCAGTTTCTTAGATAACGGAAGTACACCAATCTTAACCGGAGCAAGAGCCGGGTGGAAATGAAGTACGGTACGTATATCTCCCTCTGCAATTTCTTCTTCATCATAAGCTGCACAGAGGAAAGCAAGTACCACACGGTCAGCACCTAAGGATGGTTCAATAACATAAGGAATATATCTTTCCTTTTTCTCATCATCGAAGTAGCTTAAGTCTTCTTTGGATACATTCTGATGCTGTGTTAGATCATAGTTGGTACGGTCAGCAATGCCCCATAACTCGCCCCAGCCAAACGGGAATAAGAATTCAATATCAGTAGTTGCTTTACTATAGAAGGAAAGTTCGGCTGCGTCATGATCCCTTACTCTCATCTCTTGGTCCTTCATACCAAGAGCCTTCAGCCAGTCAATACAGAACTGTCTCCAGTAAGTAAACCATTCAAGATCAGTATCCGGCTCACAGAAGAATTCCAATTCCATCTGCTCAAATTCTCTGGTACGGAAGGTAAAATTACCCGGTGTGATTTCGTTACGGAAGGATTTACCAATCTGTCCGATTCCAAACGGAATTTTCTTTCGTGAAGTTCTCTGAACATTTTTAAAATTAACGAAGATACCCTGAGCTGTCTCAGGTCTTAAGTAAACCACATTCTTCGCATCCTCGGTTACACCCTGGAAAGTTTTAAACATCAGATTGAACTGACGGATGTCTGTGAAATTATGTTTACCACAGGTAGGGCATGCGATATTATGTTCTTCAATATATTTCTTCATCTCTTCCTGAGACCAAGCATCCACTGAACCTTCGATTTCGATACCATTATCATGGTTATAATCTTCGATTATTTTGTCTGCACGAAAACGCTCATGACACTCCTTACAGTCCATCAAAGGGTCGGAAAAACCGCCCAAATGTCCGGATGCAACCCATGTCTGGGGATTCATTAAGATTGCGCAATCAACACCTACATTATAAGGATTCTCCTGAATGAATTTTAGCCACCATGCTTTTTTTACATTATTCTTCAGCTCTACACCAAGATTTCCATAATCCCAGGTATTTGCAAGACCGCCATATATCTCGGAGCCCGGATATACAAACCCTCTTGCCTTTGCCAATGCTACAATTTTCTCCATTGTCTTTTCCATTTGTTCATCCTCACATCAATCAAAATATTTTAATCATAAGTCCATCTATGAAATGCCATGATTATCAAGGTTTAAATACAACGATTGTCATTCCCTCGGTAGCTCCCTGTACCTCGTTACTGTCAATCAGGGATGCATTCTCAGAATAGAATTTAACTTTACCATCCACTATAATATGATAGGGCTCATTTAAAACTATAACTTTTAAGGTTTCATCTTGAATGACTTCCTGTGTACTTGCCAAGGATTCATCCTTCGCATTCACTAAAGTTGTAGGAAGCTTCAGAGGATTGTCCTTGATTCCTCCGTTAAAATACGACGCCGTTACCTTATTAAAGGCTACATATTGATCCATTCCCGAATAAGTTAGCAACAGAACAGCCTTTTTATCAATGATTTTCATATTTTTAACCTTAATCTTATCAGCACCAGCTTTTTTGTTATAATCTGAAATCTGCTGATTAACGAAATCCTGTAATTCATTAAGATTATAGTAGGTTTTATCAAAATTTTCAATACTGGCCACCTGTATTTCTCCATTGGATTTTGCCAGCATTGTATTTGTTGTTACATCCTTTATATTAATAGATTTTGTTTTTCCCGAACACCCTGCTACACCAAGAATACATAACAGAATAATTGTACCTAAAGCTAATTTTTTCATAAAAAATTTCCCCTCCATTAGATTTGGGTTCATACCATTTTAACCTTATTATATAATAATTTCAACTATAAATTATAAAATTAACTCAACATTTCCAGAGATTTAAATTCATGGTCAATATAGCAACTAAGGTATTGACTAATACAAGCTTTCAGTTCATTCAGAACCTCGTCGGTAACTTTAAAAGTATAAAGCTTTTCAATCTCCTTCGATATTATGTATTGCATCGTATACAAGGTTGATGTATTGATACCGATTGCATTCTTATCATAACCTCTGCATGCTTTACATAATATTCCACCACTGAGAGCACTGAAATAATATTTTCGAAAGGCCGTATCTGCTTCATTCATAAGTAAATCTTGTGAATTCTTGCTACATTTAACACATTCGAAAACCTGAGGTGCCTCTCCATTCAAAGATATTATTTTCAGTTCATAGATGTAACGTATTAAGATTACATCTATAGTTTTTTTGGTAAGTGCCCTGAGTGATTGATATAACAGCTTTAGTATATTTCTTTCATCATTATTTTCTTTCGTAAGGTAGTCAGCAAATTCACAAAAATAGATACCATAACATAAATGATTAAAATCTTCTCTGAGCTCGGCAAAGTAATTCGAAATTTCGGCTGACATAATATTATAAGAAGTTCTTCCCGCATATAAGGTGAACTCTCCGAAGGAGAATGGCTGACTACACGCCAATAAGGCGCTGTTTGGTTTTCTGGCGCCTTTGGCAAATGCTGATATTTTTCCGATTTCTTTCGTTAAAATAACCAATCTCTTGTCGTAATCACCAATCGGCATGGCTGACAGAACCATCCCCGTTACAATTGTTGATGCCGGCAATAAATCCACCTTCTTTTTCTTATTCCTTGCAGTATAAGGAAATGTCATCACACCTGGAGGAAATCGTCCTATCTCTTTGTGGACTGTCTTCTTTCAATGCGGATTCATCAAAACCCTCTTCCCTTGTACAAGCAACGTAATGTAAGTAATCATCAATTTTTCCTGTATTGACAAAGCTTTTCCAATAATCATAATTCTTCATAAATGAGCCCCCTATGTTTCATATTTAATTCATCTTTATATCATTAGGTTTCCCATTTTGTGACTCATTAAACTGGTTAGTGTATGCCAGTTGAAAATTTAATTTTTCTCCTTAATAAGCTATCATAATTTTAAACATTCTACTAATGGTTCGCATTTCAAAAAGTCCGGAAGTATCGTTTATTTGTATGAGTATTTACTCATCCTTATGATATCCGAAATTCTTCATGAAAAAGTCGCTGTCCCTCCAGTCCTTCTTCACCTTGACCCATAGCTGGAGATTAACCTTACAGTCCAAAAGTCCTTCGATTTCCAATCTTGCCTGGGTACCAATCTGTTTCAGTTTACTTCCGCCTTTACCGATGATAATGCCCTTATGGGAATCTCTTTCACAAACGATTGTGGCATCAATATCAATCATGCCTCCATTGCCCGATCTGCCCGGTCTTTCCTTCATTCGGTCAATGCTGACTGCAATACCGTGCGGAATTTCATCATCCAATAATTTGAGTGCCTTTTCCCTAATCAGCTCGGCTACAATCTGCCTCTCCGGCTGATCCGTGATGGTATCTTCATCATAATACTGTGGGCCCTCCGGAATGTATTGATAGATAGCCTTTAAAAGTTCTTTCGTATTTTCCCCTTTTAAAGCCGAAACTGGAATGATTTCCGCAAAGCTGATCAAATCCTTATATGCAGCGATAAATGTAAGTATTTCCTCCTTTTTCACGGTATCAATTTTATTAATAACCAATATAATAGGAGTTTTGACCTTCTTAAGCTGCTCAGCAATATGCTGCTCTCCTGCACCGATAAATGTAGAAGGCTCTACAAGCCATAGAATGACATCCACTTCACTCATAGTTCGTTCGGCGATATTAACCATATATTCACCAAGTTTATTCTTTGCTTTGTGTATTCCCGGTGTATCCAAGAAAATTACCTGACCCCGGTCATCCGTATAGACTGTCTGTATTCTGTTACGGGTTGTCTGCGGTTTATCGGAGGTAATCGCAATTTTCTGTCCAATTAACTGATTCATCAGCGTGGACTTTCCTACATTTGGTCTTCCGATTAAAGTAACAAACCCTGATTTGTATTTTAAATCCTTCATCCTCTTTCCTTAACCCTTCCTATATTACCTTATTCCTGTGATACACCATGGTTCGCTTTATAGATTAAGCATATGATATGAGGTTGTCAAAAGTATCATATTTATATTATAATGCGACAGTCCCTTACATACCGATGGGATACGTATCAGAGAATTATTTCATAAGGTTCTTAATCTCTTTAAACAAATCTTTATTTTCCGTAATCTTACCTTCATTTCCTATGACACAAATATTGTCCGCAGCAACAACAGACTTTATCAGCAGATGCAGATCCCTGATATCCTGGGTTGTTACATTAAGAACTTCATCCCTTTCTGTCTGAAGATCAGTCTCCGTGACCTGTGCCAGATACATGCTTAAGGAACGTTTACCCATTGCCTGTGGTGTGAGCGGTGCATCCAGAGTGCTAAAGGTACCGATAATATATTTTGTAATATCTCTTTCTTCAGCGGTAAAATTCTCTACATAATCTGGAGCTTTCTCATAGATGTTATTGGTTTCCTTTAGATTCGGATCACGATAGGAGGTAAAATAAGCGTCTCCATCCACGCCGGAGAAGCCGCACATACATCCGTATGCTCCTCCCTTGACACGTACATTATTCCATAGGTAGTCATAGCTTAAAATAGTCTTTAAAACCTTAAGCGCTCCGGTATACTTATAACCTGCCTTTAAGAAGTTACCAGTCCTTGCTACATATTGAACCTGCATCGCTGTCTTAAAGCCTTCATTCAAACGTTCCGGTTTAAGTGAAGAAGTATCATATTTTTCAAAAAGAGCGGATTCTGCTTTAACCGGCAATTTGCTATTGAAGGAGGGAAGCTTTTCTTCAAAACGGCTGTAGCCTTCCTCATCTGCCGTAATACTTACCAGTAGATTATTCTTCGTAAATATAATCTGCATCAATTCCTTCATCTTTTCAATTGCAATAACACCCTTTTCAGAGAAATTCTCTGCCAGATCCTCGATAAACTTATAAAAAGCAATTCCTGTCGTTGTTTCTTTAAACAAACCATGAACCGAGTAATAGGACATCGCACGGTCAACTGCTACGGAATGACCGGAGGAGTTAAAATGCATCTGAAGCTTAGATTTTATCTCATCCACAATTTCCTTCAATCGCTTGGTATCATCAAATTTAGTATGATGGAGTATTTCCTCAATTAAACGAAAGGAATGCATCAGTTCATCGTATAATACTTTTGAATTAATTTCAAATACCGGATAATATTGCTCTGAGGTGCCTTTTACTGAAAAGCTAATTACGTTGGTAGATATTCCTCCGGTATGAATGTTGATTTCATTGGATAAATCCAGATATCTGTAATTATCGGTATCAACGTAGCCAAGCACAAAGGATAAAAGGGAGGTATAAGGCAATAGCTCCTTCGGTACCTCCTTTACACTGAATAATAGGCGAAGATAAGCAATTTTATTCGTGTATACATTATGATGGACTACCTTTACTCCGTCCACTAAGTGTTCCGTATTATAAAGAGGTCTGATTTTCTTATCTATGTCCGCACGGGTCAGAAGCGGAATGCTTTCTATCTCTTCCTTTGTTGAAGGTATCTCCTGATATTCCTTCAACTTCTTTGTATCATTAACAATCCTTTGAATTTCATCTCTTGATAAGATAGCTTTATAGGAAGCGAGCTTATCTTTCAATATTACATCCTTTTCATGACCAAGGCCGGCCTTCGGCTTTAAGATAACCATGGAAGCATGTTTATTCTCAAGCAGATAATCCTTGATACATTTCTCGTAGTAACCGGTACCGATCTTCTCCTTTAGGAAAGCATAACCTGCGGAATCCTTCAAATGAAGGAATGGTTTGTTAGCATCATGTAGCCAGCTACTCAACGCACGCAACCCATAGAGAAGTCCCTTAGGAAATTGCCCATAATCTGCTTCCCTATATCTAAACTCATAGAAGTTAATTGCAGCCTTTAATGATTTCTCATCCAGTCCTTCTGCAACTAGTTTTGAAAGCACATCACGAACAATACCTTCCATCTTGTCTTTCTTATCTTCCTCAGAATTCTTGGCTATAATGGTAAAGGTGGTCTGAAGTATCTCATCTTCATAACCGCCAAGGATATCCCTACCGATCTCAGCATCCAAAAGAGCCTGCCTGATTGGTGCCCCAGGTGCCTGAAGAAGTACATAATCAAGGATCTGGAAGGTCAAGCCCAATTCCTTATCCAGAGAATTACCAACTACCGCATTTAAACTAAGATAAGTGTTATGCGAAGCATCATCATCTTCACCCAATGGATAATATGCCTGAACTTCTCTCATGGATTCAAAGCCCTTTTGCAGCTTAACTTCCGAGTCAACCTGAAGATAATCATACTGATTTAAATATTCCTTATCCAGCCAATCCAGACGCTCTGTAAAATCCATATCTCCATAAAGGTAAATATAGCTATTAGATGGATGGTAATAGGTCTTGTGGAAATTAATGAATTCTTCATACGTCAGCTCTGGTATAAAATTAGGATCGCCACCTGATTCTACTCCATATGCAGTATCCGGGAACAGGGAATTTTGAATCATCCGGTAAAGCATTGATTCTGGTGATGAAAATGCACCCTTCATTTCATTATAAACCACGCCGTTATATTTAAGCTCACCATCTTCATTCTCAAGCTCGTAATGCCAGCCCTCCTGCTTAAATATCTCTTCTCTATGGTAAATATTTGGGTACAATACCGCATCCATATACACATGCATTAAGTTTTTAAAATCCTGATCGTTGACACTGGCAATCGGATAAACGGTCTTATCCGGATAGGTCATTGCATTTAAAAATGTGTTGAGTGAACCCTTTGCCAGCTCAATAAACGGATCCTTTGCCGGAAAGTTCTTTGAGCCGCATAATACCGAATGTTCAATGATATGAGCTACCCCTGTGCTGTTTGCCGGAGGGGTACGAAATCCGATTGAAAACACTTTGTTATTATCATCATTTGCAATAATTGCTACTTTTGCTCCGGTCTTTTTGTGTACCAGTACTTTTCCTATTCCATTGACATCCTCAAGCTTTTCCTCAAATAAAAAATCGTAAGAGGAAGGAATTTCGACTTTCATATTGTTGACCTCCATCTATTCTGTCTCATATTTGGTAACCATATTTTAATGCAGCTATTATTTCTTCTGCCTTCTTATTCTTAAGTATGTTAATATGTAGTATATGCTTATTCATAATAACATAAAAACATTATCTTGTCATTTCTTACCTGCAGATACAGTACCGAAAGGTAAACTTATTTATATATCACTGATTAATAATCTGATTGATATGCAATTTTGAATAAATCTTTAAATGAATTACAAACAAATACTAGATTATCATTTAACCAATCTTCTAAAGGTTTTTCTTGAAGATCATTCTCTTTTTTTATTTTTTCAATTTCAGCAATTTGATCCCATGACCATCTAATATTTTTTTTCACAATACATCATCCTTTACATTTTTAGTGCATACCCCTTATCGAAACTCCGCCTGTGTGTTTAGCGGTGTGCTATGAACAGCAGTCTTTACCAGTTGTAACCTGCCCTCTTCTGGGTGGTGGTGCCATGTATAATCTCCAATCTTATCTTTTCTCCGCTTAATATCTGATATTTCTCTTGCCAAAAATCCTTGTTTTTTAAATACTCTTCAAACTTTTGATCTTCATGTGAAGAAAGCCTATAGACTTTTAACTACTGACATATTATAAGCTATTCACCTTCAAATCTAACATCTATTGTTGAATCATACAACGGACAATCAAATTTATCCATCACATCTATCATTTGATTCATATGTTCTTCGGTCACTCCATAACAATCAATACGTACAAACTGATTCGTCAGCATAAGTTCAAATGCTTCTGAACCCAATACGTAGTTATTTTCATCTTCTTTTTCCCAGTTGCTATATACCTTTTCAATTTCAGCTTTAACTAAATTTACTGGTATTTCAGCCACTTCTTCAACATATTCTGCATTCGATAGTCTTTCATATATTTTACTATGCTCGAGTCTTTCACTCTCCTCCTTATATTTCCAGAAACTTAAATCACGTGCCATATTTAAACCTCCATTTTCACATCTATTAATTGTTGTATACGCTCTTGTACATTATTAAATGCAATACGATCTTTTGACAAGTCTGTTTTGTAATCTTCCATTATCCTATTATAATTGTTCCTTTGTAATACTAAAGACACTGCCAATAGGTTCCACTCATATTTCATAACCGCCGAATATGTCATTTTTTCTTTTTCAGTCAATAGCATGTTCTCATATTTTTTTAAAGTACTGCACGAATCCAAATAGTCCAAAGCATACTTCTCTATATTATCTACAATAACTGAAACTATTGGAAAAATATCTGTATTACCATCAATATAGAATGCATATGTTTTATTATCATCTCTAAGACAAGAAAAAGTTAATGAGCCTGTACCAAACCCTTTCTCATAATGTCTATTCTTCAAAAACGCGATTACTTTATCCAACTTTACATATTCAAAGCCAACAATAGGCATTATATGAATTTCATCCTTTTGACGTGTTTTTGTGCTAGTAATTTGAATATATTGAATACATTCGCCAATCTTTCTTTGATAATATCCTTTTCTTTTATTTTTAAAATTATATTTATGTACATATTCCCCCAAAAGCTCCAGAAATTCTTTGTACTTTTCTTCTAAACTCTCCATTTTACCTCCTTATTTGAATGCTATCAATTAATTTTTACATTTCCTTCAGCATCAACATGTGCAAATAATACTTTATCAATACTAACCATTCTTGCTTCTTTAGCCTTTTTCCCAGTAATATCAAGTCCACCAACTTCTTCAAGCTTCATGTCCACCTCATTTTGTTGCTTTGTTCTTTTTGCAGTTCCACTCTGAACTTCAACACCTATTATTTCATTATCTTTTTCAACTACTAAATCACTTGAAATAATATCTTGATTACCTTGCATAAGCCAGATGCGATTTGTTAAGATGATTAAGAAAAAAGCAGCTATCTCTTTAAAGATGACCGCACTTGCGTGTGTAAGTTATGAGAGTTATGCTTTTACCCTACCCAGATTAAAATTATATTTTTCTAAATCTATGAACTCTAAAGCTACAATTACCAAAATTGTGCCTCTCTATAGTGTCAATAGTGTATGTACCCGGTTCTATTTTAATCTCAGAAAATCCATATACCCAATTGGGTTCATTATCACATGCAGCAAATAAATACAAAGTATTATCTTGTACAGTAAACTTTAAATCTGTGGGCTCAAAACATTCTTCTTCTGCCTCTCTAATTGTGTTTATAATAGTAGTATCACTAGTACCTTCTTCTAGATAATTCAAGATGACCAAGTATCCCCCTTTTTGGTCATACGCTGGGATCCATGTACTTCTTGGAACATCATCAGCTATTACAAGACCATTCCCATCTCCTACAAGAATCAAACCGATATAATCTTCAATGTCACATGCCCTATCATAATCTGTTGCTGGGTCACTCTCCTCTCTATACCTAAATTTTGCATTAACAATCCTGCCATTTCGAGGCTTATTTACACCCTCCCAACTTGCTATTAGACGCTTTTCAAGAAGAATATGTGGTCCCGCATCACACTCAACCCATCTTAAATTGTTAATATTACTCATTTATAATCCCCCTTGTTCCATTTTATTTATATTTTATCAAATTACCAACTTTAATCAGGAAAAAATTATTTGCTATTGCATTGTCATATACCTTCACTCTGTCTGCTTCTGTCAAACTATTTAGCTAACTGACATTGGCAGTTTGTTTACTTCCTTGAGTGATTACAACAGCTTGTTTTCCATCATAATCAATTATGTCTCCTTTATGAGTATTCTTACGGTCAATCTCTTCTATTCTACCATCATAAAGTTTTTCCCTTAACCCCTAGTCTATATCCAATTTTATCATGGCACAAAAAAAGCGGTCAAGGAAGGGTTTACCATAACAGTACTGATAGGTAAACTTAATTATATATCACTGATTTTAATCCAAAACAGAATTGTGGAAAGGTCTTTATAAAAATATTTCTGTACTCTTAAAAGTTTTATCAGAGGGTTTCTTCAGAATTTTTAATTCTCCTTTCTCGACTCTTGTCATTAGTAAAATACTCCTTTGCAAAAAACTTTTTTTAGTTTATCGCGTCCTAGAATTGTTTATAATTTAGTGCGATAAATATTTACCTTTCAGAGTTGTGCCAGATATTTTCCATGCCAAGTAACTGAAGTTATGTTAAAATGTAAGATAATATTACCTCAAATATAAAATATTATAGTAATAATTACAAAATATAACAAAATAAAATTGACAATTCAATGTTATTATGCTAAATTTATACTAACATTACTAATGGTGGTAATGCAATTTTGATGATGTTTTAGGAGGCTCTTTATGAAGACGGGAACAGTAAAGTGGTTTAATGCTAAAAAAGGTTTTGGTTTTATTTCTGATGAAGCAGGAAATGATGTTTTCGTACACTTTTCCGCACTTGTGATGGATGGATTTAAGGTTCTTGAAGAGGGAGATAAGGTAGAATTTGAAGTAGTTCAGGGAGAAAAAGGACCCCAGGCAGCAAATGTATCAAGATTATAATCACAACGAATTAAAGTAATTTTTATTATATAGAGTCAATAGAAACGTATTTTAATAGTTGTCGAAGCATATGTATACATAACGTAGATTTAGGAGGAATTGGCAGGCCAATTCCTCCTTTTTTGAGCTACTTAATTTGTATAATAGCTAATGATACATATAAATATAAATTTATATTCGGTAAGCTTAATTCATAAGAAAGATGGTATTATTTTATGACAAATACTAACCAAAGTAATGGTTTTATAAAACAGGCCGGTATTTTAGCTATTGCTGGAATTATTTGCAGAATGATTGGAATGTTATATCGAAGTCCTCTGACAGCAATTATCGGAGATGATAGTCTTTAACAAGGAAGGGGGATGTTGATATGGCACTTTGGTTTGTAATGGGTGTCTTAATCTTACCAGCAATTATATATTTCACTGTAAGTGCTGCTGTTGAAGAAGGAACCTTTAAAGCATTGATTAAATACGACCAATATAAAAAAGATACAAAGCAGGAAAATGAAACGCAGCTTCACTAATACGTACCAAACGTACAATACTACTATTAATAATTCAATAAAATAATATTCGTAGTATATAACTGAGCCCCAGTATCAAAAATCAACTTTAAGCTGGCCAACACCCTGGATATGCTTGATCATATCACTGAACAAACTACAATAACGACCATGGCTTACTATGGTTTCGATAGAGCGCATATGCTCGAGTATGTGAATTTACTTATAGGTTACTAATATGATAAAGGGATGAAAAAGCCAGTCGTTTGAGGACATGAAGCTCCTAATGAAAGATTTGCCTTTAAACAGCCTTTCTTTAGGAGCTTCATTTCCGAGTTCTGGTTTTTCATCCCTGCCATTATCATAGTAGTAACCTATTAGTAAATTCCATGCGAGAAATCTAAGCTCTATGAAACCATAGTAAGCCATGGTCGTTTTTATAATCTAAATCTGATATGATCAAGCATATCCAACCCTTGTAAATATTATAATTTTAATGCTTAAAATGTCTCATTCCCGTAAAGATCATTGCAATTCCATACTCATTGCACTTCTTAATAGAATCTTCATCCCTGTTAGAACCACCTGGTTGTATAATTGCTGTAATCCCTGCCTGGTGAGCTGCTTCAACACAGTCGTCAAATGGGAAGAAAGCATCAGATGCAAGAACCGCACCCTTCGTAGCATCCTTACCAATCAGCTCTTCTGCATGTTCAATAGACTGCTTTGTTGCCCAGATACGATTAACCTGTCCCGGTCCGATACCGATGGATTGCTTATCCTTTGCTAGCGCTATACCATTGGATTTCACAAACTTTACAACACGCCAAGCAAATTTCAAATCTTCCATTTCCTTCTCGGAAGGAGCACGATCTGTTACAACTTTTAAATCCTCTTCATTATATATCTTACTGTCTATGGTCTGTACGATTAAACCACCGTTTACCTTCTTTAAATCATATGCTTCTTCCTTTTGAGGTACCTCGATATCAGCAAGCTGAAGTAATCTGATATTCTTCTTTACACTCAGAAGCTCCAACGCTTCCTTCTCATAGGAAGGAGCAACCACTACTTCTAGGAATATTTCCTTCATTTCATTCGCCATTGCAACCGTAACTTCACGGTTAATAACAACAATACCGCCAAAGATGGAGGTCTTATCTGCATCAAATGCTTTCTTCCATGCATCATAGATATTATCTGCACTGCCTACGCCGCAGGGATTTCCATGCTTACAGGCTACTACCGTCGGCTCAGTAAACTCTTTAAGAAGCTCCAATGCACCATTGGTATCATTAATATTGTTGAAGGACAGTTCCTTACCATGTAATTGAATTGCATCGGTAATGGAACCTTTCTTCTTACCGATTTCGCGATAAAAGGCCGCGGACTGGTGAGGATTCTCGCCATATCTCATATCCTGAACCTTCTCAAAGGTCATGGTCAAATTCTCTGGCAATTCCTTATCATTTCTCTGATTTCTTAAGTAGTCCGCAATCATAGTATCATAGGAGGAGGTATGCATAAATACCTTCTGCATCAGATAAAACTTCGTGTCAAGAGAAACTTCTTTATTCTCATTCAGCTCAGTTAATACCTTTTCATAATCTCTTGGATCAACGATAACTGCAACATCCTGATAATTCTTTGCCGCAGCACGAAGCATTGTAGGCCCGCCGATATCAATATTCTCAACAGCATCCTCTCTAGTTACATTATCTTTCAAAATGGTTGCTTTAAACGGATATAAGTTAACGATGACGATATCAATTGTATTAAGATTTAAGTCTGCCAGTTGTTTCATATGGGAAGGATTGCTTCTCATAGCAAGTAAGCCTGCATGAACTGCAGGATGCAGCGTTTTTACACGTCCGTCCAGACATTCCGGAAAACCGGTTAATTCCGATATTTCGATTGCAGGAACTCCTGCTTCCTTCAGTTTGCCATAGGTTCCCCCGGTAGAAATAATTTCAATACCTAAGGCTACAAATTCCTTAGCAAGCTCTACGATTCCAGTTTTGTCTGATACGCTGATTAATGCTCTCATGCCAAATCCCCTTTTCTTCCTTGTATTTTGAATCATCCTTATTTACTTTTGTTACAGTAAAATTCTACACTATGGCTGAAATGATTTCAATCAAGAAATACTTATGTATCTTATTGGTATTTCTAATATATAATATGGTCAAAACATAATTAATTCATATTGCTTTTGATATATGTTTATACTATAATGCATATTGGAGCTTTAGCGTCATTCCTATTGGTTCAAATAACGGGAAGAACTGCGAAGTTCGCATAATGGTGCTCATTCCTTGTCCTTCCAAGGTTTTGAGCTGCCTCATAGAGGCAGAATGGAGATTTACATGAAACACTTCAAAATTACTGATTTACTTATCGGTGTTATCTTTACGCTGCTTTTTATTTCCGTAGGGGTTGTGTTTACCATCAATTTCAGGCCTTTGTATTATATGGATATTAAGCTCTTAAACATCGAGTCAAATTCAGGACTTGCCAAAGAGGAAATAATCAAGAACTATAATACGTTAATTGATTACTCCTCACCCTTTTTCAAAGGTGATTTACATTTCCCTACGCTGGCGGCTTCCGAAAGCGGCTTAAAGCATTTTGCAGAGGTGAAAGTACTTTTTACTAATTTCTATCTGTTGGGCGCTATTACTCTAATTCTGGGTATAATAATCATAATACAAAAATCAAGAAATAAGGATTATAGTTATTTACTTATTTCATCAATAACAGCCGTTATTCTGCCCTTACTGCTTGGCCTTTTTATAAGTCTGAATTTTGATAAAACCTTTATCATTTTTCATAAAATATTCTTCAATAACAATGATTGGCTTTTTGACCCTGTAACCGATCCGGTTATTAGCATCTTGCCAGATACCTATTTTATGCAATGTGCGATTCTTATTATAGTTATTGTACTTTTATTCAGCATTGCATTTTCTATTGTCTATTTTTCTAAAAAAAGGTATTTTAGCATAAAATATCGTAAAAATAATGGCTTAAAATTGTAATTTTAGGATATTGATTTATTCTTTTGTTATGATATTATGTCCTTAATATCAATAATGGGAAGCTATTTTAGATTCAACATAGTTCTATCTTTGTGAAATATCATAGCAAAGTTTTATGTATTTTGTTAATTAAGTTATAAATTGCTGCCAAAACAGCGGAATGGAGACGATATGAGAAAGACTAAAATAATCTGCACGCTTGGTCCATCTACTGATAATGACAAGGTGCTAAGAGAATTAATGATTTCCGGTATGGATGTTGCCCGATTTAATTTTTCCCACGCAAATCACGAAGAACATCTGGAAAGGTTAACAAAAATCCAAAAACTTCGTACTGAGTTAGGAATTCCGGTTGCCACCCTTTTAGATACCAAGGGTCCCGAAATTCGAATCGGCACTTTTAAAGATAATAAAAAAATTCATTTAAAAGAAGGACAGAAGTTTACCTTAACCACAAAAGATATTGAAGGAGACGAAACAAAGGTATCCATTTCTTACCCTAATTTGATTTACGATATTGAAATCGGTGATAAGCTTCTTATTGACGATGGTTTGATTGAAACAGTCGTAACCAACATAACAGATACTGATATTATCTGTAAAGTTAAAAATAATGGCGTAATATCAAATCGAAAGGGTGTAAATGTTCCCGGTGTTCATTTAACAATGCCATACATCAGTGATAAGGATCGTGAAGATATTCTTTTCGGCATAAACCAACAGTTTGATTTTATTGCAGCTTCTTTTGTAAGAACTGCAGAGGATGTAAATGAAATTCGTAAAATGCTGAATAAACATCACTCCAAAACAAAGATAGTGGCAAAAATCGAGAATTTACAAGGTGTTGAAAATATTGATGAAATTATAGAAGCTGCTGATGCTATTATGATTGCCCGCGGTGACATGGGTGTAGAGATTCCTTACGAGGAAGTACCTGTAATTCAGAAAATGATCATTAAAAAAGTATATAATAGTAATAAACAAGTAATCACTGCTACACAGATGCTGGATTCCATGATTAAAAATCCAAGACCTACAAGGGCAGAGACCACCGATGTTGCTAATGCTATTTATGACGGTACTAGTGCCATCATGCTTTCCGGTGAAACCGCTGCTGGATGTTATCCGGTAGAAGCATTGCAAACAATGGTTAAAATATCCGAACGAGCTGAATCGGATATTGATTATAAGAAACGCTTCCGTTTGCTTGATGATTGCAAGAATCCTGAAATTACTGATGCAATTTCACGTGCTACTGTAACTACTGCACATGATTTGAACGCAAAAATGATTATTACAGTAACCACATCAGGTAAAACTGCAAGGATTATATCACGTTATCGTCCTGCTTGTCAGATTCTTGGCTGTACTACAGATCCTGTTGTCTATAGACAGCTGAATCTCTCCTGGGGCGTAACTCCTTTACTGATCGAGGTTGAGCATGATACCTTCGAATTATTCGAACATACTGTTCAGGCTGTAGAAACTGCTGGTTATCTTAAAGATGGTGAATTAGCAGTACTTACTGCCGGAGTTCCTCTTGGAATGTCAGGTACCACAAACATTATTAAAGTTCAGATAGCTGGGAGTAAGTATTAAATTAATGATGAAATATCAGCATCTAAGATTTTGAACCTTAATCAATTAGGATTGATAGGTTAATAAGAGAAGAATTGTAATAAAATTTTATTAAGATAATGACATCCCAAGCTAAAAATAATGCCGGTGAGAAAATGAGAATGTATCATTTTTACCGGCATTTTATTTTTAAGCAACTAAAGTAGCTTTTTATGGCACCTTTAGGATATTATTTATTTATCGTAGTTTTGCCTATAGTTAATTAATACTTAGCCAAAAGCTTTTTTCGTAACTATTTCTTATTCTTTGTCCCGAAACAAAAGGGACAGATATCCCTGCAGGCATGGCATTTAATTTTCCATTCTCCCCCGTTTTCTCCACCAAAAGCATATTCACTGCATGCTGTCTGATTCAACTCCGGATCACCAATGGCATGAACTGGGCATACCGTTATACAAAGATCACAATCGTTACATAAATTAGTTTTCATCAAAGGGTCAGGTTCTAAATCCATTTCCGTAAGAACAACACTAATCCAAACCATATTGCCATATTCGGGTGTGATAAGCAATGTATTTTTGCCGATTGTCCCGAGCCCTGCTGCCTGAGCTGCATGTTTTGCAGATATGATATTCCGAAATCTTTTTGTTTTTGTATCATATTCCGTTGGAGCGATGGTTCCTGTTGGAACAGCAACAATGCCTTCCTCTTCTAAATCAGCACATAATTGCACGGACATTATATCCAATTGATAGGATAACATATTTCTAACAATTGTATAAGGTACTGTAGAATTACAAGCCAAGGTCCCAGACAGAAAGCGTTTCATAAAAACAATTACCGATTTACAGTCCGGCAAAACATCAGACGGATGAAATCCCTCCGGAGCAGCATCAAATCTATCGATGCTTGCAATTCCACACAAGTCCGCTCCCAGCTGATACATTCTTTCTTTAATTTGTCGTGAATTCATAATTGATATCCTCCCTATCTTTTTTATCATAATAATGAAATCCCGCGACAGCTATATGTCATAATTTGATAAAAAATTTCTTGCAGTATCAATTAATTTATCTTTGTATTCCGGTGGACCTATTATCCTAACCTTATCTCCAAAACTCAAAAGCAATGCCTGCCATAATCGTTCTGTGGCCGGTACGTTTAAAGTCATCTTATAATCTCCTGTTTCCATTTCAATTAATTTTGCATCGGAGAAATATTCTTCCAGAATTAATTTGTCCTCTTTTTTACAGCATACATCAATCGGAACACAGGTGCCGTAATATTTCTGTTCCGATTCTCTCATTAAGTTTTCTATATCAGGATGTTTTTTATATGATATTTTCTTCGTATTCTGTAGATTGCGAATCCTTGCAACCTTATATGTTCGGTATTCATCTTTAACAGGGAGATAGGCAAACAGATACCAAGCATACCATTTATAGTATATAGCTAATGGCTGTACCTCCTTATCCGATTCATAACCCTGAATATTTCTATATGTAAATTTTACAATTCTGTTTTCCGGAATGATTTCTTCCAACTGCTGATTCATCGTTTGTACTAATTTATTTTCCTTTGTTACTCCAAAGTCCCAATAAACACTCCGGTAATGATCCTCTTTTATAATAGTTCTATATTTTTCTATTAATTCTGTCAGTTTCTTATTCTGATAGGACGTTGCTAAACTTTCCAATGCTTTCATTACCAGCTTATTATCTTCTTTTTTTATTAACTGATTATTCATCTTGTACTCAGGAATAATTGAATACCCGCCTTTGACACCACTATCTGAATAAATCGGTATGCCGGCTTGGGCAATACTGATCATGTCCCTCTGTATTGTCCTGATGGAAACATGAAAGCGCTCTGCCAATTGTCTTGCTGATACGTTATTATAATTCATTAAATAAATAATAATCTGTAATAAACGATCTATCTTCAAACCGCCACCCTCTTTCTTATTCCATCATAACATTTTATATAAAAATGGAACAACCGGACTTCTGAAATACAACTTGCATCAAGAGCTATCAAGCCTCTTTCTAAATTTATATCTTTATTAACATACTATCTGTTCTCTTCATCCATCATATCATCCATTACATCATCCCTAAATTTATCCCAAGTATCCTCATGATCCACAAAGTACAGAGGACAAAGCTTTCCGGTTACGTCATAATGTCGGATAATATCCTTCTTATTCAAATCAAATTGCTTACACAGAGCCGCAACAAGGGATACCAGTGATTCATAAGTCTCCTTTGTAAATTTTCCTGTTTTATCCGGATGGCAGCACTCGATTGAAACTGTATCTTTATTTCTATCATTTGAGGCATAGGAAATCTCTGTAAGCGGTATACACTGGATGATCTCCCCATCCAGACCTATAATATAATGGCTACTGGCATGGGTGATATGACTCTGTGCTAACCCTTCAAAATAGCTGCGGTTATTTTCCGCAGAACTCCCCGGATTCGCTGTATAGTGGATTACAACTCCGTTGATTCTTCTAAGTGTTTTCTGAGGTCTTGAGTACTCATTAGGTGTTAGAAATTTCACTTCAATCGTCTCACCATTGGAAAGCGTCTGGGTTATCGTATCTATGCCTTTATTGTTCGAGATAAACTTCTTAAGGCCTCCTGTTGATAAAAGCAATACTACTCCTACAATAAATACGAGTAGAAGTAATATCATTATTCTATAAGCTATTTTTTTTCTGTGCCTTCTTCTGCGCCACTGCGCTCTCGTCAGTCTTTTTCTTGCCATTCTCTCACCTGCGTTATTTTTGATTATATCCTATATACCTTCTCTATTTCCTCTAACAGAGCATTTTTCTCAGATTTCGGAACCCATTCCATAAGTCTTGCAGCCGCTAATACAATTCTCCATCGGCTAACTTCTTTTATAGAATCCCCGATAATTCCTATTAATCACTTCCCACGGCAAAGCCTTACGATACAATTTCAGTATGTGATTATCTCTCCAATCAAAAATCTCTGCGGTGTTTCCCTCACTAATCTTCTGACCCTTCATCTTATCCTTCTATGAATTAGGACTATTGAATCCCTTTATTATACCATAAGAAATATATGATTTGATACTAAAATCAGTATTTAATATTAAAAACGCGAAGTGGCAGGAAATTCTTCAATGCTTTAGAATTTCCTGCCATTCTTACTATTTATCCACGTATTAACCTAATTTTCTATTACTGTTCCACACTGTAGTTTGGAGATTCCTTTGTGATATGAATATCATGAGGATGACTTTCCTTTAAGGA